>NZ_JADYWM010000014.1:0-115092 GCF_015864815.1 Pseudoalteromonas sp. NZS100
TCGACACCTTTTATCAAAACGGGTAACTCTCACTTTTTCAAGTTGATGTGTCAGATCTTGTCTGAACTAATACAACTTAATGGTCGTGATCGTCTTCTTCCTCCTCTTGCGCAATACCCAACCAAGTAATTGCACTAGGAGCAAAAGTAAGCTCTAGCTCACTTTCAATTTCTAAGTCTTCAAGGTGTACTTGCACAACGTGCTGAGCAACCGGGTCTGCAACGTAAGCAAACTGACCATTTTGCGCCACTGTCATACTAAAGCTCATTCCTTCGGGCATTGTGGTTACGTCTGCTTGAGTAATATCAACTTGGCCTTCAAGCTCCCAATGCATTTCGCCATCATGGTCGTGTGCGCTAAATACATTTAAAAAGCCCAAGCTGTCTAATATTAAAAAGTGCTCGCCATGGGCAGAAAAAGAGTACGACACAGCACTTGCGCCATCGGCTAGTTGCCACTCTAGTTCTTCCATTTGTGCTGTTGCTGGGTTAATAGTGACAATTACGGCTTCGCCGCCACCATGGCCAGACGCTACGCCAATAAAGGTCTCGCTATCTTCGTGGCCATAAATACTACCAATGCGTAAATCGCCAACGGCTGCAATGTTCACTATTTTTTCAGCTTCGTATTCATCATCGTGCTGGTGGGCTAATAACACACCATCGCTACAGCCAAATACTACGTAGTCGTGGTTTTGTGCCGCGCCGTGTAAATCAGGGCACGTCAGCTCTAAGGTTTGTTCTAGCTCATATTCACCATCATGAAAATGATAAACACCTACTTGGTCTGGCAGTACTTTAGCAACTGATGTGCTTTCGCTGTCATCACGGCGAAGTGTTGATAATAAATGCTCACCGCGAGGCTCTGCTACGCCGTGCATATTAATATCGTAGCTAATACCCGGTAGTGTTGCTGTTGCGCTGGTTATGTCGTTATCTGTTAATACTTCAACAGAGGCAACCGTGCCTGAGTCTGCATCACCATCATAAAAAACAGCTAATTGGCCATCGTGTTTTACAAGGTGAGTAGGGCGGCTGCCGCTTGTTAGCTCATAACTGCTAGCCGCTGGGCTTTGCTCATAGTCGTGTAAATGCTCGCCGTGGTCTTCACGCCATAAACCACCATCAATAAAACCTAAGTAATCTTGTGCGCGGCTTGCAATAACGGCATAACGAAAATCAGGTGATGACGATAGCGTGTTTGAATCATTCGTCAGGGTAAATGTTTCAAGTAAAGTGTTGTCATCTAGGTCATAAAAGCTGGCTTCGTTGCTGTTGCCTGCAAGCACAGCTAATCTGCCTAATGAATCAATTGTGTAGCCATCATCATGGTCGTGATCATCATCGTCATGATCGTGCTCGTCTTCTACAACAATAGGGTCTTTTTCTACAATATTGGTCTGGGCATCGCCACAGGCTGTAATAAATGTAGTGCTAATGGCCAGCGCAATAAGCTTTAATTTGTATAGTTTTTTCATGTTTATTTCCTTTAATTATAATTTTTTAATGCTTAAAAATAACCGCGAATACCTAGCGCAAAGCTACGCCCTGGACGTGGTGCTATATTTTTTACAAACGAGCTGTGCACGCGTGCTTCTGTATCTGTTAAGTTACTGCCTCGCAGGTAAACAGACATATCTTGGTTTAATACTGAAAGGTCGTAAGAGATGCTTGCATCAACCAATGTGTAGCCGTCTGTGGCTGTTTCTTGTGGGGCTGTGCGGTCTTGCTTTTGATAGCGAGTAACGTGAATATGCGCACTGAGTTTATCTGTTTGATAGCTTAACTCGCTACCAAAACGAAGCGGTGGTGTACGGGGTAAATCGCCGCCGTCTTTAAGGCGTGCACGCACGTAATCAGAGAATAAATCTACTTTAAACTCATCGGTTAATTGCCACGCAATTTGCGCTTCAAAACCTTGTAAAATTACGTCGTCTGTTTTAAATAAATAAACGGGTAGCTCTGATGAATGGTCGTGCTCGTCAGCGCCTTCTCCTTCATCGCCATGGTCGTGGCCACTTTGTGCGTATAAACCAGTGTCTATTTGGTAATAGTAGTTATCTACTTGGTTGTAAAAGGCATTTAAAATAAAGCCAACATCGCCTTGAGTTTTACGTAGGGTTAAATCGATATTATTGGCTGTTTCCAGATCTATTGCTTGATCAGATAAACCCAAATGGCCGCCTTCATCTAAATCAAATAGTGCGCCTACTTCGTATGTGCCAGTACCAATGTGCGGCCCAAACGATAACAACTCAGAGGCAGAGGGCGCACGTTCAGAGCGCGATACCGACAGCCCTAAATTATAGTTAGGGGTAAAATCCCACACTACGCCTGCTGATAAACTGATTGGTGTAAATTCATGCTCTACGTCAAATACGCGAATGGTTTCTGCGCTTTCTTCGTGGTCGTGATTATGCTCGTCGGTTTTTTGCGCTTCATCGTGTGCGTGAGCGTCAATATTTGGCAGTAATACGTCGCCTGCTTTAATTGTTACACGCTCAATACGCCCACCTAACTGCACTAAAAAATCCCCAAAGTGCCTTTCTTCCATTAACGCTACAGCAAAGCTTTCGGTTTTAGATGGAGGCGTAAAGGCCTCTTCACCTAGTGCTTCAACATCGCTTTGCTTGTAATGAAAGCTAATACCGCCATTCCATTCGCTAAATTGGTTATGCAGTAGGTCTATACGTAATTCGTTTGTTTCGTTTTTAAAGGTAGTGCCTACAGCGCCACCTTCAATTTCAGCGTGTTCGTAGTCGGTATGGCCAGCGCGCAGGTTAACTTTGTTTAGCCATTTATTATCTAGGTTGTACTCACCTAATAATTGCACTTTAGTTTGCTCTAAATCAGCAAATACGCTTTCTTCTTCGTCGCTATGCTCTTCCTCTTCTTCCTCGCCGTGCGTATGGCCCGGAATACCGTATTGACGATTAAATTGCTCCACTGCTAAGCCAACAAATCCGTTATCCATTAAATAGCTAGCGCCTACAGTAAAACCGTCAGACTCTTCATTACTGTTTTCAACTTTGTAATCGCCACTATGCTCTTCACCGTCGCTATCTATATCAGCAGCTACCGGTACCTCGTAGTCATCGGCTTCACGCCAAAACGCATCGGCGTAAAAAGCAAATGAATCGGTACCTGTGGTGGTATTAAACGAGGCCACTTTTTGGTTATCTACCGAGTTATGTTCTAGGTTCCATTCACCACGCGTGGTGCTGTCGGTAGGTACGCGGTTATCTACTACATTAACCACACCACCAATTGCGCCACTGCCATAAAACAGCGTTGCAGGGCCGCGTAATACTTCAATTTGTTGTGCGGTAGACGCCTCCGATGCAACAGAGTGATCGGGGCCAACGCGCGATACATCACTTACATCAAGGCCATTTTGAGTAATGAGTACACGCGGGCCGCTTAAGCCACGAATAATAGGTGTGCTGGCTACTTTTCCGTGAAAATTTGTATTAACGCCTGGGAGTTTTTCAAGGCTATCGCCAAGGGTTGCGGCTTGTTGGCGCCTTAGTTGTTCGCCAGATAAAACACTAACAGGCGATGCAGATTCCATTGCCGACATATGAATAGGGGTTGCTTCAATATCAATAACTTCAATAGGTGAGCGCTTTAAGTTAAAAGTAACCGATTGGTTTTCATCATTAGTTATTGTTATATCGCGATGAAGATGCGCATAACCAGGGGCTACAACGTGAAGCTCTTTTAAGCCATTTTTTAGTTCTGTTATAACAAATTTACCGTTTTCATTGGTGGTTACTTTAAGGTCTGAGCCTTCAACTTCTATCGTTGCATTGGTAACTACTTTACCTTTGTTGTTTAAAACAACGCCTTCTATTGTGGATGCCAGCACACTAGCCGGCAATAAAGCTGCTATGAGAACAGCTAATTGTGATCTACGTTTCATTTGACTACCTTGTTAGAT
Source organism: Pseudoalteromonas sp. NZS100 (assembly GCF_015864815.1). Classification (NCBI taxonomy): domain Bacteria; kingdom Pseudomonadati; phylum Pseudomonadota; class Gammaproteobacteria; order Alteromonadales; family Pseudoalteromonadaceae; genus Pseudoalteromonas; species Pseudoalteromonas sp. NZS100. The sequence continues at coordinate 3,940 of NZ_JADYWM010000014.1, forward strand.
GTTATATTATATCAATTATGCGAGTAATGTTATAATATATCAACAGTAATTAACTGATGTTATTAAAATGTCTCCTTAAAAGTAACGTTTTTGAGTGGAGACACTGATTTAGTAGAGGAAATAATGGAGTCGAGTCAAAGAGTTATGGATCGTATGGCAATAGGGTTATCGGTAATGTGCACAGCGCATTGTTTTGCAACCCCGGTTATTTTAGCGTTATTACCAAGCTTTGCCGTACTGCAAATAGATAGTGAACAATTTCATTTATGGATTCTTGCGGCGGTACTGCCAACCAGTTTATTGGCATTAAGCTTAGGCTGTAAAAAGCATAAACGTTTACGTTATATGGCCTGCGGCGTTATTGGGCTAGCCTTTATGATATGCGCAGTATTACTAGGGCATGAAATAGCCGAAAAAGCACTAACCTTAATAGGCTCGGCTTTTATTGCTGTGGCCCATTGGTTTAATTATCAGCAATGCCTTAAGCAAAATGACGAAAAATGCCCGTGTTCAGGTAGCAAATTGGATCAAATGGTTTAACGCTTAGTTGTTGCTGGTGGTATGGCTCTCGTCGGCTAAATTAATACTGATTTATTTTAAATACTAAGGCTTCTTTGTTTTAAAAGGCGACCTCTTTCATGCTGTAGTAACATGCTCAGTAATAGTAAATAAGGCCTCATAATATGAGGCCTTAAAATGTTACTAATTCACTTTAACTGTTTCGGAATTTATACTCTCATATTGCTCAAGTGTTTTTATTTGATTCACACCCTTTAGCTGCATCATTAATTGCTTTACTAAAATCATGTAAATAAACATCATTGGCAGGCCAGCTACAACGCAGAGTGACTTAATGGTATCTATTCCACCACCGCATAAAAATACGCTAAAACTAATGAGTGCAATTGCACCAGCCCATAGGAGCTTAACTTTATGATCGGGGTCGCCATTTAGTTCTAGCTTATTAGTTGTCAACATAGCGGTGGCAACGCTTGCGCTTGACATAGTCGTTAGCATTAAAAAAAATTGAATAATCAAAAATAATACTAAGCCAATATTACCCGATGGTAGAGTTTGAATTAGTGAAACTACTGCAAACGTTAAACCGCCTTCGCTCATCCATTGTTGAACAGGTAAGCCACCAATTAATTGTGCCCATACTGCATAACCACCAAAGATTGATATAAAGAATGCACAGCCGAGTGAACCCATCGAGATAGTGTACAAAATAACTTCTTTAATAGTACGTCCACGCGAAATGCGGGTAATAAAAAGGCCCATCATAATTAAATAAGCGTAGTACCAAAACCAATAGTATTGAGTCCACGATTGCGAAAAACCACTTTTTTGAACTGGGTCGGTCCAAAGTGACATTCTAAAAAAGTTATCAAGCATGACACCTATTGAGTCGGTAAAGTTATTTAAAATAAACTGAGAGTCAGCCACAAGTAATACAAATAAGGCAAAGCATATTGCTGCTACAACCGTATAGTCGGACACTTTACTAATGCCTTTTTTAAAGCCAACAAGCATTACCGCAACAAGCATTAAAACAAATAATAAAATAATACTGCCTTGGAGTAATAAGCTGTTTTTAATTCCTAATAATGCAGAAACGCCAGTACTTAATAAAGATACGGTAAGCGCCAGCGAGCTTGCAAAAGCTGCGAGGGTGCCAAAAATTGCAAGTAAATCAATTGCTTTAGTAATAATAGGATTGCTACCTACTACCGGTTCGCAAAGCGTTGAAAGTCTTAAAGTACGCTTTTTTTGTACGTAAAACGCGTACGCAAACGGAATTGCCGGAAAGCAGTAAATGGCCCAGCCAGTCACGCCCCAATGAAAAATAGAATAAGTAACAGACCAAGCTGCTGCTGCGTAGCTATTTGGTTCGGCAAAAAGTGGTGGCGATTGCAAATAATACATCGGCTCACCAATTCCCCAATATATAAGAGAAGCACCTACACCTGCGGTAAAAATCATACCGCCGTACGAAAAGTTAGAGTGCTCTTTTTTTTCTTCACCTAACCTAATAGATCCGTACTTTGAAAAAGCTAACCAAAATAAAAAACCAACTAAAGCCAAGCTCACAAGCTCTACTAACCAACCAAACCAGCCTGTAACAAAATGCATGGCGTTACTTGCTAATAATTGTGATTGCTCTGGATATAAAGTTGAGATAACTAATAAGGTAATCACTAATGTAATTGCAGGAATAGCCAGCTCAAAGTTAAGGTTTTTCAATGGCGTTTCTCCATTGCACGAGTGCTTCGATATGGCTTGGATTAATTCCGCAGCAACCACCAATAATATTTGCGCCAAGGCTATGCCATTGTTTTGCAAATTCCAGATACTCGTTAGGAGATAAATCACGGTAGTCTTGCACTGCTTCATTTGCTTTGTGAGCACTTGAAATAGGAGTAAAGCTGTTAGCAAATGCGCCTAACGATACTTTTTTATTTTGCTTAATTAATACGTTATTAGTATCACGCAGTGCTTGCTCAATAACCTCCGGGATAGAGCAATTAAAGAAAATACCTGCAATGTTTTGCTGCTCAAGTAGTGCCGTTATGGCATCGGTTACCAGCTCTCCAGAACGAAGTGTTGCTTGCTCAGTTACTTCGTCACTTAGAGTAAATGCGTAATAACATGGCTTAGTTGAGCCTTTAAGTACGCCTGCCATTACTTGCGCTTCTTCAATACTCGATATTGTTTCGCCAAGCCATAAATCTACATGGGGATTTTGTGCATTGTATAAGGTATTTAAAATAGTAAAGGCACGTTTACTTTCAAATAAATCGGGGCGATATGAACCAAATGCAGGGGGTAATGACCCTGCAACTAATACACTTTGTTTAGCGTTTTGAGCTACTTCTTTAGCAATAAGCGCCGCTTGCTCTGCGAGTAATGCACCTTGGTTTTCGTAGCGTTCTTCACCTAAATGAAAGGGCACACAGGCATAACTATTAACCGTAATTATTTCAGCGCCAGCATCTATAAAACCTTGGTGAGCTTGTGCTACATATTGAGGAGCATCTATAAGTGCCTGTGCACTCCACAGTGGCTGTGAGAACGGTGCGCCAATGCGCTTAAGTTCACGTCCCATGCCGCCATCTAAAATTGTTACCTTTTTCACTTATGGACTTCTATATGTCTAAATAATGTGGCGCTATTCAAACATATTTTTTAAAAAATCATAATGAAACTTCATCAGGTTGGGCATGAAAAAAGCTCAACCTATTAAAAGGGCACAAAAAAAGCGACTACCCAATATGGTGTCGCTTTTTAGTAAGTAGTATTAGCTTACTTATAAAAGGCTTCAACAGTGCCTTTTCTTGTAAGTAAAAGTGGTTGTCCGCGACGATCAAGCCCTTTTGGAGATGCAAACTTTATCCAACCTTCGCTGATGCAGTACTCTTCAACATCAAAACGCTCTTTGCCGTTGAACGTGATACCAATATCGTGTTCAAAAACTTCTTCCACATGATGTGGGCTGCGTGGGTTAATAGAAAGGCGATCTGGTAAAGCAGGTTTTGCGGTAGTGTCGTTCATGGTCATATTCTATATTGAATGAAGTATGCGCTATTGTAGGCAATACAAAGCTTTCGCTCAAGAGAGATAGTAGTAAATGTGTTTAAAAATGCACTAATTAATAAGTTGCGGATACAAATGAGATGGCGCTTGGAAAATATGTATAGAAGGGGATTTTGACGATATTTGACTAAAAATTATATAGATAAGTATATTAATGGGTTATTGCTAACCCATTAAATTGTATAGCCATTAGATGCTAACGATGTTTTCAGCTTGTGGGCCTTTTTGACCTTGAGTAACAGTAAACTGTACACGTTGGCCTTCAGCTAAAGTTTTAAAACCGTCGCCAGAGATCGCGCTGAAATGTGCGAACACGTCTGCGCCAGATTCTTGCTCGATAAAACCAAAACCTTTTGCTTCGTTAAACCATTTTACTGAACCAGTAGTTGTATTAGACATAATATGTATCCTAAAAAATTAATATAAGGGTGCCTGAAAAGAGGCGATTGAGCCGGAAAAAATAGTTAACTTGAGGATATCGCGTAGGATTATTACTAAAACAACGGGGTACTAACAAATAAAACAAAACTTCTTTCAAACTAGTATTCAAAATGGGTTATTGCTAACCCATTAAATTGTGTAGCAATTAGATGCTAACGATGTTTTCAGCTTGTGGGCCTTTTTGACCTTGAGTAACAGTAAACTGTACACGTTGGCCTTCAGCTAAAGTTTTAAAACCGTCGCCAGAGATTGCGCTGAAATGTGCGAAAACATCAGGACCAGATTCTTGCTCGATGAAACCAAAACCTTTTGCTTCGTTGAAAAATTTAACTGTACCAGTTGTAGTTGTAGACATAATAGTATCCTAAGGATTAATAAAAGTGCGCCTTAAATTAGGCAATTTAACAGGAAGAAAACATACATTTAACTGAGGATAACGCGAAGGATTATTACTAAAACAACGTGGTACTTACAAATAAATAGGGTTTTCTGTCAACCCGATGCGAGGCAGGATAACAGTAAATTAAAGTATATACCAAGCCCTATTGTAAATTTATTTTAGAGTAAGTACTTTATTTGTTTGTTGTTTTTTTAACTAACTAGTTATGATTAAGATGATATTTTATACTTTTAAAATAAAGGTAAGCTTTGTTTAATCAATACGTTAAGCCTGTTTTTGTGCGTAGTTTTAAAGTAGGCAAAACACAGCTTTTAATTGGTTAAAACATGACCTAATTACCTACTAAATTTTTTTGAGATATACCCTAAATAATGTAATTCTTTAGCTCCAAATTACAAATCCAAGTATTAATAACGCAATCCAAAGTGTTTCAGCCACAATTAAAATAATGGGTTTCATACCTACTTCGGTTAGTTTTCCTAAATTAGTTTTCATACCGTTTGTACACAATATTATTACTCTAAGCTTAATAAATAGACCCCTACTGGAAGGAGGGTACTTAATTATTTCAATAGGCATTTATCTCGAAGATGCGTTATGTAATAAGTGAATCATGCTGCGTTTACAGCAAAGCGGCTGATTAGTGGATGGAAAGCCTGCAGAAAGCCATCAAGGTGAGGCTTCATAGATTCTAATTGGAAGTGCACCACCTAATTCATTATGGTGCCTTTAAAAAATATTTAATGGTTACGCGCTAAGATTGCTAATTGGTAGTTTAAGTACGTTTAACTAGTCGAGCTCAATTTGGTAATGATAGTGATCGCTACGGCATTTACTTAGGCGGTATTCAATACGCTTACCTTCGATTGATTCGGTAATGCGCGATACTAACAGCAGTGGATCGCCTGCTTTTATAGCAAGCATTTTTGCATCATCTATTGTAGCAAGTACGGCTTTAATACTGTCTTGGGTTTTGTGTACCGTTTGGTTAAATTTACTCTGATAGTAATGATATAGTGTGTGCGGTATATCACTACTTTTATGTATATCAGGAAAGTAGCTTTGCGGTAGGTATATAGTTTCGCTCATGCAAAATTCGTTATCGAGAATGCGTCTGCGAACAAGCTTAGTAACCTTGTCTTTTTTATTTAGCTGCAAAGCCTTTATAGCTTCAGCAGGCGCTGCACAAAGCTCAACCGATAGCAGTTCTGCCTTTGGTGAGTTGTCACTTTTACCGTCGGCTTGTAACGGAAAAAACCTGAATAAGGCATCTTGCGAGGTATGCTCTGATACAAACGTACCAACGCCTTGGCGGCGAGTTACTATTTTATTGTCGGTTAATAAATTAAGCGCTTTACGAACAGTACCTTGGCTTACGTTAAATTCTTCAGCAAGGCGAAATTCGCTTGGTAAAGCCTCGCCGGGCAACCAATGCCGTTTAACAATGAGTTGTTTTATACTATCAGCCACTTGTAAGTAGAGTGGTTGAAAATCCAAGCTTGGGCTACTTAATTTGTGATCAAACATAGAGTTACTCATTGTTATTTACCATTAAATTTAATCCACTTGTAGTTATATCATAGGTGAAGCCTTTTACGCATATTTGCGTTTCTTGATTAAACGTGAGCTACCGCAGTAATTTCTTATTGAGGCAAACTGCATATTATGTTTAAAAATCGTCCTTATTCATTTTAATCTCAGGTGGAGTAACCACATTACTTGATGGATTGTTTTTTCACTGGGTTTGCCACTCGTTTTTCAGTGTTATAAATACAATTACTCGATTAAATTTACCCGTAGTACCGGTGATACTACTTACACTAAAGCTGAAGTTGACGAATTTAACTGTCCGGCAAAGGTAGTAGTGGTTTCATGTACAGGGGCTCTGGGTTAGATATAGCATTTTCGCCAGATTTTAAATAACTCCCTCAATAATTTCCCTTAAAAGCGCAACGTTTAACACGTTGCGCTTTTTTTGTGACTTATTTTTGTAATAGTTTAGTCACCTTACTTTCATCAAAATTACCTTTATCAGTCACATCTGTTTTCTATAGTGCAGCGGTTGATCTTTTTTGTGTTTACACATTTCAAAAAATAACCACTAAACAATGGGAATTACGGATGAAAATTAAAAAAGTCGCTGCGGCAATCGCGCTAACATTTGCGTTTAGCGCAGTTAGCCATGCTGATGTACTACCGCAAAGTCAAAAAGACAGCAGCTGGTATAGCGCTGCGCAAACTAAACTAACAACAAAAACAGCACAAGCGCAGGCTACACAAGCCACTAAAGCTAAAAACGTCATTTTATTTGTGGGCGATGGCATGGGTATTTCTACACTTACCGCCGCGCGCATTTTACAAGGGCAGCGTAATAACCAATCTGGCGAAGAAGGTTATTTAAGTTTTGAAGAGTTCCCATACTCTGCACAAGTTAAAACGTATAACGTAGATGCACAAACTCCTGATTCAGCAGGCACGATGACGGCTATTATTTCGGGTGTAAAAACCGATGTGGGCGTTATTGGTGTAGATGAAGATATTGAACGTGGCGTGTGTTCAACAGTGGCAGGTAACGAGCTAATTACCGCGACCGAATTGGCTGAAATTAAAGGGCTATCTACCGGTATTATTTCTACAGCACGTATTACTCATGCAACTCCTGCTGCCACATATGCTAAATCGGCTGACCGTAACTGGGAAGACGTATCAGATATGCCAGAAGATGCCGTAACGGGCGGCTGTGAAGACATTGCATCGCAACTGGTTAACTTTGAAAAAAACCTAGAAGCACGATTTGTAGGGACCGACGTAGACGGTCTTGATTTTGTAATGGGTGGCGGTCGTCGTCACTTTTTACCAAAAGACGAAACAGCTAACTCAACAGATGCAGTAAGCGCTATAGAAGGCGACCGTACAGACGAGCGCAACCTAGTGACTGAGTGGCAAACACAATACCCAGATGCTACGTACGTAATGGATCAAACAGGCTTTGATGCAATAGCAGACGACGCCACTAAAGTATTTGGTTTATTTAACGAATCCCACATGCAGTACGAAGCTGACCGTGCAAACGATGTAGCGGGCGAGCCTTCACTTACCGATATGACCACTAAAGCAATTGAAGTGCTTGGTAAAAACGATAACGGATTTTTCTTAACGGTTGAGTCGGGAAGAATTGACCACGCGCACCACGCGGGTAATGCGTACAACGCGCTTAACGACACCATTGAGTTTGCTAAAGCCGTGCAAGCAGCGGTAGATAACACCAACCCAGAAGAAACCCTTATTTTAGTAACCGCCGATCACAGCCATGTATTTACTATTGCAGGCTACCCTAAGCGTGGTAATCCAATTTTAGGTCAGGTAGTTGCAGTAGGCGAAACAACACCAAGCTTAGCCGCCGACGATATGCCGTACACCACAGTCGGTTACGCAAATGGTTTAGGCTTTAGAAACTTAGGCGACGAGACTGATGCTGATGCAAGCTACACAAGTGCTGCTGTAGCAGGGCGTGTTGAGCTAAATGGCGTTGATACAACAACCCCAGGTTTTCACCAAGAAGCAACCGTACCAATGGGTTCAGAAACACACGCAGGTGAAGACATATCTTTACATGCTAAAGGTCCTGGTGCTCAGCTAGCACAGGGCGTAATTGAACAAAACGTTGTATTTCATTTAATTAATCAAGCTCTTGAACTAACTCAGCAATAATGGCGGCTAACATGAACAAATTAACGGTACTTTCTTTGGCAGTAATGGTCGCGCTAGCAGGTTGCTCGAGTGACGATAACAAAAATGAAAATAATATTATCGCAGTAGATAACGCTATTGCAGTGGGCTCTGAGCAGTGTATTAATGGTGGTGTAGAGACGCAAGTAGGCGCAGATATCAATAATAACGACGTGCTAGATAGCGACGAAGTTAATTCAACTAATTTAGTGTGTAATGCACCTGCAACGTCGTTAACTACCGAGCAGTTAGCCTCGCTCACTAGCAATACGTGGTTTAGTGAAGCACAAACAAAATTAGGTGCTGCACAAACAGCCAGTAGCAACATTGTTACTGAATCAGGCAAAGCTAAAAACGTAATTTTATTTGTTGGCGATGGTATGGGTATTTCTACCATAACCGCAGCACGTATTTTAGCGGGTCAGTTAGAGGGCGAAATGGGTGAAGATCACCAGTTAAGCTTTGAAACTATGCCTTTTTCAGGCTTTGTAAAAACATACAACGTAGATGCGCAAACGCCAGATTCGGCAGGCACTATGACCGCAATGGCATCGGGTGTTAAAACCGACGCAGGCGTTATTGGTATAGATGAGGCGGTTGAACGTGGTAATTGTGCATCAGGCAAAGGGCACGAACTTGTTACCTCGTTAGAGCTTGCTGAAATTGCAGGCAAAGCAACAGGGATTATTTCTACAGCGCGTATTACTCACGCAACACCAGCTGCAACGTATGCTAAATCGGCAGAGCGTAATTGGGAAGATATCTCCGATATGCCAGAAAGTGCTGCAACGTGTGAAGACATTGCATCGCAACTAGTTAACTTTGAAGCCAACTTAGAAGCACGCTTTAGTGGTGTTGATGTAGACGGTATTGACGTAGTAATGGGCGGCGGTCGTCGTCACTTTTTACCAAAAGATGCCGCGTTTAATTCAGCCGATGCAGTAAGTGCTGTTGAAGGGGATCGAACAGATAACCGCGACTTAACCGCAGAGTGGAAAACGCAATATCCAAATGGCACTTACGTAATGGATCAAACCGGTTTTGATGCAATAAGTGACGACGCCACTAAAGTGTTTGGCTTATTTAACGAATCCCACATGCAGTACGAAGCTGACCGCGCAAACGATGTAGCAGGCGAGCCTTCGCTTTCACAAATGACCGAAAAAGCAATAAACGTACTTGATAACAACGAGCAAGGTTTTTTCTTAACGGTTGAGTCGGGTCGAATTGACCACGCGCATCATGCGGGTAATGCTTATAACGCGTTAAACGACACAATTGAGCTTGCCAAAGCCGTTAAAGTGGCGATGGAAAACACCAACCCAGAAGAAACATTAATAGTTGTAACTGCCGATCACAGCCATGTATTTACCATTGCTGGTTACCCTAAGCGCGGTAACCCAATTTTAGGTAAAGTGGTTGCAGTAGGCGCTACTGAGCCAAGCTTAGCCGCCGACGATATGCCTTATACAACGGTTGGCTACACCAATGGTGGTGGCTTTAGAAACCTAGGTAGCGAGACAGATGCCGATGCAGGTTATGCCTTTGCACCGGTTACAGGGCGTGTTGATTTAACAGATGTTGATACAACAACACCTGGTTTTCATCAAGAAGCACTTGTACCAATGGGCTCTGAAACACATGCCGGTGAAGACGTAGGCGTTTATGCAATGGGACCAGGTGCACACTTGGTAACAGGCACAAACGAGCAAAGCTTTTTGTTCCATGTAATGGACTTTGCCGCTGACTTTGTAAAAGCAGCAGACGAAAAACTAGCGCAATAAATACCGCCTAGTTATAAATTTAGTTAAATATATCTAAATAAAAAACCCCGCATACTGTGCGGGGTTTTTGTCATTAAACTGACATTTATAATCGTTATGTTATTGCCATAAACTTGAAATATAAATAAGAGATAGCTAAATGAAAAAAGCGTTATTAATAATTGCCACGCTTGTAAGTACAAGTAGCTTTGCCTCGCAATGTGATATTGATGCCAAGCATTTAAAAGCCGATTATAAAATTACCAACAGCCATAAGGCGCAGCAAAGTAGCGAGTCACTTACCCTTTGGCGAAACAACCAGCAAGTAGCGCATCAAAGTGAAGTAATAACCGAGCTTTGGCAGCACTTAGCCAATAACCAAATACGACCAATACGTTACTTTAATGCCCAGCAACGCGGCATTGAATACCAACCATCTGAGGTACGCGGCGTACAAAATTGGAGTGCTAAAAGTCAGCTGGTGGATAACCACCTAATCGAAAAAATGACTCTAGTAAGCACACAAGGCACAGGCTGCGATGAAGTAAAAAACTATACACTGAGCGAAAATGGCAACGACTTTAACCTCGCCTTTTTTACGCATTCAAAATTAGTTAAAACATTTAGTATTAGTAATAAAAAAAGCGAAACAACTACCTTGCTAAGCCTTAACAATGTAAGCACTGATGTGCTATTAATTACTGCTCAATTTGCACAGTGGGACCGTTTTCAAACCACCGATTACGCCGACATTGGCGATAACGAAGGCGACCCGTTTTTAGCTAAAATGATAAACCTTGGTTTTATTGAGCACAGCACAACAGGTTTTTATAATCAGCAGGGCGAGGCTATTCAAGGCGGGCACCACCACTAGGCTTTTTAGTCATGTAGCTCATAGCTATAAATGAAAGGCGGCTATGAGTTACAAACTGGTATTCAAAAAGTAGATTAATTAAGCCATTCCCACCCAAGTAACCCTATCAGGCAAACACCCTCTTACTTATCAACTATCCTTCCAACAAAACATATTTATAATTGGTAAAAATTTATACAATTTGTTATTAATAGAAGTTCTCACAATAGGGACATTTTCGTAAAAAATAAAATGCCCACTGATAGAGCTGTTGTCTGTCTTTCAAGCAGCCTAGTCAAAATTACACATGAGGTTTAAAAATGGAAAGTAAGAAAGCCTTTATTTTAATGCCATTTACTGAGTCATTAAATGCTGTATATGAATTCTTGATAAAAGGAGCGCTTGTTGAAGCTGGATATCAAGTTAAAAGAGCTGATGATATTAAAAGTCAGAGCAATATATTAGAAGACATTGTAAAAGGAATTATAGAGAGCGACCTAATAGTTGCTGATTTAACCGATTCAAATGCTAATGTATATTATGAACTAGGTATTGCTCATGCACTTCAGAAAAAAGTCGTTCTTATAACCCAAGAGATTGACGAGCTCCCGTTTGATTTGAAATCTTATAGGGCAATAGGTTATTCCATACACTTCTCTAGAATGAATGAAGCAAAAACAGAACTGTACCAATTAGCCAAAGAGGCTTCAAATGGTACATTACCTTTTGGTAATCCTGTTAAGGATTATGGAAAAATTCAAAATATAAGTGAGTCTGTTAGCTCTATTGTTGTACATGATAATAACGATGATGAATCAGATTTAGGCTTTTTAGATCATATAGTGCAAGTAGAAGAAAACTTTGAGGACTTAACCGAAATTGTGCGAGTTATTGGGAGCAAATTAGTAGATGAACTTAATCCTGAGATAAATAGGACTACTCAAATACTCACTACAAATGATTTAACGACTAAACAGCGGCGAAACATAATAAAAGAGTTGGCAAAACATGTAGATGATTATGCTAACTTGTTAAAGCCCAAAAACGATGAATATAGAGATTTGAATAAAAAACTAGAGACGAGTATCGAGATTGTTTTAACTGTGAACCAAGATCATGATGTTGAACATATTGAAGGTATAGAAAGTTTCCTAATTGGTTTTGAAAATTTAGAAATTGGGGCTCAAAGTGGGAGAGATGGATTCATTAGCCTGTTAACTACAATGGAAAACTTGCCCAATTTAGAGAAAAGTTTTAATCGTGCGAGTAAGGAGGTCCAGCGGGAATTGAAGCTTTTCATTGATAACATAGATCAAACAATTTCAATGGCATCGAGAGCAAGAACTTTAGGCAAGTCGCTATTGGCTAAAGCATTGGGTTAAGTTTTCAGTAAGGTACATAGGCTGGTGACAAGGGACTTAAGCGAAGTTTGCCCTGTCTCGTTTTTCTACATTATTTTAGCTAACATCTTATTGCCTCATAGCGAGGCAATACCATCGCATTAAAAATATAAACTCAACTACCTCAAACTACTCCAAATGAGCATCATCAGGCTTTTTAGGTTTACTCGCTACTTCTGTTAAGCCGTCTTCACAATCACCGCTGTCGCAGGTATTTAAATCGCTTTGTGCTTGTTTATCTTGTTGCAGCACTTGCTTTAAATCTTCCATGCGTTGGCGAACTGCTACACCGTAGCTGGCGTCGTCTCCCCATAATGCAGCAAGTTGCAGTACTGCAGCGCGATCGTGGTCTCTAAACAGCTTACCGGCGCGCTCTGCATCTTGCTTAGTGTTACCTAGTAACTCGAGTGCTTCTACGGCAAGGTTAATAGCTGAGTCGACGGTTTCGCGGTTAAACGCATCTACTTTTAAATTAAGTAACTGATACGCATGGCGGCGATCGATTGCGCGAGCAACTATTTTAAGTTGCGGGTAGTTTTTATGCGCGAGCTTAATTATCTCAATGGTTTTATCGGGGTTATCGATTGCAATTACCAGCATTTGCGCGGTGTGTGCGCCTGCTGCTTCAAGGAGTTCTTGGCGTGCGGCATCGCCATAAAATACAGTATTGCCAAAACGGCGTAGTAATTCTATTTGGCTAGGGCTGTGATCAAGTACGGTAATTTCGTAGCCTTGCGCGTGCAGTAAACGCCCCATAATTTGCCCAAAACGTCCGTAGCCCGCAATAATTACGTGCTTAGCGGTGCTAATTTGCTCGGGTTTATCAAACTCAGGTAAAGCACTGCTACTGCGTTTTTGTATTTGCTCATAAACCATAAGTAATAACGGCGCTATTAGCATTGATACCGCTACAACTAAGGTAACAAGGCTGGTTTGCTCGGGCGTTAAAATACTTAAGGTGGTGGTTACGCTTAAAAGTACAAAGGCAAACTCACCCCCTTGGGCAAGGGCTAGGGCAAATAATAACTGCTGTTTACTGTTAATTTTAAAGGTAACGGCAAGGGCAAATAAAATGCAGGCTTTAACTACAATAAGTAAAACCACTAAGCCAATAACAGTACTAAACTCGTTAAATAGCAGTTCAAAGTTAATTGATGCGCCAACAGTTATAAAAAATAATCCTAAAAGTAAGCCTTTAAAGGGCTCTATATCGGCTTCTAATTCGTGTCTAAATTCACTCTCGGCAAGTACAACGCCTGCTAAAAAAGTCCCCAGCGCAGGCGATAAACCAATACTTTGCATAACCAGTGCAATAGCGACTACTAAAAACAGTGCAAAAATAGTAAATATTTCACGCATGTGTGTTTGGGCAATGTATCTAAATAACGGCGCCGATACATATTTACCGCCGGCAATAATAGCGGCAATAACCGCAACCGATACACATACTTGTTGCCATACCGGCCAGCTTGCAATAATTGAATCGCTGATTTCTTTTGTGCTAGTTTGCGGGGCAAATGCAAGCAGTGGCAATAGGGCTAAAATAGGGATAATTGCGATGTCTTGAAACAGCAATACCGAAAATGCGTTTTGTCCGGCTTCTTGCTTTAGCCAGCCTTTTTCTTCAAGGCTTTGCAGCACAATAGCAGTAGAGGAGAGCGCCAGCATTAAACCAATGGCGAGTGCGGTTTGCCAATGCATGGCAAAAAACCAATAACAAAATGCAAATATAGCCGCTGCCGATAACACAACCTGTAAGCCGCCAAGCCCTAAAATAGAGTGGCGTAATGTCCATAAACGCGAAGGTTGTAGTTCAAGGCCCACTAAAAACAGCATCATTACTACGCCAAATTCAGCGAAGTGCATTACATCGGTTTGATCGCCCACAACACCCAGCGCATAAGGGCCAATGAGTATGCCGGCAATTAAATAACCTAACACAGAGCCAAGTCCGACTCGTTTAGCAATAGGGACAGCTACAATGGCTGCTGCTAAGTAAATTAAAGCAATTTCTAACACGCGTTTATCCTAATAACATCAAGGCTTTTAGAATGGCTTAGCTGCTTATAAAATACAATGGATTATATGGTTCAAAGTTGCTTATTTATCAGTAGTTATAACACTAATGGTTATAACTACTGGGCTAAAAATAACACTTTATGTTGAAGGGCTTATTTGGGGGCTAAATATTACAAATACTTATAATTGCTGAGCTTGGTTGGCCTGAATCAGAATGGTAAATAGTAATGTTTGAGCTGATTGTATTTTCAACGGTTGTTTCAATTACTGTTACTTCAAATTCGGCTGATGCAGGTAGGTCGATATCCAATTCGCTATCGAGGTAAGTACTTCCGCTTTTTTGCAAAGTAAGTAGTTTGGTTTGATCAAAGCTAAATTGAAAGCTATCTGACGCTAAAAGTGTATCTACCATGTTAAAGCGTAGGTTAATGGTGTCGGGGCCTGAAAACTCAGCACACACAAATACCGAAACCTCAACAGCTTGTAAAACGGGCATGCTATTTTGGCCTATATCCACAGTAAAGTTGCTTTGCGTAATCGCTACAGAGTTGTATTCCCCAGCTGCAAGCCTTTGATCTGCTGTTGTTATCGTTATTTTTTCACCTTGCGCTAAATTAACCTCTTCATCAAAAAAACCGTTTGTGTTGGTGCTGTACTGGTGTCCATTAATTGTTAGCTGTGCATTGCTTATAGCCGCTTTTTGCACATTAGTGAGTTGCCCTTTAATGCGACCGGTAAGTAGGGCAGAGCTGGTTACTGTAATTGAAAATTGCACACTTTTTGAAAAGCCATCAGCATCAGTTGCTATAACGGTTAGCGTATAACTACCTGTCATATCGACGATAAATTCGGTAATACTTTGGTTTGTATTGCTTAAGCTGGTGCTCGAGCCTGAAGGCGCTGATAGCGTCCAAGCGTAATCGAGAGTGGTTCCCTCTGGGTCGTAACTTTGGCTTACATCAAATTTAACTGCATTGCCCACTACATCGTAGCGTGATTGCTCCCCCGTGAAGCTAATTACTGGCAATGCGTTTTGTATTACATCAATTGTTAGGGTTTTTGTGTCAGAGAACTGCACGCCATCGTTAGTGCGTAACGAAATAACCACTTGTCCCTCTACTGATGCACTAAACGTTGGTTTTGATATTGTATTACTGCTAAGCGTTGCTTGGCTTTGCGACGAAATGATTTCCCATTGGTAACTTAGTGGCTGGCCTTCTGGATCGTAACTAGTTGAGGCATCAAGTAAAACCTGTTCATCAACCGTTATGGAGGTTGCATAAGTTACCAAAGTAATAGGCTTTTTATTGCTACTGGCGTGCAGTACTGAGGTTGCTTGGTTTGAGCTTAATTGCCCATCAGACACTGTAAGCACTACAACGTAGTCGCCTTCTTTATCGGCAACAATAGAGGGCGTTGCTGATGTGTTGTTAGTGAGTTGCGATGCACTATTTACAGGCTTGGCTTGTAACTGCCAGTTATAACTCAGCGTATCTCCGTCTGGGTCGCTACATTGTTGGCACTGCAAAGTGGTTGATTCGTTTAACGTAATATCACGTTCGGATTCAAGTGTTGCTATTGGGGCTTTATTACTTGTGGTAACAGTTAAAGTAACTGATGCGGTATCACTTTTTTTTTGTTGGTCGGTAACAGTGAGTGAAAGCGAGTAATCTCCAGCTGTTGACGCTGAAAACCCAGCGGTATGATTTTGCATGTTTGAAAGAGCAGGCGTGCTGCCCTGGGGTTTTTCTGTAATTGCCCACGCATAACTAAGCGTATCGTTTTTATCGGGATCAGTGCTTTGGTTACCATAAAGTGTAACAACTTCATTTGGGGCAATTGTTTTATTTTCTACGTTTATAACCGCTTGTGGCGATGAGTTAGAATTAAGCGATTCACTTTTTATGAGTACGACAGTGCTTGCCGTATCACCTTGTGAATCAGTAACGGTAAGCTCAACTTTAAATTCGCCTATTTCGTCGGCAACAAACTGGCTTTTAACTTGAGTCGCATTTTCAAGTGTTGCATTACTTGCTACAGGCTTAGTAATAAACTGCCATTTGTATTGATTAATTGCGCCGCTGGTTGTGCTACTTTGCGCGCCATTTAAAAGCACAACATCACCTTGTTTAACGGTTTGTGTGCTGCCTGCGTTAGCAGTTAGCTGGGTATTTACAGTAACGGTGAGTTGTTTTTGTGCAGGTGTGCTTGAAAGCTTGCCGTCACTCACGGTTAATACTAATTGGTACTCTTGTGCTTCAGATACTGAAAACTCAACGGTACTTTCATTATTAACCGTAATCGGTATTTCTACTTGTTCGTTTTTGCTGGTTAATTGCCATTGATAAGTGAGTGCATCGCCATCGGGGTCACTACTTTGTGCTGCGCTAAAAACGAGGGTGGTATTTACTTTAAATCCCGATTGCTCGGTAGTAATAACTGCAATAGGCTTTGTGTTAGTACTGACTGGTTTAGTTACTGTTTTGGAGTCTGATCCTCCAGAGCCACAAGCTACGAGGGTGAATAAAGCAGTAATTAAAATTAATAACTTCCATTTCATAATATTAATATCCTTTTAATAAGTTGAATATTAATATGTACCCAAATTAGCTATAAAGCAAAAAAATAAATCAAATAAATACTTTTGCATTATTTTAGAAAATAGTTAACGTGAAACAGTGCTGCTTTTAAATAATTTATACTTTGAGGGGAGTGCTTTATGCCCAGATTGAGAGGGCATAAAGTATATTAAATGGCAGTTAAATAAAGTTAGTCTGCTACTTTTACTGAACCGCTAATATTATCGATACTTACATCGCCCGAGCCCGACTCTGTAATAGTCAGCCCCTTTGCATGGTTAACGCGAATATCACCCGAACCGTCTTCAATTGTTACGCTTGAACCAATATGCTCAATAAGCAGGTCGCCAGAGTTATCATCAACATTAACAGCACCGCTTATATGGCTTATCACTAAGTCACCCGATCCATCTTCAACGTTTAGCGAACCGCTTATGTTGCTCACGTGCATTTCGCCAGAACCATCGTCAATAGTTGCATTGCCACTTACGTTGTTTATATGAATACTGCCAGAGCCGTCGGTTAATTCTAAATTACCCGCGATGTTTTCAAAGTTTACTTCACCTGATCCATCGTCAACAGTTAGGTTTTTAGCCCCACTTATCGTTAAATTTCCTGAGCCGTCTTTTACATCAATATTGCTTTGCATAGCATTTATTAAAATGTCGCCAGAGCCATCATCAATATCTAAATTTAGATTACTTGGCACAGTAACCACTAAATTAATACTTGGAGATTGACCACTGTAAAAGCTAATACCATTACGGCTTTTATTTTGGGCAACAAGCTTTGCCTGTTTACCGTCTTGCTCCAGCGTTAGCTCGTATTCGTCTTCAATGTCGGCTGTGTAAATAGTGGCATCAACACTGATGCTGGTGGCCGTTTTTGAGCCTTTTATTTCAAGGCTACCTGCACCGCTTAATACATTTAAATATTCAAGATTATTGCTTGGCAGTGATAGCTGTTGAGTTTGCTTTACTGAGGCAACGCTTGGCGATATATGAAATACACAGCCACTTAATAATAAAATGCCGCCAATAAGCGAAAGTGGTTTTGTAATGTTAGATACAGTTGATGAGCTCATGTTTAGTCCTTTGTATTTTTGTTTGTATTTATATAAACAATATAGAGCAAAAATGAGGCCGAAATGTAAGTTGTTGTTTTATATAGGGTGGTGGTTTTTTATGAAAGTTGAAATACTAATAAGTGGTTAAAATAACTAATTATTAATATAAAAGGATGCGTGATGCATCCTTTTATAATTGCTCTGCTTTTATTAGTAAACTAATTAAAAGCTGTAAGTAATATTACCGTATAAGAAACGTCCGTCTAATCCATAAGGTGCATACGGTGTGTACGGGAATATTTGGCCAAAGTCAGAGTAACCAATGTTATCCACGGTGGCTTGTGGGTATTGATCGAATAAGTTGTTTGCACCAACGGCAAATTTCCAATATTCGTCTGGACGGTATGCCACTTCTAAGTCGGTGATCCATTTAGGGTCTAGGTATTCATCGCGATCAGCTGTAGTTGATATATCAGCGACTTCACCATAACGTGTAGCACGAAGCGTTGTTTGCCATTCGTTAAAGTTCCACACTGCTGATAGGTTCCATTTGCTATCTGGCGTGCCTTCTTCAAAGCGACCTACTTCACGACGTGCAAACACTACGTAGTCGTCACCTAGTGAGTTAAGTTCGCTTGGGTTGTCGTTTACGTGTGTTACTTCGGTATCGTTAAAATTAGCTGCTACGTTTAGGCGTAAATCACCTAAGTTGTCTAAATCTAAATTATAAGTGGCAACTATATCTACACCTTGCGTGCGTGAGTCGATAGCGTTGGTAAAGTAACGTACGCTTTCGGTATTTAGCTCACCGGCATTTTGTAGTATTTCAACAACTGCATCGCCCTCTAAGTTTTCAGACAATACAATACGGTCATCAATATCAATACGGTACGCATCAACGGTTAAGCTAAAGCTGCCTTGCGTGTACATAAAGCCCGCAGTAACGTTTACTGACTCTTCAGCATCTAACGGCTGAGCACCGAGTGCTTGCGCTGCGGCTGAATCGGTTGGGAATAAACCAACTTCAAATGGTTGGTTGTTTTCAAGTACAGTAGAGATTTGGCGGTACGAGCTTTGCGCTAAAGATGGCGCACGGAAACCGGTGCTAATTGCACCGCGCAGCGATAGGTTTTCAGTAATGCTGTAACGCGAGGCAAGTTTAGAGGTAAATGTGTCGCCAAAGTCGCTGTAATCTTCATAACGACCCGCTAAAACTACGTTCCATTTTTCTGTTAAGTAGGTATCAAACTCAACAAATAAAGCGATGTTATGACGGCTTTCGTCAGTCGCACTTTCTGGTCCAAAACCAGCAAGTACTTGCGCGCCACCGGCTGCAATTGGGTTACCGTCGCTATCAAGTGCGGTGATGTAAGACGCTTCTTCGCCTTCTTCTATTTTGTAGCTTTCGTGGCGGTATTCAGTACCTACGGTAAAAAATACGTCATCAGGTAAACCAAAATCAAGTGTGGTATTGGCCGTTGCGTTTACTAAAAACTGATCGTAAACCAGTGCACCGTTGTCAAATTCAGTTGGGCTGTCGGCTCCTAGTGATGTATTAATACTATTTACAACGCCGAAACCAAAGTCGTTGCGGCCGTAGTTGGTACTTACATCCCATGTCCAGTCGTTAGTTTCGCCTTTTAAGCCCAGTGCAAATGAGTAGTCTTGTACGTCTGTTTCAATTTGCGGCAAAAAGCCATCTGGGTACACTTCTAAAACGTTACGGCTGTCTTTTGCACGGCGGTAAAAACCACCTGAATTACCTTCACGCTTTGAGTAGCTACCAAATGAATAAAGGTTTAAGCCGTTATCTAAATCGTAACCCATGTTGTAAAACAACGCGTAATCTTCAAGGTCGGCTTTACCAAAACGGTGGTTGTAACGATCGATAGTAAATTCGCGTGGGTCTAGGCTGCCATCATCAAGACGGCTGTATTGTTCGCGTGGGTCAAAGCCTGAGCGCTGCGTTGAGTCGTTATCGCGGTATTCAATTGATACGTTTACAAAGCCGTTATCAGATAACGCAAAACCAGAGTTTGCGCTAACAGTGCGTGTTGCACCGTCGTTTACTTCGCGGTCGCCACCGGTATTAAAGGCTAAGTCGCCGTTTGCATCTGCGTAGGTGCTTTCTAGCTGAGGTACGCCAGCCATTTGAGTATCGTATTTACCGTACGTTACGCTAACGCTGCCGCCTTCTGAGGCATCTTTAAGTACAATGTTAATTACCCCAGCAATTGCATCAGAACCGTACTGTGCGGCTGCGCCATCACGAAGTACTTCAACACGTTTAATTGCAGAGGTTGGGATCATGTTCAAATCAACAGCGGTAGAGCCTCGACCAACAACACCTGCTAAGTTTAATAGCGCACCGGCATGGCGGCGCTTACCGTTTATAAGTACTAATGTGTGATCGGGTGCTAATCCACGTAAAACAGCTGGTTTTGCATGGTCAGTACCATCACCCATAGTGGCACTTGGGTAGTTAAAGCTAGGTACTTGGTTTGCTAGTATTTGGCTTATTTCTAGCTGACCCGTACTTTGCATATCACTGCTGGTAATAATATCTACAGGTACTGAGCTTTCGGCAATACTGCGTAAGCTACGGCGAGTACCTGTAACCGAAATTACTTCGATATTCTTTTCTGCTTGATTATCTTGCTCTGCGGCAACGGCCATAGAGTAAGGTGTGCTAAGTGCAGTGGTAACGGCCAAGCTAAGTGCTAGTTTATTTGCAGATAAACGCTTAAAAGTCATTAATTGTTCCCCAAGAGCTGCTAGTCGAAAAGGAGCGCATCATATAGAAGCGACTACCCTAGTGCAAAGATAAAAACTATCTAAGATATTCTAAGTTGTTAACATATAAGGTCACTGTTTACGCGCGATATAGGCGTTTGGATCGTTGTAGTTGCAATCTTGTGTCGAATGGTTGCGAATTCAAGGGGATTTTAGATAAAAGTTAGTAAGACGTAAAAAGGCCAAGCAAATGCTTGGCCTTTCAATTTTTTAAATTTAGTAATTTAAATTATTCAGGGGCAACTTCAAGCGTTGTAAATAATGCATAACGTCCTGCATCTACGCCTTCTTCATTTACGGTAACCTTGTTAGAGGTTTCGATTAGGTATAGGCCTGGCTCTTTCCAGGTAATTGTAAACATCCCGTCTTTATCGGTCGTTACTTTTACTTCGCCACGCTCGTTACGGTAGCGTGTGTCGCCTTTTAAAATACTTACTTCAACGCCTTCACCAGCAGATTTACCATCTTGTAGTAACTGAAAACGTGCTTGTTCACCTACAAATAAATCGTTTGGATGCGTTGGACCGCTAAGCTCTAAGCCTAAACCTAGCTGTGCAGGTTTTGAGGTGCCATTTCGGCTTACAAATGTATCTACTGTTGAAACAACCTTCGTTGTCGTTACATCTTTTGCATTGCTAGGTAACTCGGCTTCTGTTTTTTTACCAAATACACGCTTGCGCTTACCTTCTTCGTTTTTATAGAAGGTCATGTACATTGGCTTTTGGGTCATTGCAATGTGGTAAGTACCTTCTTCTTTTAGGCTTACCGCCGCTGAGCTTTTACGCTTTAGGTAATAAGCACGAATGGTCTCAGATACTTCTTCGCCGTTTGGTGCAAGGGCCATAAGTAGTGTGTCGTCGTACTCTGCGCCTTTTTCTTTTGGTTTAAAGGCTTTGTCGGGTGCAAACATTTCGTTAGAGATACTCGCGTCAATCATTACGTAGTGCGCTTTGTCACCAGATAATGACGTGTGCGAAGGTAATAACCAACGACCATGTGCACTTGCCGATGTAGATACCAGCGCCGATAAGCTAAGTGCGCCGATTAATGCCGTTTTTAATAAATTAATTTTCATTGTATTTCCTTAAATTCAAATGATTAAGTAGCAGCTACTTAGTGCTTACAGTGACGAAGCTTTTAGAAAACTCGTTTTTACCATCAATTGTTAGTTTGCCTGATTTAGTTAAATCGAGCTCAACGCGGGTGTAGTCTCTGCCGCCTTCTTCGCGTACAACTTCAATATTTAGTAAGTATTTACCTGGTTTTACTGGGTTACCGTCTAAATCATTACCTTGCCAATTTATGGTGTAAGTACCTGCGCGCTTGGTTGCGCCGCTAATGCCGTCAAAGTTGGCATCGCTTTTACCAGCTTTACGCCACCATTGGCGTAAGTCTTTAAACCATTCTGCTTTTTGCACCCAAAGTGCAAGCGTTGTAACGTGTTTGCGCTCTGGTGTTTCAAGCCAAACTGCAACGTATGGGCGGTGATACGGTTGTACTTCTAAGTCAGGAAGCGTTAATTCAACCTCTAGCTGTGGTGTTTTTGCATGCGCCGTTGTTTGAAAAAACGCAGCTACGAGCAGTAATGCGGCGCTTATAAATAATTTAAATTTAACCATTAAGACACTCCTTTTATTTGTGGAACCCAACATAAATAAATAACCAGTGGAGTTGCCACTCCTAGTACGGTTATCCATATTCCTGCTAAGCGTTTTTTTCTATTTTGAAACAAAATAATCATGCCGGTGATGGCAAATAAAATCATTAGTATGGCAGATATATCAATTACCCAACTCCATACTTCACCGCTGTGGCGGCCTTTATGTAAGTCGCCAATAAGGCTTAAAAAACCACCTGTTTGGTAATCAAGATTTAGCTCGCCAGTTGTAAAATCAAGCTCTGCGTAGGCAAACCCAGCAGGCAGTGGGTAGTCGAGCATGACAAGCGCGTCTTCTTTTTCCCACTCAATGCTTTTTACTTTTGTAAGTGCATATTGCTCGGCTAGGTAAGCTTCTATTTCAGGGTAAAGCGTTGGCAGCGTATTTAGCTGCTCATTCGCTTTGGTAACTAGCTCTGCTGGAATTACCGCCGTTACTTGGCCATTATTTTTATCGTTTTTAAGCCAATCAATATGGTTGAGCACAATGCCGCTAACGCAAAATAAAATAAGCAAAAAAAACAAAGCTGTAGAAATATAAATATGTAGAGCACGGCTTGTGCTATACAAAGCCCGCTTGTTAATAAACGACATAAAAACAGTAAATAAATTAAATTTACAACATGATAATGATTTGCATTAGCTATTACAAATTTACTTACTTATCTTTACATAAAAACTTTAAAACAAAGGCGGTAAGCAGGTAAAAAATGAATATTTAATGCTTAGGAGGGCTGGAAGGTCTTAAAATAAGGTAAATCATTACCAATACTTCTATTACTGCAACGAGATAAATAACCCAAATAGGGGCGGCTGAATACAGTAAAAATGTAAATCCAATTAACATGCCAATGGCGGCGTAGCATTTGGCTTTTACAGGCACTACTTTATGGGCTTGCCATTGCTGCAAAGTTACACCGTAACGAGGGTGGTTTAACAGCCATTGTTCAAGCGCGGGTGATGAGCGAGTAAAGCAGGTGAGCGCTAAAATAAAAAATATAGTGGTAGGCATGACCGGCAGCACAATGCCAATAATGCCCAAGGCTACAAGTATTAAGCCAAGTGCTTTAAACCATAAGTTTTTATAACAAATAAACACTGCTTTTATATTCACTTAGGCTCTTTTTAGTAATGGCTGATACTTTGGATTGTAGGCCAAATAGTTATAAAATCGAAGTGTAAAAACATAAAAAAGGGCAAACTAAGTTTGCCCTTTTAAATTTATAAAATAGGTTTTACTTATCTAGAAGTAGTAACCTACGTTGATGTTAAAGCGACGCTCTGTATCGCCATCACCAATAATTGTTCCGCCAATAAATGGCTGGTTACGTGCTTGAATAAAGTCAAAGTACGTAAATAACGGGCCTGCTGATACGCTCATACCTGTTACGTTCATCCATGTATCTGCACTGTCGTCAGATTTGTCGTAAATGATGCCGTAATCGTTGTAAAACTGTACGCCTGTTATAGGGCCTAAATCAACCGATAGATCGTAAGCTACGTTAAAGTTAGTCATGGTAGCTTCGCTTGATACGGTGTCGTAGTAGTCAAACGCACCTACAACAAAGCGGTTGCTGTTGTCGTCTAGATCGTAGTCGTACTCACCGTGCTGAAATTGAATATTCCAGTTATTAATTTGGCTGTTTACGTGGAACGCCCATGCGCCGTAGTTACCTGCACGGTCGTTACCATCATGTAAGCCACCGCTTAATAGTGATACACCCACATCGGTTTTAGCGTTTTCGCCATGCTCAATTTGGTACACCGTACGAGCTGCAAATGTGTTGTATTCACCAAGGCGAGAGCCAGGTGCATCGTATGTGCCTTCGGTTGTTGCACGGCTACCAACTATATCAAAAGAGTAACGCTCGTTAACTTCAGAGCTGCCATCAACGCCGCCTACTTCATCATTTTTGAAAAAGCCTAGGTCTAGTTTCCAGTTATCTTTTAGTTTACGGTTTACTGTTACACCCAAATCAAAGTCGTCTTCTAGGCCAACATAGTAGTTAGTGCTAAAAAAGTAGCTGTGTGAGTTGTATGGGCCATTACCAAAAGGGACTGGTGCAATACCTGCTTGTGCTTCCCAGCCATCAGTAAATTCGTAACCTAAGTATGCATACTTAACAATGGTCATGTAATCGTAAAAGCGAAAATCACCATTAACAGAAATATCGTTTATTTCGCCAGATAAGTTAATGCGAAATACTTCGAAGTCTAAGTCGCCGCTACGATCTTGAGTGTCTTCATCGTATGAATTAGTGCTGTAATTAAAACGCACTGCGCCACCAATTTTAACACCTTCGTCTTTTTTCTCAGATTCAGCGGCAGCAACAACAACTTCTTTGTTATCAGCTTTTTTACTAATTTTTGCAACTTCTTGCTTGTGTTGCTCATTAATTTTTTGCTGTTTTGTTTTTTCATCAGCTAACTTATTTTCAAGCAGTTGCATTTGTTGCTTTAACTGCTTAAGTTGGCTTTGTAACGTGTCTAGATCATCAGACGCATAAGAAGTACTTGTAACACCACCTAGAACTAGTGCTAGTGTTAATTTTGAGAGTTTAGTCATAATTGCCGCTCAGATTTTGATTAAAAAATAAAAAATTCAAGACGTAAAAAAACGCCTTACGTTTAGGGTAAGTACAAAAACTATGTATTTTTTTTATTATTTATTCTTTAGGAGCTTGAGTAAGCGCACCAACTTCTAGAAGGGGCGATGCATCTAATTTATCTGCATCCATCATTGCGGCTACACGCTGCATTGATGAGAGTAAAAGGCTCTGTTCCCATTCAGCAAGTGCAGAAAACTTTTCAATAAAGTGTTCTTGCAATGGCTGAGGTGCTTTATCAAGTAACTCTTTTCCTTTATCGGTGAGGTATAAGCTCACTCTGCGTTTATCCATTTGACTGCGTACGCGTGTTACTAAGTTTCTGCTTTCTATTCTGTCGAGAATATTGGTGACCGTTGCTGGGCTTAAATTTACATTTTGAGCAATACGGCTCGCCGTTATTCCATCGGTTTTTTGCACTTCTTGCATTATAAGCAATTGTGGGCCAGTTAAACCCGAAGTTTTATTTAGCTGCTTAGAATGTAAGTCAATCGCGCGGATAACTTTACGTAAAGAAACCAATAACTCGTCATATTTTTGCATTTGCTTATCTCGTCGATGGGGCGGTAGTTTGCCGTAATCGCGAAATGTTACACATCAAATAAATTGAATTCAAATAATATATTGTACTTTAGCCCGCTTTTATTGGTTTTTAATAGTTAGAGCAGTAACTAATGTAAAATTATATTGTTTAAATATTGGTAAATTTTCTTAGCACCTTGTGTGCATTAAGTTGCGCACAGTACGTATGTTGTGAATAATTGGCAAGTCTTATTGTATAGACTTTAGTATTATTCATTTACAGCTGTTAGTACAAAGTAATTGTTTGTGAGTTTACTGTATATGTATTAATCGGCAATGAACAAATTCAGCAATCAATATTTAATATCAATAGCGTATACTTTAAGCATGCATTATTGTTTAGATGTAAACATTAAAAATCTTTAGTATCAGTATTATAGGGGAAGGTATGAAATTATCGCCATCAGTTAGCATTGAGCAAAGCGAATCCGGACTTGAGTTTATTAAAGTAGCTAGTGAAAAGTGCGACGCAAAAATATTTTTGCAAGGTGGGCAAATTACCGAGTTTATCCCTAAAAATAACAAGCCACTTATTTGGGTTTCACAAGAGGAAACCTATCAAGAAGGGGCGAGTATTCGAGGCGGTATTCCTATTTGTTGGCCGTGGTTTGGTACACACGCTAATGATGGGTGGCCTGCCCACGGTTTTGCGCGCACAAGCGTATGGCAAGCCGATGAAGTACACGAATCTGATGAGCAAATTACAGTTAGTTTAAAGCTCCCCATGAAGCTTGTTAATACAACGTATTGGCCGCATCAGTCAGCATTAAAAGTTGAGTTTGTATTAAGCGATAAATTACAGGTTCGCTTAACTACCACTAATTTAGGGAGTGTGCCATTTAGCTTTACTCAAGCGCTGCATACCTATTTTCCTACATCAGACATTACAAATACCCATGTAGATGGTTTACAAGGCGCGCAATATATTGAGTTTAGTGAAGGGCCATTTGTACAAAATGATGTTGTAAGCTTCAATCGCGAAACCGACATGGTTTATACACAAGCAAATACAATGCAAACTATTAATACGCCAGAAGGTGTTATTAATGTGAGCCGCGAAAACTCAAGTTCGTGTGTACTGTGGAACCCATGGATAGAAAAATCAAAACGCTTATCTAATTTTGCTGATGATGAATATAAAACAATGCTCTGCTTAGAGGCTGCTAATGTACTGATAGATAAAGTAACGCTTGAGCCAAAACAAAGCCACACCTTAATAACCACCATTAGTTGGTAAGCTAGTCATAATTAAAAGCAGGAATAGGGACAAATAGTGTTTAACAATCAACAAATAATGGATTTACCAAAGCATAGTGATATTAGCTTTAAGCCATTGGCTGATAAAGCCTTATTACATACACAGCTTAGCTCGCTTCTGTTTTATGTACCGCTAATTGGAGCGCTTATTGCTGTTTGTTATTTTAATGAAGCCTTTGCTAATAATGCACAAACGTATTTGCTAATTGGTATGCCAATTTTGGTGGCCGTATCTATGGCGTACAACATAATAAGTGTGAGGTTGCGAGGTTTTGCAGTGCGAGATCATGACATTGCTTTTAAAAAAGGCGTTATTTGGCAACAAGTGACGGTATTACCTTTAGCGCGCGTACAGCATATGGAAATACACCAAGGGCCAATAGAGCGAAAACTTAGCCTTGCAAGCATTAAATTATTTAGCGCTGGTGGTGTAAGTGCCGATTTACAAATTAGTGGGCTAACCCATGATGATTGTAAAAATATGCGCCAATTTGTACAAAACTACCGCCAAGACGACGCAACTACTCAGGCAGCTTTAGTCGATGAGTAATACAACTATCGAAGATAAAGCCAGCCCTATTTACTGGCAAAAAGTATCGCCCTGGGCACTTTTATACTTTGTTGTGCACTTTAGTGTGCGCTTTGTAAAAGATGGCCTTTTAAACTTACTACCTATGCTTGTCGTGTTTGTTACTCAAGTAGAAAATAAATTGTTTTGGGCGCAGGTTGCAGGCGGTATTGCACTAATTTTGCTACTTGTTTACTCATTTTTATATTATTTAAATTTTAAGTTTAGTATTAGTAGCGACAACGAAATATTGCTTAACAAAGGTGTATTTAAAAAAGAGCGACTTACGCTTAAATTTGGCCGTGTGCAAAACGTTAATATTGCCGAGCCGTTTTATTTTACCCCCGTAAACTTAGTTAATTGTATTTTTGATGCAGCTGGTAGTGTGTCGCAAGAAGTTGTTTTACCTGGTGTCACTAAAGATTATGCACAGCAAATGCGTAAACAAATATTTGATTTTAAAGCGCAGCAACAGCAAGAAACACCAAATACTGAACAAAGCGAAACAGACACTATCGAAAACAGCCTAAGCATTAGCAATAAAGAAATAGCCAAATTTGGTTTAATGTCGAATATGGCCATTTTTGCAATGGCTGCTTTGGCCCCTTTTATAAACCTAATTGTTGATTTTTTAGAGAAGCAAATTATTGCGAAAGTAGAAGGCTTTTACCAACAAGAGCTTGGTATGCTGGCAAGTGCTGCTGCTTTTGCGATGATCACCTTAATTGTTTTGCTAGTTTTGGTCGCTGTAATGCTATCGGTGACTATGTCGCTTATTCGTTTTTATAACTTTGAGCTTTATTTTAAAGGTCAAAAGTTTAAACGTATTGCTGGCTTGTTAGAGCGCCATCAGCTTTCTATGAGCATGGACAAGGTGCAATCTATTGTTATCAAACAAAACCTAATGGGGCGATTACTAAAGCGATTTACCGTTGAGTGTTTACAAGCAAGTAGCGGCGGAATAGCAGCCGGTGTGGCGGCTAAAAAAAATAAACAAACGTTAGTATTACCTGTATTAAATAGCGAACAAGTTGATAGTGTATGCCAATGGATTTACCCATGGTTTAATAGTAAAAAACTCGCTTTTAAGCGCGCAGAGCGAGCGCTTTTGTATAAAAATTTAGGCTTTTATTCACTGCTACCCAGTGCATTAGTGTTTTGCTTTTGTTTTATTGCTGATATTAATACTTTGATAAGCCTTGGTGTTTTGGTGGTGTTTTCTGGCTTGGTAACTTTGTCGTATCAGCGTTATGGTTATTACATGCATGAGGATA
The DNA here is from genome assembly GCF_015864815.1 of Pseudoalteromonas sp. NZS100. Taxonomy (NCBI): domain Bacteria; kingdom Pseudomonadati; phylum Pseudomonadota; class Gammaproteobacteria; order Alteromonadales; family Pseudoalteromonadaceae; genus Pseudoalteromonas; species Pseudoalteromonas sp. NZS100. Next base: position 32,521 of record NZ_JADYWM010000014.1, read on the forward strand.
ATGGTCGATTTTACATGGTTGTACGCAAAGGTATGATTGGCGTTCATTACCGTGTTTTTGAGCTTTATAAAGCGCAAAGTGCGCGCAGTATAAGTACGTACTTAATGAGAAAATCAGGCTTAAAAAGCCTGTATATACAACTTGCTTCAGGCTTTGCATTTATGCCCTACATAAAGCAGCAAGATGCTGACTTTATTATTGATTTTACAATTAAGCAGATTGAGTCAGATACTCGCAGCTGGATGTAAATTTCCCTAATAAAGCATGTGGAAATACCCATTTTCACATGTTTTATTACACTTTCTTACTGCCCATGAAAGACATTTAATAATACCCTAGATGGTATTAAGGAATTATTTTAGGGACGCTCATGAAAAAAACACTTATCGCATCGGCTTTATTACTAGCAGCACCGAGCTTTGCAGCCGATTGGCAAACTATTCATACCGAACATTTCAACATTCACTACAGTGTTGAGCATGCTGATTTTGCTAAATCAACTGCAGCAGAGCTTGAAATAGTACGCACCAAAGTGCTTGAGCAGCAAAACCGAGCACTTGATAAAACAGTTGATGTAGTGGTGTTTGATCCCCTAAATGCGGCAAATGGCTTTGCGCTACCTACCTCAAATAACCCTGTAATGGCGCTTTTTACAACCCCACCACAATCCGACACCGTTATATCAAACAGCGCTGGCTGGCAGCAGTTACTTGTACTGCATGAATATATTCACTTAGTGCATTTAGCACAGCCTACACGTAACGATTGGCAGCAAAAAATGCGTGGTATATGGGATTTATACGACTTAACCTACAGTGATACACCGCGCTGGGTAGCCGAAGGTTATGCCACATTGATTGAGTCTAAAATGACGGGTCGTGGGCGTTTGTTTGATAATTACTCTGAGTCAATACTGCGAGAATTTGCTCAGCAGGGCGCACTGCCAACGTATGGGCAGTTAAATGGCGAACAGGGCTTTATGGGCGGCTCAATGGCGTATTTAATGGGTAGTCGCTTTTTAAATTGGTTAGAGCAAAATTATTCAGAACAAACACTCGATAGTGTTTGGACGCGAATGCAAGGCGTAAAAACGCGTGATTTTGATGAGGCATTTAGCGGTGTGTTTGGGCAAAGTGCAGCCAAGCTATATCGCCGATTTATAGCTGAATATACCTATAAAGCAATGCAAATAGAGCAAGGAGAGCCGTTACTTAATAGTGAACTTTGGCTTGAACTTAACTTATATGCAAGTAACCCAGCACTTGCAAGAGATGGTAGTAAAATTGCAATTGTTGAGCGAGATAAAGAGAGTAATACCAAGCTTATAATTTACAGCACTGATGACAACATAAAGGCGCAAGAGGAGTTTACTAAAGCGCAAAAAGAGCTACTCGAAAACGATGCACAAGACATCCCCGATACAGCGCCAAGAGTATTTAAGCGCGAACAAAAACAAGTGCTTAATCAAATTAACCGAGCTGGTATTGCAAACCCGCAATGGGTAAATAACACAACGTTATACTTTAATGCGTACAGCAATGAAGAGTCGGGTATTTATAACAAAGTGTCTGACATATTTAGCTATAACACTGACACTGGAAATATTAAACAGCTTACCGAACTTGCTGGTATACGTCGTTTTAACGTAACCAGTAACGGTGAAACCTTGTATGGCGAGCAAATAAGAGATGGCTACTCTGAATTAGTAAAGGTTGATCTCAATACGCAAACCATCACACCATTATTTACAAAAAGCCTTGAGACAACTTACGATTACCCAATACTCAGTCCTGATGAAACTAAATTAGCTTATTTATCAACGTCATTAAATGAAAACTGGCAATTGTATATACAAGATGTAGGTGGTAATAAGCAGCAATTAGTACCTATGCCAAACGGGTATCAATATTTAAGTCAGCCTAGCTTTAGCCATAATGGCGAGTCACTTTACTTTGTTGCAGGTTTAAATAGCGCTACTGATATTTATAACTACAACATAGAGAGTAAAACACTCAGCAAGTTAACCCAAGGGCAAGAGGCAGTTGCCCACCCGATTGAAATGGCCGATGGCTCGTTACTCTATTTTTCGATAACCGCAGATGGGCCAAATATAAAAACATTGCCAAAAGCTATAAACAGCACTGTAGTTACTGAATTTTCGGCTAATAAAAAAGCACCGCTGCTCATTGTAAACGAACATACGCTTCCAAAAGCTAAAATATATACGCACCAAACACCGCAGCAAACAAATTACAACGTGCTCGACCAGCACGCTACTTTTGCACTAGGAACGCAGTATTATTCGGCTTCTACCAGTTTGTTAGATTTAAGCATTAAAAGTAGCGACTTACTAAAACAGCTCGACTTGCAAGCGGGATATAGCACTGATTTACACGATGGAGCACTGCACGGTGGTTATGTGCAGGCAAAATATAATGCGCTTGATGTAAAACTGAAACTTGCACTGTTTGACTATAATTTAAATACATCGCGGCAGTATCAACAAAGCCTAAATGCAGATGTGGATGCTCGTGGTGGTTTTACTGCAATAAGTTACCCTGTTAAATTTGGGCAGCTAAGTTTAACGCCAGGGCTTGCCTACAATTACACTGATTATAAACAAAGCCATAAAAATTGGACGCGTTTAGGCGTTGCCCAAAATTGGCAATATGATCGTCAAGACTTTGTAATAGGCCAAAGCCTTTATGCGAGTTGGTACGATGGCAGCACCAAAAATAATAATTGGCAAGGTTACGATTTAGCCGCCAAAATTTTTGGTAAAGCGTTTGGTATTCCTCTTTATGCAAATTTTTCTCAAAAACAACGTGATGACAGCAGCCTTGCATTAGGTGGCTTTAGCTCAAATCTTATTAATCAGCAGCAAAATAGTGAATATGTACTTTCATCTGAGCTGCCCTTTTATAGCGCAACTACAAAGCGCTATCAAGGTTACGGTGGCGGCTTTAGCTTTAAAGAAGGCATGCCGTGGCTTTATTATAAGCAACATCAACTCGACGGCACCGTATATGCACAAAGTTACGGGATAAAACACCAAGGTGATTTTAGTTTTGGAATGGGGCCTGCAGGCGTAAATGATTTAACATTTAATATGGGACTGTCGCGAGTAGAAGGCGACAGTTTTGAAGATGAAATGCGTGCTTGGCTGAGCTTCTATTATTCGCTATAAATATCAATTGACTAAGTTACTTATCCGTCTGCAAGGATAGTAACTTAGCTTGATATACATCGATTTTTTGGTTATCACGTTCTAGTTCAATAGCTTTCTCAAGTAAGGTTTGTGTTTGTTTAATATTACCTTGTTGATAGCGAACTTTTGCGAGTTCCAAGTATAACTCAGCAATGTAAGGCGCTTTAGTAATAGCTTGCTCAAGGTGCGCTTTAGCCTGATGAGCGTGGCCAGCTTGTAAGTCGTTTTTAGCGATTACTAGTAATTCATATGGGTCTTTTTCTTTATTAACTAATTGTGAGGTGAGCTCTTTAACAAGCTCTTTGTCGCCTAATTTTTTAGCTAAAAGCTGATAGTTGCTGATTAAATTAATGCTTATTTCATTATTACTAAGTGCTGTTTGATAGATGTTTTTAGCGCTTTGTAAATCACCAGCCCGACGATGCAAAATGCCCGCTATATTAAATAATTCAGGATCATTGGGAGTGTATTTGTTTGCTTGTAGAATAAGTGAGTAAGCAATATCCAGCTGTTTGTCTGCTAGCGCTGTTGCAGCTAAATTACTGTAAAACTTAGAAACTAAATCGTTATAATCTGCACTGCTTGAATAAAAGCTGCGACGGGTAGGAAAGTAGTCGATTAAGGTGCCCGCTCTGAAAAATTCAACAATATTATCATCTTTTTTATCTACTTTTGGGGCGTATACTCTTGTTCTAAAGTGGCTTGCTACATAAACAACATTATTTTCTTTTGCGTATACAGGCTGACTTGTTACTTCTTGAAAGCTCGTTTCTAATCCGAGAGCTTGTGCATAGCTTTGTGTTAAAACAGCTAAGCTAATGCAGTTGCCTTGCGAAAGTTTTAAGGCTTGGGCTGAAGTAAGTGTATCGCCGTGGTATTTAAAGTTAGCTAAGTTGCTTTCGAGGTAGTTGTAAATAATGCGGTCATGACGGATTTCAGACTGTTTTTGTTTTTCGGCGTAAGCTAAAAACGTTTCTTTTTCAGCATTTGGCAGCTCGAAAATGCTGTACTCAGAAGGAGTGTCGAGTTTATTAAACAAAGAATGGTTTAACAGTTGTTCAAGCTCTATTTGTTCTACTTGCTGAACCTTGGTTGTGTTACATCCAACTAAATATAAAAAAGTAATACAGACTGCTATTTTATAAAACATCATAAACCCACTCCATTGTTAAATTTTACATTACAATGTGGTGGGTTTTTAATCAAGCACTTGCTGTGCTGCGTTTACTTGAGCGATTTTTTTGTGATTGCTTTTTACGTTTACGGCGGGTAAACCACAAGTAAAAACCAGTACCTGCTAGCCACACTGGGCTTAAACCAATTACGCACCACAGTATTTTACTTATTAGCCCTGCAAAGTAGCCAAAATGAAGTTTTCTAAAACTATCAATTACTTGCCAGCCAACGCCAACTTCGCGAATATCCCAGTTAGTTAAATGTTCGCCTGTTTGCTTATCGTAGCTAACCGTATTGGCATATTCGCTCGCAAGTGGGTTGGCGGTATCGACTTCGCCGAATAAGGTGATATTTTCGTCAGGCTCGAGTGGCATAACTAAAAACGTACCATTAAAAGTGGGTATTTGCTTTTTACTGTCATCGAGTATGTGTTGAAACGAAATATCGCTACTGTGCAAGTTTTTGGTTAGTACAAAGTGCTCTTCCTCAGCGTGTTCAATAACTTCGTGATACCACACCGCCCAGTTAAAGTAGCCACCTGTAATAGCTAAAATAATAATGATGGGCGACCCTATCACCCCCGTCATTTTATGAATGTCGCTAAGTACAATTTGCAGTGTTGCACGCCAGCGCACACTAAATAGACGCTGCCAAAATTTACGATAAATAATAAGTCCTGTAATACCTAATACCAATAAAAACAGAGCAAAAAAGAAGCCTAGTACTGTACCTGTTTGCCCTGGCAGGTTTTTAAAGTCGTTAAGTAAAAATGTGTAATGCAGTTCTAAAAACCAATCAGTAAAATAATGGCTGGTACCAACAGGCTCTGACAAAATGTCACCCGTATACTGGTTTAAATGAAACTTATACCATTGCTCTGTCCCGCGTTTAACTAAGTAAACCCGATCAGCAGTATCATCGTTAAATATCTCCCAACTACCTACTACATACTCAGGGTAAGCAAGCTCTGTTTTTGCGATTAATTTGTCGATTGGCATGCGCTCTGGCAGTGCTTTTACAACATAGTGACTGCTTGGCATAAGTAAGCCATCTATTTCACTTTTAAAAACTAATACGCTTCCTGTAATACTAATAACAATTAAGGGAATGAGAGCTATAAGAGCGATCCAACTGTGAATTTTAAAAAGAGTTTTTCTCATAGATAGTTTTATATATGGCAGCTAATGACTTGCGCATGATAACAACTATCATTTTCATTTGATAGTTTGTGAGTAGGTTTCCCCTTAAATAGGTAAACCGTGAACTTAATTCTACGGTTTTTGTATACCTAGCTTGCCAGTACCTAAAATAAGAATATCTTATTTAGTTGAGTTAAATTTACGCGGCTCTACAATGCCGCGCTCATAGTAAAAGCCTTTTAAAACAGATGTTTATTAAATGTTTTTATTTCTATTTTTAATTAACATTTATGTAACGAGCGAGGTTGCTTTGGCGCATTATTTGCCTATATTGTCTTCATTTATTTTGGTTTTTAGTTTTTTACCATTACTAAACAAAATTCGAAAAAATCGTAGTGTCTCTGGTTTGTCACTATTAATGATGACATTTGGATTAGCACAAAGCCTTTATTTTATAACCTACAACATTTTCTTTGAGCGCTATTATATTGCGTTACCATTTATTGTAACCGGTGTGTTAAGCGGGCTTATTTTATATTTTTTTGCACGTTTCAACGCAGCTAAACGAGAACGTGTACAGCTGGTTACTATGCTAGGTTTTTCGTTACTGCCTTTTTCACTGCTTTTAAATTCAAGCCTTGATACTGCAACGGTATTAAGCGCTTTAACGTATGTTGGTCTTGTGATGAGTTCGGTACGTGTTATGCCGCAAACTTATAAAACATTGCGTACGGGGAATGTGAGTAATTTAAGCGCGCGCTACTTTAGCTTGCAGTTTATTGCTGGTATTTGCGGCTTAGTTGTTGAGCTTACAACAGTTGCTCCAAGCACGGCGCACTTACTTATGTTTATTATGCTATTGCTTACCAATGCTGTGCAATTTGGTTGTATGCAATACTATAGAATGCGACCTGTAATGGCTTAAAGCAAAAATAAAAGTGCTAATTTAGTTTAGGTATGGCAGTTTTAAGCTATTAATCATTATAAAGTTCAAACAATGCAATTAGCTATTCATCAAATTGATGCGTTTACGAATGAGTTATTTAAAGGTAACTATGCGGCAGTGATCCCACTAGAATCGTGGTTAAGTGACGATTTAATGCTAAAAATTGGTGCTGAGAATAACGTATCTGAAACGGCTTTTACCTGCCTGCAAGACGATGGAAGTTTTGTTATTCGCTGGTTCTCGCCGTTGATGGAAATCGACTTTTGTGGTCATGCCACACTTGCGGCTGCCTATGTTTTATGTGAAGAGCATAATATATCGAAAATTCGCTTTGTTGCTGATGCGGTGGGCGAGCTAATCGTTAATAGAAACGCTGATGGCAGCTTTGCAATGACCTTTCCTAAACAAGCACCGATTGAGGTAGAAAATGTGCCGCAGCCATTGCTTGATGGCTTGTCTATACAACCGATTAAAGTGCTTAAAAATCGCCAAGCTTACTTTGCTATTTATGAAAATGCCGATCAAATACTTGAATTAAAAACTAACTCCGAGCTTTTAAAAATGCTTTATCCACTAGATGTAGTGGCTACAGCACCTAGTGATGATTACGATTTTATATCTCGTTATTTTTGGCCTGCAAGCGGTGGCGACGAAGATTATGTAACGGGCTCAATTCATACTGGCTTGGCACCTTACTGGGCGCAGCAATTGGGTAAAACTACGTTAAGTGCTTATCAGGCTTCAAGCAGAGGCGGGCATTTAATTTGCAAAGTGGATGATACAACCGTCACTTTGACCGGGCATGCTGTAAGGTATTTAAAAGGCACTATTTATATTTGAACTGTGAATTAAGTTATAAAAAAGGCCACGTAAATCGTGGCCTTGGTTTACTCAATTAGTAGAGGTATTTTATGCTTCTAGCGCTTTTGCAATTAAGCGATCAATATATTTTTTATGCGCTTTAGTTGCTGTATCTGCGCCCCATGCAACACTGGTATCGGCTATTTGAGATAGCTGATATAACGCTGCTGTTTTAGCTAAGTTATCGTATTTACTTGCTTTGCCAAGACCTGCAATCGCGATTAGCTGGTTAACATACTCAATTTGTAAGTTGTGGCTAATAGAGTTGGCGTCTTTGCTTTTCACGAAAATGCTGGCGGTTAAATCTTCCATAAACTGAGTTAGGCTATATTCGTTACCGTACAGAGCTGTGTCAGAAATACGCAGTAATACCGCTGGGTGTAATAGCTGTGCAAGTACAGACTTTTGCATCCCTAAAATCATTTGGTGTGCTTTAGGGTCTTCATTTTTGCCAAAGTGATTAAAGCCACGACGTTGCAGCTGTAAGTAGTTATAAAGAGGTTGCATGTTTTGTAGTACATCTGGTGCAAATACAAACTTGGCTAGTATATCCATTGCTTGTGTTTGACGCTCAAGCGATACCGGTGTAAATGGTTTATCTGCATTTGTATCACCCACTACAGCGCGCTCAACGTATACGCCACCAATCTGGCGAGAAACCACACCTGCTTGAGCTCGGTACTGACCAAATAAGCTATTAGCAGAGGTAACAAGCTGTTGGTAAGACTCACCTTTAACCGTTGCTTTATCTTTTAGCTCAGTAAATAGTTTATTAATTAGTGCCATACGATCTGCGCCATAGGCAGCAGGGTTTGACGACAAATCACCAATCATTACACGTGGATCGATATGGCGACCTGGTGCGCGCATATCGTCTGCATCGTTACCAAAGGCAAGGGCATGTTCACTTGAACGAGCAAGTATTTTTTCAAGTCGAGCTTGCTCAGCAGCTTCATCTGCAAGCGCTACGCTGTAGCCATAGTTAATTGCCCAATCATCGTAAGGACCAGGTTTTGTTTGAAAAATATCACCTTGCTGCATACCAATTGGGGCAATATTAGCGGGTGCATAATCCATAACAGAACCGGTTACTATGCCTTGGGTTTTGTTTTTATCGTGTACCTCTTTTTCATCCCACAAAATAGATGATTTCATATTATGGTTAAGACCTAAAGTATGGCCAACTTCATGAAGTACCAATTGCGTTAAACCTTGGCGAAGCATTTCTTTATCTTCAATTTTGTCGCCGCTAGCAAGGCCTTTGGCAAGCATTAGATTTTGTTGAATCTCATGCCCAAGAGAGCAATTTAGCTCGCCGGTATTTGTTGTTTCACCGTGGCTCATTGTTCCTTGTGTGAAAAGTGTGTCGTAAATCCAGCGGTTTTTCATAAATACAAACTCAAGCATAATGTCTGAGCCCAGTATTTCGCCTGTTAATGGGTTAGCAAGTGCTGGCCCGTATCCGCCAAATGGAGGCTTAGGTGACGAAGTCCAACGCAGTACGTTGTAATTAATATCGCCCGCATCCCAGTCTGCATCATCTGGTTGTACTTTTACCTCTAAGGCATTTTTAAAACCGGCTTTTACAAAAGAAGTATTCCACGTTAAAACAGCGTCACGAATAGTATCGCGCCATTGGATAGGTGTGGTGTTTTCTATCCACCAAGTAATTGGTTTTACTGGCTCTGAAAGTGCTGCACTTGGGTCTTTCTTTTGTAAGTCCCAGCGTTTTATAACATCTTGATAAGGTGCCCAATCGGTAGATGTCATTTGATCAAATTGATTTGTAAAATAACCAATGCGCGCATCATCCATACGTGGTGCGTAGTTATTGTTAGGTAGAGCGACAAACGAGTGCTGAACTTTTACCGATACGCTACGCGGGTCGCTTACTGCATTTGAGCCACGTACCGTTGGGCTTGGGTTAGTAAATACGTAATCAACAACCACGTCTAAGTTATTAGGGTATGGACGCTGTTTAATAATGCGTGATTTTTTATCGTCTAATTTGCCTACTTTAAAGCGTTTTTTAGCGTTTTTATCTGCTGGATTTGGCGTAGGTGATACTTTATGAAGTGCTTCGCTTAAAAATAACTTATTTACGTTAAATGCTATTTTACCGTCTTCTTCTTTTTCTATTTTAATGCTCGCAAGTACCGCTTCACTAATATTGGCATCACTCGCTTTTGAAATGGCACTGTTTTCGTCAAATTTGTAGCGAGGTGTTTTGCTAATGATATCGATACGATCAAAGTATTTTCTAAATTCAATTAACTTAGTTTCACGGTACGAACCACGATAATGGCCTGCATCTGTAACGCCATCGACAGTGTGCGCAAAATACACAAACGGCGTATTGAGTTGGGACTCGTTAATCACCATAAGGTGCTTACCGGTTTTTTCGTCTTGATAAAGGCTAAATATACCGGCAAATTCGGTTTGTCCTTTGATCATTTCGCTAAGTGTTTTTGACTCTTTTTCGTCTTTTTTATCGGCTGCAAATGCATGGCTGCCAAACGCTAAGCTAAGCACAAGGGTGATGGTCGTTAATTTCATTTTGAGACTTTTAATATTTGTTAATTTAATTGGACTGTACGTAAATTAATTTAATTTCGCACATCTTCGAGATGAAATTTAAGTGTTTAACGATAATCAACTGATATTAATGAATAAAAGTTTGTAACAAAATATAACGAATGAGATGAGCTGCATGTAAAATTATATTCTATAGCCCTAAATAGTAGCGATTTATATGTATTTGCAACAGTTGCTTACAAATGTCACCTTAATGTTTCATATGGCTCTGGTATTATGGCGTTAATAGAATTTTGGGGATAATAGGATATGCAAACAAATTCACTTAGATGGGTTTTTCCATTTGTGGCGCTCATTGTTGGTGTTGTTGGCTTTATGGGAATAAATGCCATTGCACAAGAACCAGAAAAAAAAGAAGTAATTGATACTCGTCCAACAGTGCAAGTTGAGCCCGTGGCTGCAAACGATCATCAAGTTATTATTAATAGCTACGGTGAAGTAAAGCCTCTTGAAAATACACAGCTCTCGGCGCAGGTGTCGGGCGAGGTGTTAAGTTGGCATCCTAATTTTGTAGCCGGCGGCATAGTTGCTCGCGGTGAAACGTTATTCACTATCGAAAAAGACAACTATGAAGCAGCAGTACTTGTTGCAGAGGCCGAGCTTGCTCGCGCACAAGCGGGTTTAATAGAGGAACAAGCTCAAGCTCAAGTAGCCGAAGACGAAGCCAAGCGCTTCCCAAGTAAAGCGCGCACAGATTTATTTTTACGTAAACCTCAAGTGCTCAGTGCACAAGCATCTGTTAAGTCGGCGCAAGCTGCATTAAAGCGCGCGCAACGTGATTTGGATAATTGTGATGTTACAGCCCCTTACGACGCATTGGTGATTAGCCGAAATATAGGTGTAGGACAGTTTGTCACTATGGGTTCGCAAGTTGCTGAACTCAATAATATTGAGACCGCTGAAGTGATTATTCCTATCGCAGGGTTCGATAGCGTTTTTTTGCCAGAACGTATTAAAGGTATTACCGCAACGATTATTCAAAAAGGCCTAAACAGCTTCACCCGTGAAGGTGTAATTGACCGCGACCTAGGGATTGTTGATAACGCTACGCGTATGAGTAGTTTAGTAGTGCGTATAGAAGACCCATACGGTCTTAAAAACATACAACCAGCCATTAAGTTTGGTAGCTACGTACAGGTAAATTTTGCAGGTGCAATGCTTAATAATATTTACCGCTTACCGCAAGAGTTAGTTAATAACAAAACCGTATGGATCGTTAATGAAGAGCAGCAACTTGAGCCGCGCAAAGTCACAGTTATTCGTGAAGAGGGTGAGTACTTTTACATCAGTGATGGTTTGCAAACAGATGATAAGTTGGTGATTACTTTGCCAGAATATCCGCAAAAAGGCATGGCTGTAAAAATTGCGGGTCTTCAAAATACTAAAAATACAGAGGCACTTGAAAATGCTTCCGCTGAAAAATTATAAAGGTAGGCTGAGTTATGAGTAACACTGAACTACCAAATACAGCGCCTAACGCTGAAAAACAAACCGGTATTATTGCTTACTTCGCTAATAACTCCGTTGCTGCCAACCTAATGATGATTTTTATTGTGGTGATGGGAATTATTAGCTTTCTAAATATCCAACGCCAAATGTTCCCTAATGTAGAAATTAACTACATTAATATTGAAGCTAACTACCCCGGCGCTTCACCACAAGAAATAGAAGAAAGCATACTTATAAAAATTGAAGAGTCGCTAAAAGATGTGACCGAAATTAAAAAAGGTGTTTACAGGGCATTTAGAAATGGCGGTAGAGCAAGTCTTGAAATTAATACTGATGTAGAGCTGACCGATATACTCGATAAAGTTAAATTACGGGTTGATGGTATAGCAACGTTCCCTGCCGGTATGGAACCAGTCACCATAAGTCAAGTTGAGTTTAGGCAAGATGTTATAGGTATGACGCTCGTTGCTGACTTACCACTTACAGAGCTTAAGCCTATAGCAAACCAAATAGAAGATGAGTTACTTCAGCTATCTAACGTGTCGTTAGTGGTAAACGATGTTCCTCTTGATGAAATAGCAATTGAAATCGAACCCGATACGCTGCGTCAATATAACCTAACCCTTAGTGATGTAATGAATGCAGTGCGTCGTTACTCAGCTAACTTTTCGGCGGGGCAGCTAAAAACAGACGCAGGTGTTATTTCTGTTCGCGTCGAAAATCAGTTTTACTCTGGTGAAGAATTTAGGCAAATACCGGTAAAAATAGGGGCTAATGGTGCTAAAGTGTTACTGCAAGATATTGCCGTGATTAAAGATCAGTTCACTGAAGGTGAGCGTTACTTTAAATTCAATGGTGAAAATGCAGTTTATATATCGGTAAAAGCGACTGAAGAGCAAAGTATTATCCCAGTTGCTGATTCAGTAAAAGCATTTATAGAATTAAAAAACAAAGAGCTACCACTGGGGGTTCGTTTAGAGCCACTAATGGATTTTACGTATTACCTAAATGCCCGCTTAGACATGATGGTTACAAACCTCATTCAGGGCGCTATTTTGGTTGCAATTATGCTATCAATCTTTTTACGCTTTAAGTTGGCATTATGGGTGATGATTGGTTTGCCAGTGTGCTTTTTGGGCGCAATGATGATGATGCCATTGTTTGGTGTAACCATTAATATTTTATCACTTTTTGCCTTTATTATGGTGCTAGGGATTGTGGTGGACGACGCCATTGTCATAGGCGAAAGTGCCTACACCGAAATAGAAAAAAAAGGCGGTGGTGTTGTTAATGTGATTAATGGCGCAAAACGCGTAGCAACCCCTGCAACTTTTGGTGTACTAACTACCATTGCAGTATTTGCTCCATTTACGTTATCTACAGGCCCAGAAAGTGCCTTCTTTTATGGTATAGCAGTGGTGGTAATGTTGTGTTTAGTATTTAGTTTGATTGAATCAAAGTTGATACTGCCAGCCCATATTGCTCACACTCATTTTTCACCAATAAAAGAGGGTGGCTGGCGCGATCGGTTTAATACGCGATTTTTTGGTTTTGTAAATGGCCCATATAAACGCTTTGTTATACGTTGTGTTGAATGGCGTTGGTCGGTGTTATTTTCATTTATTGCCCTATTAATCGTAACCTTTGCTTTAATCTCATCAAATCAAGTTCGTACCGGGTTTATGCCAAAAATCCCGCATGACTACCCGCAAATAAATCTAGAAATGAATGACAATGTATCTGACATACAAACAATAAATGCTATTCGTGAAATAGAAGCGATGGTGATTGCGATTGATGAAGATACCGAACGCAAATATGGTCAAAAACTCATAAGAGATATTTTAGTATTTAACCAAGGGCGAACTGAAGCACAAGTGCTTGTTCCCCTTGTTGATGAAAGTATAAGGCCTTATAACGCGTTTGAATTATCACGACGTTGGCGCGAGGCGATGCCCGATATTGCCGGTGTTAAATCATTAACCATTTATGATGATGTAAATGGAGGGAGCAGTGACGGCGAATTTGGTTATTTATTATATGGCTCTGATATTGATACATTAAATAATGCAGGACGTCGTTTTATAGAGTTGCTGCAACAGCAAGAAGGTTTGTTTGATATTAGCTCAACAATAGATCCTGCAAGTAAAGAAGTGCAAATGAGCCTAAAACCGGTCGCTTACGACTTAGGTTTAGACTTAGCTTCTATTGCAAATCAAGTTGGGGCAAGCTTTTACGGTGGTGAGGCTCAACGTGTTATTCGCCGAGGCGAGGAAGTACGTGTAATGGTGCGTTACCCTAAACTGACTCGAGAGGCATTTTCGTCACTTAAGCATGCGGTTGTTACTACCCCGCAGGGCCGTGAAGTACTGCTTGGTGATGTAGTTGAACTTACTGAAACACCAGGTATTAGTTATATCCGCCGTGAAGGGGGCTATCGGACTGTGTATGTTTATGGAAACATAGATGAAGAAGTGATTGAGCCAAACGAAGTTGTAGATCAAATTAAAGAAAAGCTACTACCACAACTTAAAGAAGAATACCCAAGTGTTAAGTCAGAACTAGGTGGCGCCATTGAAGAGCAACAGGATCAGGCTAATCAGCAGAAGATGTTTTTCTTCGGCGGTATGATTTTGGTGTATATTTTATTAGCCGTACCCCTTAAGAGTTATGCGCAACCACTTATTGTTATGTCGGTGATTCCATTTAGCTTAACGGGAGCAATATGGGGGCATTACTGGTTTGGTTTGGATATAACTTTAATGTCTGGCTTTGGTATTATTGCCGCAGCAGGGGTGGTTATAAACGACTCACTCGTTATGACCGATTATGTGAATCAAGCCCGTAAAACAGGTGTTAGTATTAAAAATGCTGTAATAGATGCCGGTTGTGCTCGATTCAGACCTATATTACTTACTTCAATTACTACATTTGCAGGTGTATTGCCCATTATGTTTGAAACAAGCTTGCAGGCTAAGTTTGTAATACCTATGGCGGTAGCGCTTGGTTTTGCAGTGATGTTTGCAACATTAATAACACTTATATTAGTGCCATGTTTGTACATTATATTAAGTGATATTGGTAAGGTGTTTACACGCATTTTGGGTGGGATTAGGACTGTATTTAAACGTCGCCCGCAGAAGGTTTAGCTCAATAAATAACATACGGGCTTAAATGCCGGGTACAAAAAAGCACTGAATGATTAACCATTCAGTGCTTTTTATCATTTGTTGTTACTACATTAAGTATTAAAACAACAATAATTAATCTTTAAATTGCTTATGGCAATCTTTACAGCCTTTAGCCCATGCGCCAAAAGCTTTACCAATTACGGCCTTATCGCCTGATTGAGCCGCTACTGCTAGCTCATCTGCGTATTGTTGGAATGCAGTTGCTTTTTTCATAAAAGTATCGTTTTCAGACCAAACAGCAGCAAGTGCAGCTGTGTCGCCTTTATCTGTTCCTTCGTAAAACGCTTCCCATGGCATTTTTGAAAGTGCAGCTGCGTTGTTAGCACGCTTTTTAAATTGCTCTGCGTCAAAAGGTACTTTACCTTTTAGCATTGCGCCCATGTCACCAATTTGTACTGAGATCATTGAAAACGCTGCTTGGCGGTATTCAATCGCGTCACTTGGCTCTTTAAATGCAGAATTTGCCGATACGCTAAATGCACACGTTGCCAGTGCTATTGTTGCTAATACTTTTTTTAATTTCATGTTTGCCCCTTTTAAAGTAATTGTTAATCCTGTTTTATATTAGCTTCTTTAAATGTTCAAGTTAATATATGTGCTTAATAATTGTTTCTTTAACTAAGCATACAATGATTACCCTATCGTTACATCTATTGTCTTTATTGTTAATGACTGTAAACGCCTCGTTGTTATTTTGATTGTTGTTGTGTAACGTCACGTCATCATAAAAATAACTAACAAAGAGAGTTTATGAAAAATAATATTTTTAAAATGTCAGCATTGTCTGCTGCAATAGTGGTATCACTTTCTGGTTGTGGAAGTAGTGATGACGATAATAAAAATAGCGTACCATTAGTTACTGACGTAGCGCCTAAAGCGAGCGATGTAGTTGTTGTAGATTTAAAACAATGGATCCCTGTTACTGCAGAATTTAAAGCCAGCGATAACGATGGCGATGCACTTACATTTAGCTTCACTGAAAATGGTGAAGAAGTGGTTGCAGAAGATGGCGTATTCACATTTAGTCACGGTACTCTAACTGTAGAGGGAACATCATTTACTTATGTTCCAATGACGGATGATGATGCAGTTATTGATTACACTGTAAACGCAAATGGTAAAACGGCTTCTGCACAAATAAACATTTCAGGAGTTGTTGGTGACCCATTAGCAAATCAACAATGGCACCTAAATAATACAGGCCAAAAAGCATACTCATTAAGCGATGAAATGAAGCAGGGCTTAGTTAATTTATATGTAAATCTATTTGGCGATACCGAAGAAGAAGCGCAAGCAAGTGTTGATACTAGTTTTGCTAATGCAGAAGCTACAGGTTTGGTTGCTGGTGAAGATATGAATGTAACAGCCGCTTATGCTCAAGGCGTTACAGGTGCTGGTGTAACTGCTGTTGTTGTTGACTCAGGTATGGAAATTCGCCACGAAGATTTAGTAGATAACGTATTACCAAATCGTTCTCTAAACCTTAACGCTGAAGCGCTAGACCGTACAGATCCTACAAGTACATCAAACAGTGGTGACCACGGAACAAGTGTAGCCGGCTTAATTGCAGCAAAAGGTTGGAATGGCAAAGGCGGCCGCGGTGTTGCACCTGATGCAGGCTTAATCGGTATGAACTACCTTGGTGGAGATAAAGTAGCACAAACTGATTTACTTGCTCATGGCTTCCCTGGTAGTGGTATTAGTACGTCTGAAAATATTTCAGCGTTTAACCGTAGTTATGGTATTACGTTCCCTACGTTTATCGGTTATTCAAAGCTAGATGAGGCAATTGAATCTTACCCTAACCTTAACCTTCGTGATGGTAAAGGTGCGCTAAATATGAAATCTAGCGGTAACTCATTTGAAGACGGTGGCGATGAAGGTTCTTTATGTGCTGACAATGGCGCAAATGACTTAGGTTTAACTTGTTATAATGGCGCCTTTGAGCCAAGCCAAGGCCACCCTTATTATTTAAGTGTTGCTGCAGTAAATGCTAATGGTAAACATACTAGCTATTCTACAGCGGGTGCTAACGTAATGGTGTCGGCTCCAGCGGGTGAATATGGTCGTTTTGCTCCTGCAATGGTAACAACAGATCAAATGACTTGTATAAATGGTTATTCAGGTTTCAATGGTGGCTCTATTGCAGCATGGGCTGCTGCTTACGGTGAAGAGTTTGCTGCAAGTCAATATCCATTTAACTATCCAGGCCATGCAGATAATGCAAGCTGTAACTATACTTCAACGTTTAATGGTACATCATCTGCTGCGCCAAATGCATCGGGTGTGGTATCGTTAATTCTTTCGGCTAATCCTGATTTAACATGGCGTGACGTTCGCCATATCCTTGCATCAACTAGCACTTTAATTGATGCAGATAATGCTGCTGTTAAATTAACAGTTGGTGAAGGCGAGTTTGTTGCTCATGACGGTTGGATTGAAAACTCTGCCGGTTATAACTTCAATAACTTATATGGTTTTGGTCGTGCAGATGCTGGAGCTGCGGTTTCTATGGCTAAATCTTACGATGTTGCTTTAGGTGAACAAGTTATTACTCAGTGGAATGGTGTTGGTTCAGCAGTTGCTGAAGACGCACTTGCACTTGAAATTCCAGATAACAATGCAACGGGTCTTACACAAGAAATTGAAGTTACTGAAGAGCTAAGCATTGAAGCAATGCAGTTTAAGTTTGATGTAAGTAACGCTGAAATGGGCTTTGGCTTAAGCGATGGTACACAAACTTCAGCCGGAACAGATTTAGCTATAGAAGTTACATCGCCAGCGGGTACACGAAGTGTATTACTGTCATCTAAGCAAGCTTTATTCTACCCAGCATATAGTTTCACAAGCAGTTGGAGTGTTGGCTATATACTAAAAGATGCAGTAATGCTTTCAAATGCGTTTTATGGTGAGTCGACTAAAGGCACTTGGACAGTTCGTTTACTAGATACGAGCGCAGATAGCTATGCACTTAGTAAAGGTGATGACAATGGTTTAGGTGTAGTAGGTATTAGCAATAATAGTTCAGCAAGTGTTTTAGAGGGTGTGTCTTTACGCGCATTCGGTCACGCAGGTCAAGAGTAAGGATTATGAAAATGAAAGTTAATAAATTAATCGTATTAAGTGCTGCTGCGTGTATTTCTTTTAGCGCTACGGCAAACACAAGCTTTGATAAAGAGCTTCAACTACCAAAGAAGCAAGCATCTAGCTTAAAGTATACTAAAGCTGATTTTGGTTCTTATAAAGTAGAGAAAAATTTACGCTTAGTGCCATCAAGTGTTGCTGCCGATGAGCATGTAGTTATGCAAAAAGGCGACATGGCGGTTGTTAATGTTGCAAGTACATCTGATGTAGTAACTAAAGGGTCATTAGTTCGTAATATTCTTACTAATAACTTAAGTTCTTTATCAGGTAATATTACGGTACTTTTAAAAGATGGTATTACTGCTAGCGACATTGCTGCAGCGGCTGGATTAAAAGTGGTGTCTGTATTTCCTGGTACTAAGATTGCCGTTTTAGCAGTGAATGATGGGCAAGACATTTTAGTTGCAGCAGAGCAGTTAAATGCTTCAGGTTATGCTAAAGAAGCTAGAATTGAAGTGCTAGAGACGATTTATACTGCACAATAAGTTATTTTATTAAATAAGCTTATTTAATAAAAACCCCAAGTAACATTAGTTGCTCGGGGTTTTTTTATAAAAAATTAATCGTTTATATCAATATCTGCAAATATCATCCCGCGACGCATGCTTCTAGTTGCTAAGAATACCTCACCAAGTAACGACATAAATGCACATATGAGTAATGCCATTGCTGCTACAAAACAACAAGCAATAGTCACGCCTAAGTTTATAGATTGAATGTGCGATAAAAATAACAACATAACCACAGCGCATACAAGCAATGCGCTTAATACACTTAAACTAAAAGCAATATGTATACATCGAGAACGCTTTAAAAGGGCGCGCAGCTCTGTAGCGAGTGATTTATTAAAGTCCTCGTCAGTACTTACTTTTAATCTGCGTTCTAACTGACGTGCCCTATCGGTAATTCGTGCCAAACGATTAGATAAAACACCTAAAGTAGCGGCAATACCCGTGATCAAGAATACTGGGGCAACAGCTGTTTGAATTACTTTAGCCATAGTTAAAATATTTATTACTTCGTTATTCATTCCTACCCTTAATCAGTTGAGCTTGAAAATGACTTATATATCTACAGAGTACCTGATGTAGGCTTATTAAGAAAAGAGGAATTACGTTGATTTACTTTACATAGCTTCACAAACTAAATCACAACACAGGTTATTTTTAGGTATATTTAATTACTTAATAAAAAATAAAAACCAAAAACCAACAAGGACTTTGACTGATGAAACGTACTCCATTCGCACTTGCTGCATTATCGCTAGCTATTTTAAGTGGCTGTAATCAAGCCCCTGAAGAAACCAAAAAAAATAATACACAAGTTAAAACGGTTCAAGTTGCACAAGCTGTTGCGCCGGTTGCTAAAAAAGTGCCTCATGAGATGACTATTCATGGTGACACACGTGTAGATAATTACTATTGGTTACGTGATGACGAACGTAAAGCGCCAGAGGTTATTAACTATTTAGAAGCTGAAAATACATACACAGATGCAATGCTTGCACATACTAAAACGCTGCAAAGTGAATTGTTTGAAGAGCTAAAAGGGCGTATCCAAAAAGACGATGATTCAGTCCCAGTTAAAAACGGTGATTATTTTTACTCAACGCAAACACGCGGCGATAACGAGTACACTACTTACTTACGCAGCAGCGATTTTGCAGGTACGGATCAGCAAGTTATTTTAGATGTAAATGAGCTTGCGAAAGGCCATGATTATTATGCAGTAAGTGGCTTAAATGTAAGTCCGAATGGCAATTTAATGGCTTATGGCGAAGATACTGTTAGCCGTCGTATTTATAGTATAAAAATAAAAGATTTAACAACCGGTAAATTACTCGAAGATACACTTGAGGGCACCAACGGCGGTATAGTTTGGGCAAACGATAATAAAACTGTTTATTACATTAAAAAAGATTTACAAACTTTATTAGGTTATCAAGTTTATCGTCATACATTAGGTACACCACAAGCTGATGATGAGCTAATTTACGAAGAAACTGATACCAGTTACTACATGGGTATGAGTAAAAGCAAAGATGAGTCAGAAATTTATATTTGGCACAGCAGCACGGCTGCATCAGGCGTATCGGTACTAAGTGCTGATGATACTAAGGCAATGCCTAAACGCTTAATTGAGCGCGAAGCAGGGCTTGAATATGAAATATCTAAACTAGGGAATACTTACTACATTGTAACTAACTTAGATGCTGTAAATTTTCAGCTGATGAAAGTGGATATTGATAAAGCTGGTGACAAAGCAAATTGGCAAAGTGTGATCCCAGCGCGCGATGATATTAAGCTCGAAGGCATTGATTTATTTAATGACTACTTAGTTTACCAAGAGCGTGAAATGGGCCAATCAAAGTTGATTGCGCGTGATTTAAAAACAGGTAAAGAGTTACCACTGAGCTTTAACGATAGCGCTTATACAATTGGTACTTATGGTAATAACGATATAGATAGCGGCACGTTACGAGTTTATTACACCAGTATGACTACACCAAGCTCATCGTACGATGTAGATTTAGCGACTGGCGATAAAAAACTACTTAAACAGCAAGCTGTATTAGGTGATTTTGATGCTGATAATTACGCCTCAGAGCGTATTTTTGTAACAGCACGTGATGGTATAAAAGTACCGGTAAGCTTAGTTTACCGTAAAGATGCGTTTAAAAAAGATGGCACTAACCCGCTACTGCAATATGGTTACGGCTCTTATGGCGCAACCATGGACCCTACTTTTTCAAGCACGCGTTTGAGTTTACTTGACCGTGGCTTTGTATTTGCAATTGCCCATGTACGTGGCTCGCAAATGCTAGGTCGTCCTTGGTACGAAGACGGCAAGCTACTCACTAAAAAGAATACATTTAATGACTTTGTTGACGTAACTAAAGCATTGGTTTCTCAAAAGTATGGCGCAAAAGGTGAAATATTTGCGTTAGGTGGCAGTGCTGGTGGCTTATTAATGGGCGCAGTAGCAAACCAAGCACCTGAGCTTTATAAAGGCATGGTTGCAGCGGTACCGTTTGTAGATGTAGTAACCACGATGCTTGATGCGAGTATTCCGCTTACAACAAATGAATACGGCGAGTGGGGTAATCCGAACGAAAAAGCGTACTACGATTACATGCTGTCTTACTCGCCATACGACCAAGTATCTAAGCAAGCATATCCTAATATGCTAGTGACGACTGGCTTGCACGATTCACAAGTTCAATACTTTGAGCCTGCAAAATGGGTTGCTAAGCTGCGTGACTATAAAACTGATGACAATAAGTTATTGTTTAAAATAGATATGGAAGCAGGGCACGGTGGTGCATCAGGTCGCTTTAAGCGCTTAGAAGATACCGCGCTAAACTATGCATTTATGCTTGATTTAGCGGGTATTAAAAAGTAATTAATCTTTATATTTAAATAGATTTAACTCAATAAGGTGCTTTTTAAGAAAGCACCTTTTTTTGTGGCAAATTAAAGCTAAACATAGTGCCTTTACCAATTTCACTTTGTACGTAAATTTCGCTATCCATCAGTTTTAATAAACCTCTGCAAATGGCCAATCCTAAACCACCTTGCTGGCGCCCTTCTTTATTAGAATTACTTGCTTGGTAGTGCGGGTCAAAAATAGCATTCAGCTCATCTTCTTTTATACCTACGCCTGTGTCTGATACATGCACAAATAGTTGATTATCATCACTGCGTTTTACATGTACTGCAATGCTGCCACCGCGAGGGGTGTGCCTAATTGCATTGTCAATTAAGTTACTTAACACGCGCTCTAATTTAGCTATATCGGCAACCACAGGAAAGTCACAAATTGCAGGTTCTACCGACAAACTTATGCCTTTTTTATCAACGGCTAAACTAAATTTTGCCATGCAATCGTAAATGAGTTCACCTAAATTAAAGGTTTCTTTATTTATACTTATTTCGCCATTTTCTAAGTGAGCAAGTTCAAATATTTGCTCTATGAGTAGCTTTAATTGCCCACAATTATTAAGCGATACCTGCAAGTATTCTTGTTGTTCTTTTTGACTTAATTGCTCACCTGATTGATTTAAAACTTCTAAAAACCCCTGCAGTGAAGCAAGTGGTGTACGTAGGTCGTGCGATAAGTGAGTTAGTAACTCTTTGCGTTGCTTATCGCCTTGCTCAAGTGCTTTAAACTGCTCGTTAATACGGGTAAGCATGGCTTGAATACTTCGCCCTAAACTATGCACTTCGTTACTTTTTTGCGTTGAGTAATTACTTAGCTTGGTGTCGGTAAGGCTGTAGTTAGCGGCTTCAATATTACTAACATCGCGGGCTAAGCGCTGAATTGGGTTGGTAAAAAAGCGTAGCAAAATTAGCATCGCAATAAATAAAAATGCGAGTGCAGAGCCAAGCCATAAAGCGGCTAGCCATAACTTATCATTATTTTTTACAGTGCTTAGTGAGGTATCGTAAGCCTCACCACCAATAATTACATATAAATAGCCTTGTAACTTATCTTGATTAAATACTGGCGCGGCTGAAAATATTTTTTGTTGCTCTTTATTACGAGGATTATCACCATAAATAGGTGCAGCGCTTGGGTCGTTAATCAGCCTTTTTAAAGGCGTTAAACTAATATGCGTGCGTTTAACTTTACCCGGCTTTGCTGAGTAAGTAAGAATTTTTCCGGTTTCGTCTACAAAATAAAATTCAAACGCAGGACCTAATAACATTAAGGTATGAAAGAGGTTTTCAAGCGCTTTATAGTCGTACACCCCTTCTTTTATTAGTGGATTATCTTGTACTAAGTGCTCGGCAAGCGCCAAATGTAAATTTTGCTCAGCATGATGTTTTGAGGTGAGTTCTAATTGCTTGCTCCAGCCGTAAACTAGGGCGCAAATAAAGCAAAAAATCACGACTAGCGATATAGCTAATTTTTGATACAAAGATAATTTCATAATAGGTGTCTTAATTGAGTTGGCTAGGGTTTAGTTTGTAACCAACACCCCAAACTGTTTCGATGATAGGCGCTTGTTGGTGTTCTTCTAGCTTGGCACGTAAGCGGTTTATATGTGAATTAACCGTGTGCTCGTAACCACTGTGTTGGTAACCCCATACCTTATCGAGTAACTGCTGGCGGCTAAAAACATGATTAGGATGGCGTGCAAAGTAAACGAGTAAATCAAATTCGGTGGCGGTAAGGTTAAGGGCTTGTTTACCTAAATACACTTGGTGCGAACTAAATTCTATGTTGAGTGAGCCTACATTTAGTGTTTGTTCGCTATCAACGGGAGAGTTGTCGTTGTTTTGGCCAGCGAGTAGTTGTGCTCTGTGGCGTAATTGGGTTTTTACTCTGGCTTGTAATTCGCGTGCAAAAAAGGGTTTACAAATATAATCATCGGCGCCCATTTCAAGGCCAATAACTCTGTCCATATCGCTACTCAGCGCGGTGAGTAAAATAACGGAGGTAGTAGGGTAATGCTCTTTTATTTTTCGGCATAAGCTCAAACCATCCATTTGGGGTAAGTTTATATCGAGTAAAATAAGTCCGTAGGGATGCTTAGCTATTTTTTTTAAGGCTAGTTCTGCGCTCACAACATGATCAACATGTAAGTTAAGCGACGTTAGCTGCGTGGTAATTAACTTACCTATTTCTCTGTCATCTTCTACTACTAATATTTTTTCGTGACGCATGTATTACCTCGTAAAAAGGGGGGCATCCGTGCTCCCTTACTTCCCCATTACAAGCTGGAACGTTACTGCGTGCGCGTAATTACTATTTTCGATACTGGGTTATCAAACTTATGTTCAACACCAAGTGCTGATGTAGATAATCCATCTTGATTTGAAACAATGCCTGGATGCATCGTTATTATATCGGCTGTATCGTCACGTATTTCGTTAAACCCTTCGCCGCTAGCGGCAGGACCTGGCACAGTTTCAGCTGTTTCTGTATTTGCTTCCGTACCCGCATCATAAGCAGTCGTAGTGCGTGATAACGAACCGCCAACTTCTAATGTTGATACATCTAAAGAACTAAGACCGGTAAAAGCATCATTTGTATTCCCAAGCATGGCAGCAAATGACAAATTAAGCGTTTCTTGCTCTTCAACAGTAATGATCACTGTGGTGGTTTCACCAGGGCCAATAGCGCCTTCAGCTGAAACTGCAGCAAGTGCACTTTCGTAGCTGAGGTATTCTTCATTTGCACCGCTTTCTGCAAGCATTTCTAAGCCCACAGAAGCTGTTGTACCGAATGACCAAGGTGCTTCATCTTCAAAAGCAATGACAGAGAGTGGTGACAAAGGCTGTCCTGTAGTTAAGTTACTAAAAGTAATAGTAAACTCACTGATCACAGGTTCTACAACAATTGGCTCAACAACGACCGGCTCTTCAACAACTGGGTCGTTATCATTATCGCTACACGCTGCAAGTGTGGTTGCAAGTGCAAGCACTAGTAGACTTTTTTTAAGGTTGTTAGCAGATGACATAATCATGCTCCTACTTAACTGTAACGGTTAATTGCGCTACTGGGTTTAACCATCTGTGTACTGTATTACTTAAATCGCTATTACCCGCTTCTAAATCGTCATCACCTAAGCTACCCGGGTGAATATGAATGTTAGTATTTGTATCACCACTTAATACACCTGTACCGCCAGTGCCAGCGTCGCCACCTGGAGCCGCAGGAATACCTGGAGTACCTGGAGTACCTGGTGCGCCAGAGCCTTCAACTACAAGCTCATTGTTTTGTTCTGTGCCTGCATCGTAAGCATTTAAATTAATTGTGTAAGTACCCGCTTCTGTTGGGATTTTCCAGCTGTTTAAGCCTACAAAGCCATCATTAGTTGGTAGCATCATTGCAGTTAAAGATAGGTACTCGTTACCGTCGGTAGTGGTAAGTGTTGCCGTTGTAGATGCGGCTGGTGCAAGTAAACCTTCAGCTGGATTTGCAGCCATATCACTGCCCGCTGCAGTTGCTTGTGCAACTAGCTCTGCAATATTGCCGCCTTCAGCCATTGTTTGTAGTGCTGTAGATGCCTCTGTTGCTACTTCAAACAGTGTGTCTTCGCTGTTATGTGCTGTAATTAACAGTGGAGTAAAGTGAATACCTTTGGTTAGGTTAGTTACTTTTAGGTCTAATTCTGCGGCCATAGTCGATTGGCTAGCTGCCGCTAAAAGAATTGCGATTGTTAATGTAGAAGTTTTCATTATTATTTCCTGTAAGTGATGATTCGAGTTAAGTATTGAATAATCGTCTCCAGAAACTCTCACAAACTTATCACTTTTTTATCACAAGATTTCACGCTGTGATTTTTAAACATAAATACGTTGGTTGATTTGTAGACATTTGTTTAGTTAAGAGGCAACATACATAAAACAAAAAGGAGAGTGTTATGGAAGAAAATCAACAGGTTGAACCAGTTAATAAAGATGACCGTACGTGGGCTATGTTATGCCATTTAAGTGCGCTTGCTGGGTTTGTGGTGCCGTTTGGCTCAATAATTGGGCCATTAATTGTGTGGTTAATTAAAAGAGATGAAATGCCAGTTGTTGACGTGCACGGTAAAAAGGCGCTTAACTTTCAAATAACGATGGCAATTGCATATGTAGTTTGTTTTGTACTGATGTTTGTAGCAGTCGGCTTAATATTACTACCTATAGTGGCAATTTTTGGGTTTGTAATGGTTGTAATGGCAAGTATTAAAGCTAATGAAGGTAAAGAGTTTAATTACCCGTTTAGTTTAAATTTGATAAAATAAACACACAGTTTATTTTTATACCAATTGCATTAAATTAGTGATCTATTATAGCGATAAGAAAATAGCTCAATAACAAGGCTAAAATTATGATACATAGTTGTTCTATATAAATAATTTTTAACGTAGTTAGTGAGTTATTTGATACGCTAGAATGCTCATGTTTTTAATAAAATTGGTATTATAAACCCAGCTATAGGCTGGGTTTTTACGTTTAGCCATAAGGGCATTATGCTTTATCTCACGTTATTTATTAGCGCATTTATATCTGCGACATTACTGCCTAGCTCTTCTGAGGTAATAATGGTGGGAATGATTACTCAAGATAAAGTTAATTTATGGCTTATGTGGTGTGTAGCAACACTTGGAAATGTGTTGGGGAGCTGTGTTAATTATTGGTTAGGCACGCAGGTACTGCATTTTAAAGATAAAAAATGGTTTCCTGTATCGCAAAAAGGGCTTGATAGCGCACAAAAGCAATTTAATAAATATGGAGTGTATAGTTTGTTATTTGCTTGGTTACCGGTTGTGGGGGACCCATTAACGGTGATTGGAGGCATATTTAAAGTACGATTTAGTATCTTTTTACTGTTAGTAACACTAGGCAAAGGCGCTCGCTATTTAGCGGTTATCGCCCTTGCCGTAGGATTCGAAAAGCTTTTTTAAATAAGTTTTTAATTGCTTATTTAGCCCAATCAAGCGTTAACGACACTGAGTCGGCAAAACGCAGTGCATGTGGTTTATCAACACGTGCTTTAGCGTAATGAACGCTTGGGTGTGCGTGACAAACGGCAAGAATTTCAGCAACTAATTTTTCGAGCAGTAAAAAGTGCCCTTGCTCTACTAAGCTAATAACTTCTTTGGTGATCACTTTATAATTAAGTGCTTGGTCAACTTCATCCGTTTTACACGCGTCATCAGCAGGGTAGTGAATCTCTAGATTGATCACTACATCTTGCTTTTTTTCACGCTCATCGGGGTTAAAGCCAATAAACGTACGCAGGCGTAAATTAGTAACGTTAATGATTGCATTAGCCATAGGGTTAACCTTTTATAAGCTGCAAAAATTCGTTACGTGTTTTAGGATCGCTTCTAAAGTTACCTAACATTACTGATGTACGCATGCTTGAATTTTGCTTTTCTACACCACGCATCATCATACACATGTGTTTTGCCTCAACAATAACGCCTACGCCCTTAGCGCCAGTAACTTCTTCAACTGCTTTAGCGATTTGATGCGTTAACTGTTCTTGAATTTGAAAACGGCGTGAAAACATATCAACAATACGTGCAAATTTAGATAAGCCTAATACTTTACCGTTTGGTATATAAGCAATATGGCAACGGCCAATAAAAGGCAGTAAATGATGCTCACACATAGAGTAGAGCTCTATGTCTTGTACTAACACCATGTCGTCGGCGTCAGATGTAAATACTGCTTTATTAGTTATTTCATCAAGCGTTTGACGATACCCTTGCGTTAAATATTCCATTGCTTTTGCAGCACGTTTTGGCGTATCAAGTAAGCCTTCGCGGTTAGCATCTTCGCCTACAGCGGTGATGATTTTTTCATAACTTTCTTTTAATTCATTGTGCATAAATATCTCAGTTTATTTATATTTACTTTAAATGACGACCGCCATCAATAGGCAAAGAGCGCCCTGTGATGTAGTGGCTTTGTAATAGTAAATCAATGCTATTGATAATTTCTTGGCATCCGGGTTCAATGCCCATTAATGATTTTTTAAGAGTCTTAGCTCGATATTGCTCATCGTCATGTTCATTAAAAATAATGAGCGATGGAGCAACCGAGTTCACTTTAATATTTGGCGCATATTTAGCGCTAAACGATTTGGTTAGGTTGTCGAGTGCTGCTTTACTTGCTGCATAAGCTAAGTGTTTAGGGCTGCCTGTTTCAACTACATAATCAGTAAGGTGTATTATATCGGCAGGTACTTTTTCATTTTGCTGATAGTTTAAAAGCAGCTCTGCGCACATTAAATTAATTAAATACGGTGTTTTGGCATGTATACGCATCATATTATCAAACAGTGCTGCAAAGTCAGGGTTGTTAGCTTCGCAGTCCCAGCTTGATGCATTGTGAACAATAGCGCGCAGCGATGTTGTATGCTTTTTGAGCGCATTTATAAATGCACTAATACCTTCATCGGTACTAAAATCGGCATAAATACATACAGCACCTTGTTGCTCTAATTTATCAACAGCGGCGTGACGAGTACGATACGTGATAATAATACTCTGCCCTTGGGCTATATAATGCTGAGCGAGTGCTAAACCAATACGTTGGCCTGCGCCGGTAATTAAAATGGGCGATGTCATATAAGGCAGTGTTCTCTTTGGCGGGTAGTTATACCAATATAATTAAAAATATCATCGTTCTATCGCTATTTCATAGGGCTATAATAGCTCACTAATTTAATGCAATTGGTATTATAAAATTCAAAGCGTTAATTTATTAAAATATACGCAGCTTCTTAATCTGTCGATCAAAAAAGCAATTAATCCTCAAAGGCATTAATTGCTTTATTTTAGCTACTAAATATTAATCGTAAATTGTCGGAATTGGTTGACGCTTATGTTGTGTACGCGTGTAAATGCTTACAAGCTTTTGTTCAACATCATTAGACACAGGTTTACCTTCTAAAAAGTCATCAATTTGCTCATAGCTCAAACCAAGTGCTTCTTCATCTGTTAAACCTGGGCGGTCACTTTCTAAATCAGCTGTAGGTGCTTTATCTACCAATAAAGCTGGCGCACCTAGTGCAGTAGCAAGTGCACGAACTTGGCGTTTTGATAAACCAAACAGAGGGGCTAAATCGCACGCGCCGTCACCAAATTTAGTATAAAAACCAGTAATGTTTTCAGCACTATGATCGGTACCCACTACTAAGCCTTGGCAAAAACCTGCAATTTCGTACTGAGCAACCATACGTTGACGCGCTTTAACATTACCTCTAATAAAATCTATTTGAGCTTGCTCAGGCAGTGCTTCACCACAGCCAACTACGGCAGCTATCGCTTGCTCATGCAATGCATCAGCCGCAGGTTGTACGTTTACGGTCATACGTTTACTTGGCTGAATAAAATCAACCGCCATTTGTGCTTCATCTTCGTCAGCTTGTACACCATAAGGTAGGCGCACTGCAATAAACTGATACTTGTCAGTATCGTGTTCTTTATTTAGCTCGTTTACAGCAAGTTGACATAAGCGGCCGCAGGTTGATGAGTCAACACCACCGCTAATACCCAGTACTAACGAGCGTGAATGAGCTGCTACCAAACGTGTTTTAATAAAATTAACTCGGCGAGTTATCTCAGCATTTACATCAATCGTTGGCTGAACCTTCATTTCAGCCATAATTTCGGCGCGCATTGCCAGCTCCTTATAAAATTTAATATGTGATACGCAATAAATTTATTATGTGATTTAGTTTTAGTTAATTAAAGTTTTAAATGAGCTTTTATTTGGCGAAGCTCTGCTTTTAATTTTTCTACTTCTTCAAGTAAATCGCTTAATTCTTTGTCTTTAATTACTTCGCTTGGTAGAGCAACAAAGGCATCGGCAGGATTATTTTGTTGTTCGCCAAATAAATGAATATATCGGCTGTCACGTTTACCAGCTTCACGCTCTAGCTTTGTGACGTACTCGCTTTCAATCAGTTTATTGAGCGCTGCCTCTACTTCATTTACGTTTTTAAAATCAGCAAGTCTAGCACTGCGGGTTCTTAATTCACCAGGGGTTTGAGCACCACGCAAAAGTAATAAACAAACAATGGCACGCTGCTGAGCAGAAAATTGCAGATTACTAAATTCAGTGTTGCAAAAGCGGTGATCGTATTTATTTACACGACCCGAAAGACCTTCATCTATTGTGACCAAACGCATTTCTATTAGTTCATCAAGTGCGTTTTGCACATCTTCATCTGTAAGACTTAACACAGGATCGCGATTAGACTTTTGGTTACATGCGTTCACGAGAGCGTTTAACGATAGCGGATAATGCTCTGGCGTCGTGCTTTGTTTTTCTAATAGGCAACCAAGAATACGTTGTTGATTTGTTGATAACTGCATAAATAATCTCAAATTAGTAAGCGTATTTTATTAGCTTACACCTTTATTGAATGCCAAGCCATTGTTGAAGCTTTGGTTGTAATGCAGCTAAATCGAGAGGCTTACTTAAATAGTCGTTCATGCCTGCGGCTAGGCATTTTTCTTTATCGCCCTGCATGGCATTGGCTGTTAGCGCAATAATAGTAATATTTTCATTATCTTTACCTGCATCACCTTCTCTAATGGCTTTAGTGGCTTGGTAGCCATCCATTTCGGGCATTTGGCAATCCATTAAAACTAGCTTATATGGTTTACCTTGTTTTGCATTGAGCTTTACAATTGCCTCAAGTCCATTTTCGGCAATATCAAAAGTAACACCCGCCTGCTTTAATAGCGCAGAGGCAACCACTTGGTTTATTTTATTGTCTTCAACAAGCAATAGTTGTGGTTCTGATGAATCGAGTACTGGCGCTTTAGTTAGCTTGTTTTGCAGTTGTGCTTGTTGCTGCTGTTGTTCAATGTATTTATCGTTTGTGAGTGAGTCAAACAAATCAGACGGTGTGAGAGGTTTGAAAATCATACAGTCGACTTCCATACCTACTTTAGACTCCTCTGGTGAATAACTCATTGGCGCCATAATAACTAACTTGCAACTATGCATATTTATAAAGTTTTTGAGCGCGGTGATATGCGTTTGTGGGGCTTTTTCAAAAAAGTAGTAATCAACTAAAATAGCACCAGGGTGGGTGGTTACATTACTTAAGTAATCATCAACCTCAAGATAGTTATGTATACAATTAACTTTTGCACCCCAAACAGTGAGCTGCTTATTAGCGGTGTTAGCATTTAACGAGCACTCATCAATAATTAAAATATGTTTGTTTTTAATTAAATGACTCGGTAAATCTTGTTCTTTACTTAAGCGCGGTTGTATTTGTACTGTGAAAGAAAATGTACTTCCTTCACCTTGCATACTGTTTACACTCACTTCACCGTTCATCAGTTCGCACAATTGTTTTACTATGGCAAGGCCAAGCCCTGTGCCCCCAAATTGGCGTGTTGTTGAAGCATCGGCTTGTGTGAATGAGTCAAATAACGACGCTTGTTTTTTAGGGTCAATACCAATACCAGTATCAATAATCGAACACTGTAGGAACGAGCCATCCGTTGTTTCATCTATTCTGGCAGTAATGACTACTTCGCCATCAATAGTAAATTTAACCGCGTTGCCAATTAAGTTATTTAAAATTTGGCGCAAGCGGTTAGGGTCACTAATTATCTCACTAACAGTTATTTGAGTAGCATCTAGAATAAGTTTTGTATTGTTTTGTTCTACCTTTAAAGCAAAGGATTCCACCACTTCGCCTAATAACCGAGGTAAATTAAATTGCACGTTTTCAATATCGAGCTTACCGGCTTCAATTTTAGAAAAGTCTAATATGTCATTAATTATATTAAGCAAAGATTGAGCTGATGATTGAGCAAGTTCAATATGATGTTTTTGCTGCAGGTCCAATTGAGTTTGCTTAATTATGTTAAGCATACCTAAAACACCGTTCATTGGGGTGCGAATTTCGTGGCTCATACTCGCTAAAAATTCACTTTTAGCTTCAACAGCTTGTTCGGCGGTTTCTTTGGCAGAAACTAGTTTTTGTTCGGTTTCAATTCGCTGTTGGCTTGAGTGCAAGCTGCCTATTAACGCAGCAACGGCAATTAAAAAGCTTTCTTCGTTTTTAGACCAGTAGCGTTTTGATTGGCATTGCTCTGCGCAAACGACTCCTATAGCGCCACTTCCTGCAGGGATTATTACGCACAGCATTGATTTAATCTCGAGAGTCATTAAATACTGTTCTTTAATTGGCTCAAGTATTGGGTGTTCTTGGGCGTCAGGCACATTAAATACAGGCTGGTGATCTATTGCATTAAAAAAGCCGGGAAGATTTTTTCTTAGCCAAATAGAGTCAATTTTATCACTAGACGAATGTTTACTATGTATGGCAAAAGGGCTTAGTTGGGATTTGTCTTCATTAAAAAACCAAATACTGGCACGTTTAATATCAAATGCTTGGCAGATTGCTTCAGTAATAATATCTTTTGATTGGCTCAGTTGCCCAGTTAATATTAATTTATTAACGGTAAGGGAGGCTAAAATTTCGTTGTGTAATGCTGTTTTATTATTTTCTAATTCAATCTTTTTACGGGTATCAATATTCTGTAATGAGCCAAAAATACGTGTGCATCGTCCATTTTTTCGTTCTGCTTCACCATGTACGAGTACCCAAACAGATTCACCTTCTTCATCCATTACTTCTAATTCAACTTCGTAGCTTTCACCATATTTTATAGCTCGTTCAATTAAAGGTTTAATTGTTTCTCTGCTAGTGCCTTTTTTAAAGTAATTTAAATCTTTAGGCCATTCTGGTTGGCTATTTAATGGGTATTTAAATAGTTTTTTGGTCATATCAGACCAATACACTTGTTTCGTTTCTAAATTAAATGACCATGCGCCTATTTGGGCTAGATCACTCATTGCCTCAAGCATTTTTTCGTTTTGTTGCTGGCGATTAAGCATTTTCAAAAAGAATAAAAAGGCCCAAATTAATAACCCGCAAATAATTATAATTGATAGCCTAAGTGGCCATACAGCTGAATTTGGTGGGCTCCAACCTATTTTAGGTGCTACGTAAAGTTGCCAATTGCCACCTTGAAAGCTTAACGTAAACTCAAGGGGGTCTTGCTCTATTATGTTTTGATTACCGTAAAAAAACTCCCCTTTGCTGCCAAGTCCATGCCTGCCTTGTAAAGCGACGTTGTATTCTTTTTCTAGCTCATAAATACCTGAATTTTCATAGACTTTTTCAATGTTGAGAACAACTGAAAGTAATCCCCAAAAGCGATTATCTGGCGGTATATAAACAGGAACGCGGGCTATAAGTGCTATGTCACCTTGGATTAATTTTAATGGGCCAGCCATTACAATGGTATTTGTATCGCGAGCTCTAATAGCATCAGCGCGTTGGTTTTTTTCTTCTAAAAAGTTTAAACCGAGTGCTTTTTCATTACCTTTTAAGGGGTAAGTCATGCGAATTACCATATCGGGAGCGCCACCAATATTGCGAAGCTCATTTGAGGTTTTAAATAGTGGTTGGGCAATTTGTTCAAATTGTGTTTGTTGTAAATCAGGCTGCGCCGCTACGGCAACACCTAAACCTCGAACTAGTTGGAT
Organism: Pseudoalteromonas sp. NZS100; assembly: GCF_015864815.1. Lineage (NCBI taxonomy): Bacteria > Pseudomonadati > Pseudomonadota > Gammaproteobacteria > Alteromonadales > Pseudoalteromonadaceae > Pseudoalteromonas > Pseudoalteromonas sp. NZS100. The sequence goes on from NZ_JADYWM010000014.1 coordinate 65,262, forward strand.
ATTAGAAACTAAAATAGATTCTAATTGAGCTCGATATGTACTTACTTCAGAAAGGATTTGTAGGCGATGAGCATCTTTAACACGATTGTAGTTAATACGATCAAGAACGATACCAACTAGTACAGTTAGCGTAAGCGATAACCAAAAGGTCAACTTAAAGTTATGAACGTTCGTTTTTTTATTGTTATTAGATGGTGGCATTAGCTACATCGTGGCGTTAATTTAGGCAAATTAACTATAGCTAATTTATTACACAAATGAAAACGGCGCATTAACAAATGCGCCGTTTATTTTTTATAATTAGTAGTTTAGCGAGCTACGAGTCGCTAACTTCACGCGCCCAGTGATTTTGCTTTGCTACATGTAGCTTGCGGTAACCATCAAGTAGCGCCGCATGCTTTTTAAAGCCTTCAAGCGATAAACCAGGGAAAGTTAAACCGTTAAACTGCTTTTTACCTTCGGCAATTTCTATAGCCAGCGCTACATTATTAGCACCAAACATTAAGCCTAATGCATCTTGGTAATCGGCGTATTCGCGCTCATCATCGTATTTAATTTCAAGAATCGCTTTTAAACAGCGGAAGTGGCGCATTGCCTCTTCGTTTACTTGGCCTGTATGAAGTATCCAGTCAACCCAATCAATGGCTTCTTCGCTGCCTGCAGCTAAACATAGGTGCGCTTTAAGCTCACCTATACGCAGTGTGTGCCATGGTGTGTCGGCATCGGTTGCAAGGCCAATAAATTCTGCGGCGCGGATAATATCGCTGTGGCCTGCTTCTTCAAGGCTGTCGTAAATTTCCATCCATTGCTCTGCATCGTACTGATCAAGCGATAGGAATGTTTCGCGGAATTTAGCGCCTTCGTTGTTGTTACGCCAAATAAGCTCATCAACAGGGTAAATGTCTGACATGCCCGGTACTAAAATACGACACGCGTATACGTTTAGGTGCGTGTAATCCATGATGTAGATATCATGATCCATGCTATGAATTAGATCAGTACAGAAGTTATATTCTTCTTCAGTTGTTCCGCTGAAGTCCCAGTGTACAAATTCAAAATCAGGTTTTGCACGGAAAAAATCATGCGAAATCAAACCGCTTGAATCAATAAAGTGCAGTTCAATGTTCTCTGGTGTTGCTACTTCATCGTTATCAAATGTTGCAGGTTGGAATACATCTAGCTGATCAAGACGACGACCTTGTAGTAACTCAGTCACGGTACGTTCAAGCGCAACTTCAAATGATGGGTGAGCACCAAAAGAAGCAAATACAGAGCCATCTGTTGGGTTAATAAGCGTTACGCTCATTACAGGGTATTTGCCCCCAAGTGATGCATCGGCAATACGTAAATGAAAGCCATGGCTGCGAAGTTCTTCACACGCTTCGTGAATTTTAGGGTATTGCTTAACAACATCTTCAGGCACGATTGGTAAACAAATACCTTCGGCGATGATGCGGTTTTTAATAGCGCGCTCAAATACTTCTGATAAACCTTGTACGCGAGCTTCAAATTTGGTGTTACCTGCGCTCATACCGTTAGATACAAAAATATTACCGATAACGTTTACCGGAATGTATACGTCTTGGTTATCGCGTTGGCGTGTGTATGGCAGGGTACAAATACCACGATCGATATTGCCTGAGTTAAAATCAAAAAGGTGTGATGCGTTTAGTTCGCGCTCAGGGTCAAAGTAATCCCATAAGCTTTCATCCATAATGCCCTCTGGCACTTCATCGCCTTCAACTTTAAACCATTTTTCGCTTGGGTAATGAGTAAACTCGCCATTAGCAAATTCTTCACCTAGATAAAAGTCTGCAAAAAAGTAGTTACAGCTTAAACGTTCAAAGTATTCACCTAGTGCTGAAGCAATAGATGCTTTGTCGGTAGCGCCTTTACCATTGGTAAACATAACACCGCAGTCGCTGTCTTTTATATGAACCGAATAACAGTTAGCTACAGGGTTAAGCCAAAGCGCTTCTTCAACATTAATGTTTAGGGCTTTAAGCTTGTTTTGCATGGTAGAGATTGACGATTCTAGGTCGCGGTCTTTACCTTTGATAAATGTTTTTTCAGTCATATTGATCTCAACTAGTTCTGCACGATGTGTGGAGCTGACATTATCGTGGATTTTGATGTTTATTTCACCCTTTGCGAGCAAGAACATTATTATTTAATAAAACTGTGGTTATTATATGTGCTTAACGCTTGGTCAAAACGTGCAAAGGAAACGGTGATGTTTAAAGTAATCAAACGCTTGTTGTTATTAATTGTGATATTAGGGCTGGCAAGTACCGCTGTTGTTTATGGGGTACTTAGTTTAAGTTTACCCGCTCTTGATGGAAACGGACGCAGTAACGCGGTGGTAGAGCCTGTAAAAATTTCGCGCGATGCACTAGGGCAAGCAGTAATAAATGCAGATAGCCGAAACGACGCTGCCTATGGTTTAGGTTATGCGCATGGCCAAGACCGATTTTTTCAAATGGATTTACTAAGGCGTAATGCCGCAGGTGAGTTAAGTGAATTATTTGGCGAAGCAGCGTTGGGGCTCGATAAAAAAATGCGTTTTCATCAATTACGTAAACGCAGCCAAATTATTTTACAAACCCTGCCTGATGCAGATAAGCAATTACTTAAAAGTTACGCTCAAGGTGTAAACGAAGGTTTAGCGCAAGTAGGGTATTCAAGCTTTGAGTATTTACTAACCGGTGCAGCGCAAAAGCCATGGCAAAGTGAAGACAGCCTACTTGTGATATTTAGCATGTACCTAGATTTACAAAGTGCCACATTTGAGCGCGACCAAGCACTTATTCAAATTGAGCAAGCGTACACAAAGCAAATGGTTGATTTTTTAACGCAACCGAGTAAGTACCAAGCCGCGCTTGATGGCAGCAAATTAGCGCCTTATAGCGACGGCATACCTACCTTTCCAACTCAAACAAAGCATATAGTTAAAAGTATTGAAGCCAACCAAGAGCGCGGCAGTAATAACTGGGCTGTTACAGGGGCGCTTACTAAAACAGAGGCTGGTATGGTGTCGGATGATATGCATTTATCGATGGCAGTACCTGTAATTTGGTACAGGGCACAATTAAATTACATGCACAGTGGTGAGCAGACTCAGGTAACCGGTGTATCGCTGCCCGGCGCACCTGCCATTGTTGTTGGCACTAACAACAATGTTGCATGGGGATTTACTAACGGTTATTTAGATACAGCCGATTGGATTGCATTAAACGATGATAGTAAAACATGGCAAGTAGATGAATCGATTGCATTACCCGATGGGGAGGTTGAAAACTATTCATTAATACTCAGTGAATACGGACCTGTAAAATATATTAACGAAAAACCTTATGCGTTGAGCTGGGCAGCCCATCAGCCTTATGCCGTTAATATGCAGTTATTAAAATTAGAGCAAGCCAAAACGGTAGATGATGCACTTGCTGTAGCAAGCGATGTGGGCATTCCGGTGCAAAATCTTATGGTGGTAGACAGCCTTGGTAGCGCAGCGTGGAAAAACATGGGCGGTATACCGGCTCGTAAAGCGCCAAGTGAGCTTGGCGTAAATGCCGATGACTACTCAGCGCTTTGGCAGCAAAATGAATTACAACGCCCTTTTATTAAAAACCCGCAAAACGGTCGATTATGGACTGGTAATTCTCGCGTGGTATCGGCTGAGGATGACGCGCGTTTTGGTAATGGTGGCTATGCACTCGGCGCACGTTCGAGCCAAATTCGCGATAGATTATTTGAAAAACAAACATTTGCTGAGAGCGACTTTTACGCATTACAACTTGATAATCAAGCTCGCTTTTTAATGCCTTGGCATGCTCTGTTATTAAAGCAATTAAAAACCGATATAACTAAAAATCAGCAATATATAACAGCGCTTGAAAACTGGCAGCAATGTGCGTGTTCAACCTCCACAGGGTATACCTTAGTTAAGCGCTACCGCGATGCAGTGATTAATATTTTATTTAGTAATATGGAAGATGAATTAAATAAACAACAAGGCACACTTAAATATGTAAAACGAGATTTAGAGCCCGCTGTTTGGCAGCTTATAAACAACAAGCCCGACACATGGATAAACCCACAATTTAAAAGCTGGGATGAGCAGTTACAAGGAGCATTTAGCCAAACTATTACTAAGCTTACAGAACAATTTGGCAATAACGTACAAAACTGGCAGTGGGGCAAGGTAAATGAGTTAGTGATAGAGCATCCGTTTGCAAAGCAAATGCCGTTACTTGCTAAGTTATTAAATATGCCCACAGCAGCAGGTTTTGGAGATAGTTATATGCCCGCCGTACAAGGGCGTAGTTTTGGCGCATCACAGCGTTTTATTGCTCAACCTGGGCATCTAGAGCATGCAATTTTAGCTATTCCTGGTGGGCAATCGGGGCACCCTCTTTCTGAATTTTACAGAGCGGGGTTTAGTGATTACGTAGAGGGTAAACATACACCTTTATTGCCGCAAACACTTATGCATCAAATAGTAATAAGTCCTATTAAATAACGTTTAAGTGATAAGTGAGTGAGCTTAAATAGTGATAAAAACGTTCTATATTTATTAATTCATACAACAGAGAACAAAAATGAAAAAAATACTACCCGCATTAATAACAGGTTTATTACTAAGCACTACAGCGCAAGCAGACGATGGCCCAGTAACAGCACAAAAACTAAGTGAGCATGTATACGTACTATTTGGGCAAGGCGGTAATATTGCAGCAAGTGTAGGCGATGATGGCATTTATATTATTGATGATCAGTTTGCCAAACTCTCAGATGATATTAAAAAAACCATTAGTGATTTAAAACCAGGCAGTGCAGAGTTTGTTATTAATACTCACCATCATGGCGATCATACCGGTGGCAACGAGAACTTTGCTAAAGCGGGTGCGCATGTTATAGCGCACGACAATGTACACAAACGTTTAGAAGAGCAGCACGGCGAAGGGTCAGACTTTTTACCGCGCATTAGTTTTGGTCACGACTTAAAACTACATTTTAATAACGAACACGCCCATGTAGTGCATTACGAACATGCACACACCGATGGCGATTCGGTTATCTTTTTTAGTAACGACAACATAGTGCACATGGGCGACATCTACTTTAATTTTGGCAGCTTACCGTTTGTTGATGTAGATAGCGGCGGCAGCGTTGATGGTATTTTAGCGGCAGTAAACGATGTAGTTAATCAAATTGACGACAACACTAAAGTAATACCAGGACACGGCAAGGTAAGTGACCGTTCAGGACTGATAGCGTATGGTAAGCTAGTTCAAAACGCGAAAGACGTAATGCTAAAAGCAATGCAAAATAATGCAAGCTTAGAGCAAGTACTTAAAGCCGATCCATTGGCTGAGCTGAATCTTGAATACGCAGGCTGGTTACCAAAAGAGAAAGTAACCACACTTTTTTATCGCAGTTTAAAGTAGTACGCGTAACGTAAAAAACATGATACAAAGCTGAGTGTACTTTAACGTACATTCGGCTTTTATTTTCTTATGCCCAAAGGAGTTGTGTATGTCGGCAGAAAAAACCCATCTTGAAATTTGTAACTTAACCAGAGAGCAATATCCGCAAATTAAAACCTTGATGGATCAAGCGTATCCCGACTTAGGCGGTGCGTGGCCAAGTCATACCATTTTTAGATTAATAGACCAGTTTCCTGAAGGGCAAATAGGTATTGTGGATGACGGCGTGCTGGTGGGCTTAGCATTAAGCGTACAGGTTGATTACACGCGTTTTTCAAACCCGCATACATACGAAGATATTGCAGACGGTCACGACCGTGTATTTAGCGATACCGACGGCGATGCGCTATACGGCTTAGATGTTGCTATTAGCGAAAGTCACAGAGGCATGCGTTTAGGTCGTCGCCTTTATGATGCCCGTAAAGAATTGTGCCGCCAATATAACTTACGCGCTATTTTAGCTGGTGGGCGTATTCCGCGTTATTACAATCACAGCAGTGAAATGACGCCAATGGAATACATTGCAAAAGTAGATCAAAAAGAATTATACGATCCTATTTTGAGCTTTCAGCTATCTAACGATTTTCAGGTAAAGCGTTTGCTTAAAAAGTATTTACCGGAGGATCAAGAGTCTGTTGGTTACGCCACTTTACTTGAGTGGAATAACATTATGTATGAGCCAACCGACACGGTACTTGAGTCAACTAAATCAATCGTGCGAGTAGGTGCTGTGCAATGGCAAATGCGTTGTGTTGAATCGGTTGAAGAAATGCTAAAGCAGGTTGAATACTTTGTAGATACCGTATCTGACTACAAAAGTGACTTTATACTATTCCCTGAGTTTTTTAATGCGCCACTAATGGGGCTAGGAAATCAAAGTAATCAAACAGAAGCGATTCGCTATTTAGCGGAATACACCGAAACATTTAAAAACGCCATGTCGCGTATGGCAATAGAATACAACGCCAATATTATTACCGGCTCTATGCCACTTGCCGAAGATGATAAAATTTATAACGTAAGTTACCTATGCCATCGTAGCGGTAAGATAGACGAGCAACGTAAAATACATATTACCCCGCATGAGCAAAACGATTGGGTTATTCAAGGCGGCGATAAAATTGCCGTGTTTGATACCGATGCCGGTCGTGTAGGTATTCAGATTTGTTATGATGTAGAGTTTCCTGAGCTTTCACGCATATTGGCCAAACAAGGGTTAGATATTCTGTTTGTGCCATTTTGGACTGATACCAAAAACAGTTATTTACGTGTGCGCCACTGTGCACAAGCGCGTGCAATAGAAAACGAATGTTATGTGGTTATTGCAGGTTCAGTAGGTAACTTACCTGAGGTAGAAAGCCTTGATGTGCAGTACTCACAATCGGCGGTATTAACGCCATCGGACTTTTCGTTCCCGCACGATGCAACACTTAACGAAGCCACACCAAACACCGAAATGCTGCTATTTAGTGACCTTGATATGGATAAGCTTAAAATACTTCACAGCGAAGGCACAGTGCGTAATTTAAAAGATCGCCGCGAAGATTTATACGAAGTGATTGTTAAAAAGAGAGACGTTTAATGGCGTGGGTGTACTTAATTATTGCTGGGTTACTTGAAATTGGCTGGCCGATTGGCTTAAAAATTTCGCAAAACGCTGATACACGCTGGCAAGGCATAGCAATAGCGGTGGTATTTTTAGTCGCTAGTGGTTTTATGTTGTGGCTTGCACAAAGGCAAATATCAATGGGTACCTCATACGCCGTATGGACAGGTATTGGCGCCGCCGGTACGTTTTTAGTGGGTATATTGTTTTATAACGATGCAGCTACATTTGGTCGTATTGCAGGAGTATTAATGATTATTAGTGGCGTGATAACACTAAAAATCAGCTCTTAGAACCAGTTCTTAAAGCTATAAAAATTATAACAGCGCAGGTATAAAAGCCTGCGCTTTTTTATGCCCTTAATTCGGCAACATAACCAAAACAGCAGCAATGGCTATGAGTATTAAGCCAGCAGTATCTTGTTTCTTAAGTGGCTGCTTTAACCAAAGAACGGCAATTAGCATGGTAAAAAACACTTCAGCCTGTCCAAGTGTTTTAACGTAAGCAACGTGCTGTAAGCTCATTGCACTAAACCAGCCAATAGAACCGACACAACTAAAAACACTAATTGCGGCTGTAGTACCTTTGTATTGCCACAGTTTACTGAGCGTTTTTGGCTCTTTTAATAATAAATAGCCCAGTAGTATTAGTGTTTGTAAGCTAATTACAAACAGCAAAACCCAAGCTGCTGAGTGAGGAAATAATAATCCTGAATTTAAGCTCGCTTCTCGTACCCACAGCGATGTAAGTGCAAAGCAAGTACCACAAGCCAGTCCTAGTAATGCTGTTTTAGCATTAAAGTGTTTAACGCTTGTTATGCCACTGAGTAGCAATACGGCGATAGCGCCAAAAAACACACCAAGCCAACCGAGTAAAGAAAGTGCCGAGCCAAAAAATAATACACCTAAAATGGCAGCTACTAATGCCTCGCTTTTGGCAAGACCAGCACCTACAGCGTAATTATTCATTTTAAATAAATTAACCATTAAACCAGTGGCAAGTATTTGCATCACACTTGCGCCTACAATAAATCCCCAAAAGGCATTATTAAACGTAGGCATGGCTGTATCTTGATATTGATACAAACCATATAAATACACGCCAGCAATAGGGCCTGCAATAATAAAGCGGGAGAGAGTTACGCCAGCAACACTCACATCGTTGCTTAATTTACTTTGCAGGGCATTACGCCATGCTTGCATGAAGGCGGCTAAAAAAGTGAAAAATATCCAGGTCATGGTCGTCATCATTAAAATGTAAGGCAGTAAAGTTAACAAGCTTTGTGAAGTAAAGCGATGCATTAACTATGATGTTGAATATTCATCATCTGCGACATTATGTCGCACGGGTTTGAGGATAAATTTAGCTATAGTAGGTCTGATGTTATTGTTAGCCGCCAGCGTTTGTCATAAAACGTATCTGGCGGCTTTTTTATTACGCTTATGCTAAATTATCCGAAACATCAAAAGGATAAATTATGACAACATTAGTTGTATGTGCATTACTTGCGGTATTAATGCCTTACTTTGCAAAAGTGCCGGTTGCTATAGCAATGGCAAAATTAGGTCGATACGACAATAAACATCCAAGGGCGCAACAAACAAAATTAACCGGCTTTGGTGCACGGGCGCTCGCTGCTCATCAAAACTGTTTTGAATCGCTTGCTGTTTTTGCTGTCGCTATTGCAGTTGTACTGGGCACTAACTCTGTAGGTGCAGTGACCGAAACGCTAGCGGTTACGCATATTGTGTCGCGTATTTTGTATTGCGTATTTTACTATATGAACCTAGATATAATTCGCTCATTAGTGTGGTTTATTGGTTTGGGTACAGCCATTGCCATGATTGTGGTGAGTTTGTAGGTTTATAGCGTAAAACCACAAAGCAAGCAGCCTAAAAGGGCGCTTGCTTTGTAGTCTTGAACAACTCGTGGCGTTAATGCGATACTTTAATTCGCTCAATTAAATCGGTAGGCGCCACTTCACTATTAATCGCAAAATCTAGTTGCACAAGTACATCTTCAAAACCTGAATCTGATGCTTTATATTTCCATTTTGCTAGTGCCTCTTTCGCTGATTTATCAAAAACATCTTTAGGTTTTGATTGAATAACACTAATGTTTTTTGTTTTACCGTTTGCTGCAATATCGTATTTTAATACAACAGAGCCGCTGATCCCTTGTTGGGCTGCTTGTATTGGGTAAGCAGGTTCAATGCGTATTGTTGGTGAAATGTGATCCTCTTTAGTCATTGCCTCTGGTTGCTTTGCAATCGCTAAGCCGCTTAGCATGCTTGCGGCTACAAGTAATAAGCCACCTTTAGCAAACTTTGAACGCTCCCCGCTGTGTTTTATATTAGTAAGTCGTTGTAACATGGTTTTTTTATCTCCGTAGTGTGAATAAGCCATAAGTCCTGTGGGCGCATTTGCCGCGCAGTTTATTAAGGCTTTGCTATATAAAATATGTTGTTGTGTGGTTTTATTGGCAAGTACCCGTTCATCACAAGTCAACTCTTGTAGTCGGCGCATGCTTGCGTAACAAAACCAAGCTAGTGGGTTAAACCAAAGTAAAATAGTAGGTAGTAACATAAGTGCGTTTGTTAGGTTGTCTTTGCGTTTTATGTGTACGTTTTCGTGCTCTAAAATAAGCGCTAATGTGGCTTTATCAAACTGGGTATTGTAGTTACTCGGTAACACCAGCTTGCTGTTTAAAATACCGACCACCATTGGCGTGGCTACATGTTGGCTGGTATAAGTTTTAACATCAGCGGTAAGAGTGCTTTCAAATTGGGTTAACTCAGTTAACTGCAGGCTTTTAATAAAGCGGGTATGCGTAATAAAGCTAGCTATTAATAACCCTGCGGTAATAAGTACATACATGAGCGCCCAGCTAATACCCATTTCATGTATAAAAGGCTGGTTAGGGGTGATTAAGTAATGGCTAATATTGCTATTTTGCAGTGGTTTAATCGCATTTGGTAAATTAGCAATAACCAATGCCGCAGGTAATAGCCATGCTAATTTATATACAAACCGCGAGCCAAGGGCTTTTAAACCAAATCGCTCGAGTAAAATAAATCCACAAAACAAAATGCTTAATAGTAATTGCTGCTCAATCAACCAATTAAAACCAGTTTGAATAGCCATGTTAATCCCTTACTTTTGGTTTTTTTCCCAGTCATCTATAACTTTTTTAAGCTCGTTTATATCTTGCTGAGAAAGCTGCTCCGATTTAGCAAAACCACTTACAAGTGGCGCAATACGTCCACTAAAAAATCGCTCAATAAAGTTTTGGCTTTCTTTTAAGGTGTAGTCGGCGCGCTCCATACAGGGAGTATAAATATATTGGCGACCTTCTTTTTCAAATGTAAGTGCGCCTTTTTTTACTAGTCGACCTAGCAGGGTTTTAATGGTTTTTTCGTGCCATTGCTTATCGTCGCTTAAGCGCTCAATTATTTGGCTCGCGGTGGCGGGGTAGTTAATCCAAAGTGCGTCGAGCACGTCAAACTCTGCTTTTGATAATTCAATCATTTTATCGCCTACAAGTGTAATCTTTGATTTAAGACTACACCCGTAATCTATTTTTGCAAGTTTATTTTTAACTTTTTGAGATGTAGTTAAGTGACTTGGTATTAGATTTTTGAAATATCGTTTTTATTAATTTGTATATATTGGTTTTCAGGTAGGTTTAGTTTTGAAAGGGTGAGGTCACTAAATTGCACTCTAAATAAATCAATAACTTTGTATCCGCAGTAATGCGCCATTTTACGTATTTGTCTGTTTAGCCCTTGTTTTAAAACAATACTAAACTGATTACTGGCTATTTTATTTACCTCACAAGGCAGGGATATGTGTTTATCAACGGGTACGCCTGCAGCCATTTTTTTACAAAAAGCATCGTCTAAAGGCTTATTTACGGTGACTAAATAATGTTTAGGCTGGTGGAAGTCAGGATGTATTAGTTGATTACAAAAATCCCCATCGTTGGTCAAAATAAGCAAACCACGAGAGTCTTTATCTAATCGACCAATAGGGTAAACACGGGTAAGTGTAGGCAAATGGTGAATAAGGCTGGCAGGGTCATCAATATTTAATTTACAGTCAATACCTACTGGTTTGTGGTACGCAAAATAAACTAAATCGGCAGCTCCTTTAATTTCTTTTTCGTTCACTATTATTGTGTCTTGCTCGTCAACGTGATCTATATGATTTGCTGGGCGATTATTTACAGTCACCACACCTTCATCAATTAAGCGCGATGCCTGTTTACGAGAGCAAATACCTGCATGGGCAATATATTTAGCGAGTCGGATTTTTGTGCTCATAACGTGTGACGCCAGCGGCTAATAAAAATTTGATCGTGATTATAGCAAAGCTGCGTATCGATAATGCTAAATACAAAAAGGTAAACATGATGGGCATTAAATTTTCACAGTTAAAAAAGCACGAGCCGCTACAAAAAGTTATTGTTCACTCGTTAGATATGGCGCTTTATCAAGTATCAGTGATGATTAATAACGTTGAATATTATGTAACAGAAGACAGTGGTGAGTTTTTAAGAGCACTCAGCCCACTGCATGTACAAAAGCGTTTTGAAAAAATAGCGTACGCACAGATGATGTTAAGGCAAACAAGCGCTTACGACGAAATGTGCGGTCAGCCGGATAAAACCAGCAGCAATATGCTTGAAGTACCTTATGGTAAAAATAATCTTTATTGATTGAGCTAATTTGCTAGTATCTGCTTTTTAAGGGCGATAAATGTATCAATTAAAAGTAGATAATACCGATGCGTTAAACTCAGCGCTTCGCGCACAAATGGTTGAATTTAACGCCCAGCATTTTGATGCGCAAAGGCTGCCATTAGGCTATAAATTTACTGATGAGCAGGGCGAGCTTGTTGCCGGTATTAGTGGGTGTGTGTTTGGAAATTGGCTGATGATTAGTTGGCTTTGGTGTAGCGATATTGCACGAGGTAAAGGGCTTGCAGATAAACTGCTAATGGCACTTGAACAAGCAGCTATTGAGCTAGGTGCTACAACTGCTCAGCTTGATACACTTGATTTTCAAGCAAAACCCTTTTATGAAAAGCGCGGTTATAGTGTTAAGTATCAACTTAATAATTACCCACGCTCAGGTACGCGTTACTTTATGGAAAAACCACTTTAATTTTTGCTGGCTATTTTGCCTTTAGTGGCTCGCCTTCAAAGGTAATACCTAAAAAAGGTGTTGTCTCTGGTGCTAACATAAACGTGCGAATGTTCATGTGATCATTGCCTTTTGGGTTTTGCAGCACGTCTTCTCGGTAAAACTTACCAAAACAATCCAACGTATTTTGTTTACTTAAATCGTTTAATTTAGCAAACGCAAAAATTTTACACGAGCCGTTGTTCTCACTCGCAGCGCTAAGTAATCCATGGTTATTAAAGCCACATGCAGTAAAGTCGTAATTTGCTTCAATCACGGCCATTGTATCGGTAAATTGAATGCTTTTTGGGTTTTCAGCAAGTGCTTTTAAATAGTTATTTAGTGTCATGTGTTACCTTTGGGTTTTTAATTATTTAGCGCTCAACTCTAGCTCATCTGTTTGCTGATTTATATTGAATTTAAATCGCGATAAAAAGTTCATTCCTAGTAAACCTTGCCCACGGGTGTTTTCAATGCTTAGCACTTCAAAACCATAAATAATTTGCGAGCCCACTTTAAACGATTCAATTTGATAACGCTTTACAACAATTTGACCATTAGCTGTGTTGACCGTTACATCGCCTAAATACAAAGGTCGTGGCGAAATTTGCTCAATAATATTTGTAGGTAGCGAGGTTACGCTTGCGCCTGTATCAATCATTAGTTCGGTCGATAGGTTATTATTTATTTCGGTGTTTATTAAGTAATGCGCGCCGTAAGGCGTTAAAGCAACGAAGTCGTCTTGCGATTGTGCTTTATTGATCATCGCTTGCAGTGTTTGCACTTGGCTTTTTAGATTGTGCTGGTTTGGCATTCGATCAAGGGTTGCTTGTGCGCTAATTAAATCGCCTTGCTGATAGTAGGCATACGCAAGCGGATATAAAAACTGCGCGTTATCGCTTTTATAATCAAGCCAAATTTGTGTTTGCTCAATAATAGCTTGCCAATTTTGTTGCTCAGTTAATGTGTGTAATTCGTTTTGAGTGAGCGTATTTAAACGTGTATTTACATTACTTTGCTGATCAGCAGGTTGTAATGAATTAAGCTCAAATAAAGCAATAATGGCATTTTGTGTTTGCTCGCTATTTATTAAATACTCAACCTGTAAATTAAGTAACTCTACGTTATAAGGGCTGTTATTTAATAGCGCATTGAGAAATGATTCGCTGAGTAATAAATTGCTATTTAGCCATGTTTTAAGCTGTATCAGCCACGATGAATAAAGGTTTTTTGCGATTTCTGGATTGCTGTTTTTGAGTTGTTGATAGCTACTAAGTGCGGCTTCAAATTGGTGTTTTTTAAACTGCTGCTTTGCCGTATTTAATAGCGTATTTTGTTGTTTAGGCGATATGCTTTTTTCAGCACCTTGCGTTTTTTGTACTTTGGTTGGCGCGGGCTGCGGCCACAATAAATAAGCGTTAAGGCTAAGTGAGCCAATTAATAGCAAGGTAATTAGCTTGGTATAGTGGCTCATTGTGACCTCTTATTTAATGCAATTGGTATTATTTAATAAAGTGCGTTAAGGCATGAATATTGGCTATTTCAATATCAGCCAGCCCTTTATAAGCATAATTGGCGCCTTGATCGTTTAACCATACCGATTGGCAACCGGCATTATTTGCGCCTTGTACGTCGGTATCTAGGCTATCGCCAATGTGTAAAATTTCACTTTTAGCAACGTTTAAGTGCTCGGCGGCTTTATCAAATAAGGTGCTGTGAGGTTTTGCTTTACCGTGCATACCGGCTTGTAACACGAGCGAAAATTTATTGTGTAAGTTAAAGCGTTCAATTTCAACATTACCATTAGTTATAGCAACCAGCGTAAAGTGCTGGGCTAAGTTATCTAGCAGCTTTAGTACGTCGTCGGTTACCACTATTTTACTGCGCGCATCGGCAAAGGCGTTGTAGGCAGCATCGGCATGGTACTCTACCTCTTGCTCATTCAAATCTAGTTTAGAAAGGGCTAAGCGCAATGTATGTTGGCGCCATTTAGTGACGTTATCAGCAAGTTCAGGTAACTGTAATACGGCTTCATTGCGGCATTGTTGCCAGTATTTTGGGCCATGGGCTAAGTAGCTAGGGAGCGCGTTTAAATAATCTTGCTGCGCTTTAACCGCTGCTTTTATAATGGGGTGATTGTTGTAAAGAGTGTCGTCTAAATCAAAGCTCATGACAGAAAATGGCTTAATAGCACGATTAAATCGGATCATATTTATTTACCTAATCAGTTCGTTTTTTTGCACGAGGGTGAGTGTTGTCGTACACCTTGGCTAGATGTTGAAAATCTAAATGCGTATACACTTGTGTAGCCGACAAACTGCTGTGCCCTAGTAATTCTTGCACAGCGCGTAAATCACCAGATGATTCTAAAATATGTGACGCAAACGAGTGGCGCAGCTTATGCGGGTGAACCTGCGAGCTAATACCTTGTTTTATTCCCCACTCTTGCATGCGTAGGCGCACTTGGCGAATCGAAATACGGTTTTTTTGGCTACTTAAAAATACTGCTATTTCATCGGGCTTTGCAAACTGAGGGCGTATTGTGAGCCATTTTTTTAATGCGTCTAACGCTTTTTTGCCCACCGGAATTAATCGCTCTTTATTGCCTTTACCACGCACTAAAATTTCACCATTGGCAGCGCTAATATCTTGCATGTTAGCGCCAACTAACTCGCTTATACGCAGCCCTGAAGAATACATTAACTCCATCATTGCTTTATCTCTAATAGCGAGAGGTTCGTCGTCGGGTATTTCGAGCAAGCGTGCCATTTGATCTACATCGAGATTCTTAGGTAGGGGCTTTGCAAACTTAGGGCCTTTTATACCTATAGCCGGATTATGGTAATGCGATTGCTCGGCAATATTTTTTGCTTTTAAAAACTTATATAAGCTGCGAATACAACTGAGCTTTAAGCTAATTGTACGGCCACTTAATTGCTTTGATCGCAGTGCCATGCTGTAGCGGCGAATATGTTCGCCTTGTACGCCAAACCAGTCATCACATAGTTTGCTAAAATATAGGGCTGCAAAGCCAAGTTGGCTTACGTATTGATTAACTGTGTGCGCTGAATATTGTTTTTCAAACTTTAAATAATCGCTAAATAGCGTTATGGGTGTACGCCAGTGGTCGCTTAGCGCGGTAATATTAGGCGCATCGTCACTCATGCTAGTTTTTGTAACCGCAGGTGTAATGCGTTTATAAAGTCGAGCACAAACAGGTTATCTTGCGCGGGCTCAAAATGGTTTACGTTATTGCTACCAAACGCCAAAATAGCGATAGGGTGCTTGGTGTCGCCAATTAAATAAATAGCGACGGATTGTGTATCTTCACTAAATAATTGTTCGCGCTCTTGTTTATTAATTCGCCCTAAATAATGCCCAGAATGGGTAAGGCGATGCGCAATAAGCTCGTCGTACTCGGGATTGTATTTTACTAATTTGCAGTCGTTAACATCTTCACTTGAGCAGATTATATTGCGTAGATTATTTGCAAGAGTGTCAAAATCGTCATGATTCCAAAGCTGGCGATGACATTGGCTAAACAAACGATATACGAGCTCGTTTTGCGTTGCATGCTTGCTCATAGCATCTATTTGGCTTTTTA
The DNA here is from genome assembly GCF_015864815.1 of Pseudoalteromonas sp. NZS100. Classification (NCBI taxonomy): domain Bacteria; kingdom Pseudomonadati; phylum Pseudomonadota; class Gammaproteobacteria; order Alteromonadales; family Pseudoalteromonadaceae; genus Pseudoalteromonas; species Pseudoalteromonas sp. NZS100. Next base: position 81,140 of record NZ_JADYWM010000014.1, read on the forward strand.
AAAGCGTGTTGTGCTCGCGTAATTGACGTTGCTGAATATGTACTAGTGACGTTGCACCTTGAGCTTGCTGTTGCAGCTCAAGTTGTGCGAGTAGCTCAGGGTGATGAACTAAAAAGTCAGGATGTTGCTGTAAGTAATTAATAACCTGCTCTGTACTTAGCTCGCTCATAGTGCTACTTGTCCGTCGAAAACATGCTCTGCGGGACCAGTCATGCGTACCGGGTGACCTTCACCACTCCAGCGCACTTGCAAAGTACCGCCCGGCAAATCTACTTGAACGGTTGTTGATAATTTATTTTGCATATGACCAATCACCATTGCTGCACATGCACCAGTGCCACAGGCTAAGGTTTCGTTAACGCCACGCTCCCACACTCTTAGCTTAATGTGTTCTTGCGATACAACCTGCATAAAGCCAATGTTCGCTTTTTGCGGAAAGCGTTCGTGGTTTTCAAGTAATGGACCCAATATATCAACTTGCGCGGTGGTTACGTCGTCAACTTCTAGCACGCAATGTGGGTTACCCATAGATACCGCGCCACTAAATACAGTGTGTTCTTGCGTTCTAATAATATAAGTAAGCTCGCGTTTGCTGGCTTTTAACGGAATTTTACTTGGCTCAAAATTAGGATGGCCCATGTTAACAGTTACTTGACCGTCTTTTTCTATGTAGAGCGTTAAGTTGCCCGACTTAGTCGATACACTAATTTTGTGCTTGTTAGTAAGGCCTTTCATGCGTACAAAGCGGGCAAAACAGCGTGCGCCGTTACCGCATTGTTCTACTTCGGTACCATCGGCATTAAAAATTCGATAATGAAAGTCGAGATCAGGTGAATATGGTGCTTCAACCATCAGCAATTGGTCAAAGCCAATGCCAAAGTGGCGATCTGCCAGTTTTTTGATTTGGTCTCGCGACAAAAAAACATTTTGTGTAATGTTATCAATCACAACAAAGTCGTTACCTAAGCCGTGCATTTTGGAAAAATTAACTAACATAGCGCTCTAATTCGGTTTTGCTCTGTGCTAATCATGCCACAGAGCAGCTAGTAGACAAAAACGTTTATGGTAAAACTTTCTCACCTTGATAAAGGCTTTCAATAGTTTCGCGTTCACGAATAAGGTGATGCTGCTGACCATCTACCATTATTTCTGCAACACGCGGGCGCGAGTTGTAGTTTGAGCTCATGGTAAAGCCATATGCACCCGCACTTCGTTGTGCAAGTAAATCGCCTTGTTTAAGCGCTAGTTCACGGTCTTTTCCTAAAAAGTCGCCGGTTTCGCACACCGGACCCACAATATCAAAGTTGTGAGTAGGTGTTTCGTCATCGCGAACGGATACCGGAATAATTTTTTGCCACGCTTGATAAAGCGCAGGGCGAAGCATATCGTTCATACCCGCATCGACAATGGCAAAAAACTTGTCTTGGTTTTGTTTAATAAATTCAACTTGAGTAACCAAAATACCTGCATTAGCTGCAATTGCGCGTCCTGGTTCAAAAATAAGTTCAAGATGTTTGTAGTTAGCTAAGCGTTCGGTAACTTGCGCTGCATATTCACTTGGGTGTGGTGGTTGCTCGTTGTCGTATGGCACGCCTAAACCGCCACCAATGTCTAAGTGAGTTAGCTCAATACCGTTGGTTTTTAGCTCATCAATAAGCGCCATTAATTTATCAAGGGCTTCTAAAAAAGGTCTAACTTGCGTTAATTGAGAGCCAATATGGCAATCAACGCCAATCACTTTTAAACCAGGTAAAGCCGCTGCTTGTTGATAAACACTCACTGCTGTTTGAATATCAATACCAAATTTATTTTCTTTTAAACCGGTAGAAATATACGGATGTGTTTTTGCATCTATGTCTGGGTTTACGCGAATAGAAATAGGCGCTTCTAGGTTAAGCTCGCAAGCCACTTCAGAAATACGCTCAAGCTCAGACGCCGACTCTACATTAAAACATTTAATGCCCAGTTTTAATGCGTAAGCTATTTCGTCAGACGTTTTAGCCACGCCTGAAAAAACCACTTTAGAAGCATCGCCTCCCGCTTTAATTACACGCGCTAGTTCACCTTTAGATACAATATCGAAACCCGATCCTAAGCGCGCTAATATATTAAGTACGGCAATATTTGAGTTTGCTTTTACAGCGTAACATACCAAGCTTTTATGATTTTTAGTGGCGTTAGCAAATGCTAAGTAATGGCGCTCAAATGTAGCACGCGAGTATACATAACACGGCGTGCCGTATTGCTGCGCTATGCTTGCTACGCTGACGTCTTCGGCAAATAATTGGTTGTTTTTGTAATTAAAATAATCCATTTATTACTCCTGACTTTGCTGTGTTTTGGCTTGCTCAGCGGTAGTGGTTGGCTGAGCTGTATTTTGAGGTTGGTTTTGCTCTGTTTGTTGCTCTGGTAAATATAACGGACCGCTTTGTCCGCAGCCAGCTAAGGCGCTTAACAGTACAGTGCTTATTAATAGTCTTTTTAATTGTAAGGTATGTGTCGCTTTCATTAGATTAATACGGTTGCTGGCTTTATAATCGCAGAGTAACAGAATATCTAAAAAATGCAGCTATTCGCGGATGATTTTATTCCTGTTACACTAGCTGCACATTTTTAAAGCTAAAACGTACCCAATATTAGGCGGCTCGCCTGCAAAGGAAATAACAATGACTGAACACGAATATCACCAATTAGCCGAAGCTCTTATGTTCACTATTGAAGAGCAGGTTGATGATTGCGAAGCTGATTTAGATTATGAATCGGCACAAGGTATTTTAGAAATTATTTTTCCTGATAAAAGTAAAATAGTGATCAATAAGCAAGCACCTCTTCATCAAGTATGGGTTGCGACTAAGTTTAACGGACATCATTTTGAAATGCGTGATGGGTTATGGATTGATAACCGCTCTGGCGCTGAATTTTGGGCGTTTATAAATGAAGCCTCAACTCGCCAAGCAGGCCAAGAAGTTAAGTGGCAATCATCACTATGAGTTTAGAATTTGTAGAATATGCAGCCCAAAGTGAACACAAAGCAACGGTTATTTGGTTACATGGTTTAGGTGACTCTGGGGATGGTTTTGCGCCAGTAGCCCCGCAGCTAAATTTACCAAGCGAGCTTGGTATACGGTTTATTTTTCCGCATGCGCCAGTGCAACCGGTCACCATAAATGGTGGCATGGAAATGCGCTCTTGGTACGATATTAAGTCTATAGAATTAGATAAGCGTGCCGATGAACAAGGCGTAAGAGATTCTGCTGCAAAGGTAGAAGAGTTAATTAATAAAGAAATTGCTAATGGCATTCCTGCTAATAAAATAATTTTAGCTGGTTTTTCTCAAGGTGGTGTTGTGTCTTTGCATTTAGCGCCGCGCTTTGAGCAAAAGCTTGGGGGTGTTATGGCGCTTTCTACTTATATGTGTGTGCCACACAAATTTGCTGATGAAGCAAAGCATTCTGATTTAAACGTATTTATGGCTCATGGTAGCCAAGATAACGTTGTACCGCACAGTGCGGGTAGAAATGCGTTTGAAGTATTAACAGCACATAACATGGATGTAAGCTGGCAAGAATATCCAATGGCTCATCAAGTTTGCGCAGAAGAATTGCAAGCTATTCGCCAATGGTTAATTGCTCGTTTAAGCTAATTTTGGAACCGCTGAGGTCAATATGAGTCAAAAAATAGTTATAAAAGCAAATGTTAAACGCGAATTACAACAGAGCGTACCAACGGTAAGCTACGAGTGGAATTGGCGTCGTATTGTGAGTATTGCTATGTTGGTATTAATGACCTCTGCAGCAGTTGTTTATGGCTTAACCACCTCTGTTAATGCAGAGCAAGGTGAGCACCCAAATGAGCAGGAACAATTCTTAAGTTTTAGCAGTAACGCTGAAAACCAAACAAGCGATGAGGTAATGGATGTTGAGCCTCAATCATCAGTAAACAATACCCCAGCTGAGTCTGCAGAGGTAACTCAAGCGAGTATTGAACCTTTGTTAGCTGAGCAAAATGAGACTCACATTTCAAGTAATACACCTGCCGAAGTAGACCTTGTAAATAATACCTCGGCTTTGTTGGCTAACAACGATATTGTTACTGATCAAAGCGAAAGTATTAATACAGAGTTAAACTCAAACCTTGATAATGATGTGCAAGAAGAAACCGCAGAAGCCCAAAACGTAACTGAGCCTGCTAGTCAAAGTGACTTACTTTTAGAGTTAGAAAGTGATGATGGCGCATTGAGTGGCACTGAAGGTTTTTCCTCTACAGCACATGTGGCAAGTGTGGCATTGGGCGCGCAAATAGACACGGGTAAAATTAGTCGTGCGGTACTTACTCGTAAAGTAAGTAAGCGTGAGCCTACTAATGTGTTTGCTGCTGATATTAGGTTAAGCCAGTTTGAGGAAGGGTTATCGTTTTTTAGCGAGATTAAAAACCTTCAAGGCCAGCAAGTTAAGCATGTTTGGTCGTTTGAAGGTGAAACGATGGCTGAAATTACACTTAATGTTACTTCGCCTCGTTACAGAACGTACTCAACAAAAAATATAATGAACACACAAACAGGTCATTGGCGTGTTGATGTAGTTGATGAGCAAGGTAATTTAATTGCCCAAAAAGAATTTAGAATTTTAGCTGACTAAAACTGGCTAAACGCAGTAATTAATTGGATACCCCTATGACAGAAAAAACAAAATTAGTACGCATCGCAACGCGCAAAAGCGCTCTAGCACTTTGGCAGGCCGAATTTGTAAAAGCAGAGCTTGAGCGTTTTCATGCAGATGTGCGCGTAGAATTAGTCCCAATGTCGACACAAGGGGATATAATTTTAGATACGCCATTGGCCAAAATTGGCGGTAAAGGCTTATTTGTTAAAGAACTAGAGCAAGCCATGCTAGATGGCCGAGCTGATATTGCCGTACATTCTATGAAAGATGTTCCAGTAGAGTTTCCTCAAGGGCTAGCACTGCATACTATTTGTGAGCGTGAGGATCCACGCGATGCGTTTGTATCAAACAATTTCGCTAATTTAAGTGCCCTACCACAAGGCGCTATTGTTGGTACTTCGAGCTTACGCCGCCAGTGCCAAATTAAGGCACTTCGCCCTGATTTAGATATTCGTGATTTACGCGGCAATGTAAATACGCGTTTAGGTAAATTAGATGACGGCCAATATGATGCTATTATTTTAGCGGCTGCAGGGCTTATTCGTTTAGAAATGGAGTCGCGTATTGCTGACTACATTGAGCCAGAAGTGTCATTACCAGCAAATGGTCAAGGCGCTGTAGGTATTGAATGTCGTATTGATGATGAAGTAACTAAAGCATTACTTGCACCACTTGAGCATACACAAACACGTATTCGCGTAAACGCAGAGCGTTCGATGAATCGCTATTTAGAAGGTGGTTGCCAAGTTCCTATTGGTGCTTATGCATTGGTTGATGGCGAACAAGTGCATTTACGTGGTTTAGTGGGTGCTGTTGATGGCAGCGAAATTTTACGCGACGAAGTAACAGGCCATGTAAATGACGCAGAAAAACTAGGTATTGAGCTTGCTAAAAAATTACTAGCTCAAGGTGCAGACAAAATATTAGCTGAAGTTTATAGAGACGCATAAATGACACATATTCTGATAACTCGGCCCGAAGGAAAAGGCGCAGCCCTTGCACAGCAACTTGAGCAAGCGGGTTATCAGGCGTCTTTATTTCCGGTATTAAAAATAACGCATTTAACACCCTCCAGCACTGAGCTTAGTCCACTATTAAATGCAGATAAAATAATATTTATATCGCAAGATTCAGTCAGTGCACTTTCGCAATTAAAACCAGATATAAATACCAAAGCGCAGTTTTATGCGGTTGGACAACAAACAGCCGATGTTATATATGAGCAATTTGGTGTGCGCGCAGCAGTACCAAAGCAGTATGATTCAGAAGGGTTACTTGCGCTTAAATCACTCGCCGAGGTGGATGGCTGTAATATAGTATTAGTTAAGGGCCAAGGTGGCCGCCCTGAGTTAGCTAAAACGCTCAAAGAGCGCGGTGCTTTTTTAAATAATTGTGTTGTGTACAAACGTGAACCGACAGAGAGTATTACCTCTAACTGGACAGACCACTGGAAAAGCCAGAATGTACACGGTATAGTCATAACAAGTAATGCAGCAGTTGATGCTATATTTAAAAGCCTTACTGCACACCAACTACAATGGTTACAACAGTGCCGATTTTATGTTGCTAGCGAGCGTATAGCCGCTTATTTAAAGCTGCAACAGGTAAGTTCGGCTAATATACACATTGCAGCAGGGGCTAGCGATAATGCTATGTTTACCTGCATAAATCAGCAAGGTAGCAACATGAGCGAACAGTCAAAGCCAGTAACGGCAGAAAAAGCCACACCAACAATAGCTAACACGACCTCTGCTAAATCAACTAAGCAAGAGCCTACAGCTACAAAAAATACGGCAGACAAAAGTAAACAAAAAATAAGTAAGGTTGCAGTACTTGCGCTTCTTATTTCGTTAATTGTGGCCTCTGGTGTTGGATACGAGTTTTATCAAAAATTAAATGCTGGTAAGGCGCAAAACTTAGCCGTTAATGAGTTAAGCGAGCAAAATAAGTTACTCACCCAGGAGCTGCAAGCACTTAAATCGGCGCAATCTAATTTGCAACAAGCGCTGTTTAATAGTGAAGAAAAAGTTGCCGCAGCCCTAAATGAAAGTGCAGTTCAAAATCAGCAAGAACTAAAAGCGGCCTTGCAAAAGGCGCAGCAACAAGGCTCATCGTTAAACCCGCAAGAAGTAACCAGCTTACAGCGTATGGCTGAGTTTAAACTATGGGCTGAAAAAGACTACCAAGGCACTAGTGCTGTTTTAAAGCGCTTAGATGGATTACTTAGTGAGCACCCAGGAACAGTTGAAGTTCGCCAAGCGATTATGCAAGATATACAAACACTTGATAGCCTTAAACCTGTTGCAACAGAGGCTATTTATTTACAGCTAAACAGTGTACTAAGCAGTATTGACGACTTAGTTTTTAATGCAGTTAATTTACCAGAAGAAGCAGCTGCAATAGATGAAAATGCTTTAAGTGGTGACGTGAGTGATTGGCAGCAAAACTTGAGTAATAGCTGGAATAAAATTGTGGATAGCTTTATTACTATTCGTCAGCACGAAGGTGTTTCCATTGAGCCATTACTTACGGATCAAGAGCGCCATTTAATAAATCAACGAATCAAGCTTAATATAACTCAGGCACAAGATGCACTTATGAGTAAGCAGGCGAGTATTTTCTTTAGCGCCTTAAGTGAAGCAAAACGTTTAGTTGGTGAGTACTTTAAGCAAGACGATGACACAACTAAAACGGTACTTAAAGCGTTGTCTAAACTTGAAAAAGAGCAGCTTAACTTTAATCCAAAAGTAACCTTAAACAGTACACAAAAGGTTAAGGAGTGGGCGCAATGATAGGGCTAATTATTTTAATTGTAGCTATTGTTGTTGTACTAGCGGTTACTCCATTTGTGCTAGATGAAAAAGGTTATGTACTTATTTCATTTAACAATACGACGATAGAAGGCACGATAGTATCGTTTTGTATAATGGCAGTCATTACCGCTGTTGTTTTATATTTAACATATAAATTAATCCGTTATTTATTATCGATTTATCATAATACTAAGCATGGCTTTTTTGCACGTAGCCAAGAGCGCAAACAAGCAGCTATTGAACAGGCGTTGTGGAGTGCTATTAATGATGATTACGAGCATGTAGAACAGGCTTTATTGGGTAATAGCGTACCAGATAAGTTTGAAGATATTCGCTTAGCATTACTTGCAAAAGTAGCGCTTGCTAATAATCAAACAGATAAAGCACTTGAGCGTTTATTTGAAATCAGCCCAGAGCATCAATTAAAAGTAGCAAAGCTATGGTTGGCAAGTGGTGACAGTAGCGCGATTGAATCACAAATGCGTATTAGCGCAGAAGCTAAAAAAGCCACCGCACTTGAGTTAAAACTTTATGCAGAAGTATTAGTACAGCAACAACACTTTAGTGCGCTGGAAGACTTTTTGCCGCGTTTACTGCGCAAAAAAGTACTTACTGATGCACAGTGGACGCAGTTATTTAGTGCTTATTTTAATGCGTTAGATGCAGACAAGCTGAGTGAAAAATATAAACAGCTACCGAAAAAGCTGCAAGCTCATGCCCACACCGCATATTTAATGCAAATGGCGCAAGCAGGTCAATTGGCTGTTATTGAAAGTGACTTAATTAAGATGGTTAAGCATAGTGAGCAACACTTAGAGCTTGCAAATATATTAAGTAAAGCAACAGCAGCCGATGCAGCTAAGTTGCAAATAAGCATTCAAGAACGCCTTAAGAAGGATGATTCAAATAATTCACTATTACTTGCGCTAGCTTGCCTTGCTAATGCTAAGGGTGATTATGACTTAGCAGCTAGAATATTTGATAAAGCACTGAATAGTGAAAATAAAAAACAGTTCTCTGAACAAGCTGTGTTGAGTTATAAAAATAGTGCACAGGCAGAAAAGGCGCTCGTTTTATATCAATAAATGACTACACTATAACTACTTAGCATTTTTTGTAGTTCAGGAGCACAAGCTTTGAGAAAATTTTTAATATTAACCCTTAGCTTGGCTTGTGCTTACTTCTTTACAGGATACTTTAGCAACTCACTTCTTTCTGTAGATGGCTATGCGGTCGCCTCCTGGCCGCCCTCAGGAATTGCTTTAGCGAGCTTTTTAATTTGGGGACGTAAGTCATTTATTGGCCTTATTATTGGGGCTTTTTGTACTAACTTAACTCACCTTGAACGCACCGTAGATATTTTTCATTTTATTGTGCTTTTACAAGCTATAGGCATTACTTTAGCCTCTGTTTTACAGGCTTGGATTGGCCGACAAATTATAGTGAATGTTATAAAAGCGCCGTTGGATTTATCTTCTTTAAAACACAGTGTTCAAAGCTTAATAGTAGCGGGGCCAATATGTTGTGTTATTGCTGCAGGTGTAGGAACAAGTTTATTAGCATTGAATAATGTGATTCCGACCAATGCTATTTTTGATAACTTTATAGCATGGTGGATTGGCGACAGTATTGGCGTACTTATATTTACACCTTTAGTACTCGCCGCTTTTAATTACACACAAGTACGCCATCGTATGCTGGTAATTTTACCCTCGCTATTAATTTACATACTGATCAGCGTTAGTTTTTATGGCGCTGCTAGTGTTAAAAAAGAAAAAGATATTCAAAAGCAAGAAGCCAAAATACTTTCTGTGCAAAATGCTATAAGCCAAAAGCTCGATGGTATTACTGCTCATTTAGGCTTATTAGGTACATATTTTGCTAGTAGTAGTGACGTGGATTTTAAAGAGTTTAAACAATTTACTTCAAAGCAGTTGGACTACAGCCAAGAAATTCTGGCTTTTGAATGGATACCTTATATACCAGCAAATGAACTCGCAGATTTAGAAACACATGAAAATCCAGCCACAGGCAAACCTCTATACATAAAAGAAAAGTCACTAGATGGAGCTTGGCAACCTGCAGGTACGCGTAGTAATTACTTTCCAGTAAAGTACGTATATCCCTTAAAAGGTAATGAAGATGTTTTAGGGTTTGATTTAGCTTCTAGTAAAGTAAGAGGTGCAGCGCTTAGCAAAGCGAAAGAGCTTAATGAACTTGCACTAAGTGAGCCAATTAACTTGGTCCAAAATACAGCCGAACACGGTGTGCTTTTTTTATATCCTGTTTTTAGAGAGTCCTCTACCGAAGATGATTTTCAAGGCTTTGTGGCAGCGATAGTCAGTCTGAAACGCTTATCGCAAAAACTATTATTTGATCACAACAACTCAATTTCAGCTAGTTTTTTTGATACAACGGTACCAGGGAAAAAGCAGGCAATTTATATTGCAGATACCGCTAATTCGCAAGCGCTATTTAAAGAATATCAATTGTTGATTGGAAAGCGTATGTGGCAGGTTGAGTTATATGAGCCAATAGTTAGAACGTCTTGGTTAGTATATTGGCTTGCACAAATAGTAGGTATGTTGTTTGTGTGGTTACTGATTACATTTTTGATTTCAGTTACTGGTACAAACATACAAATTCGCGAACAAGTGGCCAAGCAAACACATACACTACGCAAAGAAAAACAAAAAGCAGATGAAGCGAGTCATATAAAGGGGCAGTTTTTAGCAAACATGAGCCACGAAGTCCGCACCCCTATTAACGGTATAAAAGGGCTGCATTATTTAGCGCTCCAGCAAAACGATTGGCAACAAGCTAGAAGTTACATAGAGCAAGCAGATGGGGCACTTGGTGTTTTACTGAGGGTATTAAACGATGTGCTCGACTTTTCAAAAATGGAAGCAGGCAAGCTAGACTTAATGCAAGAGCCTATTAATGTAGCGAGTTTAGCGGATGGAATGCTTAATTTACTTCAGTTTGAGGCTGACATTAAATCAATAAAGTTAAGTCTCGATTTTGATAAAACATCAAATTTGGTCATCAATACCGATCCAATTCGCTTAAAACAAGTGCTGCTGAATCTGCTCAATAATGCGGTTAAATTTACAGGGGAAGGTGAAATCACTCTGAAAATTTGGCAATCGAAAAAAATGACTTATTTTAGTATTAACGATACGGGTATTGGTATTAGTAGCGAAGCACAGAAACAATTGTTTAAACCGTTTGCACAAGCTGATAGCTCAACCTCACGCCAATATGGTGGTACAGGCTTAGGATTAAGTATTTGCAAAAAACTGGTTGAGTTAATGGGTGGTGCAATTGATTTAGTTAGTTATGAAGGTAAAGGCTCTACATTTACATTTAGTTTGCCGCTAATATCACCTTTACCAAAGGCTGAGCAAATTCAGCAGCAATACAACGAAATAGACGTAAGTACATTATCATTTACAGGGTATAAATTACTTTTAGTAGAAGATAATCCACTTAATCAGCATGTTGCTAATGCTATTTTAAAAACGAAAGGCTGTATTGCCGACATTGCTAACGATGGTTTTGAAGCCATAGAAAAGCTAGCCGAAAATAGCTACGACATTGTTCTTATGGATATTCAAATGCCAAAAATGGATGGACTCAAAGCAACAAAAGTAATTCGTCGTGATTTAGAGTTAATTGATTTACCCATAATAGGGCTATCGGCGAACGCCCATGACGATGACGTTAAAAAGGCACTAGCCTGTGGAATGAATGGCTATATTACCAAACCTATTGATGCAAATACGCTTTTTAAAACTCTTTGGCATCACTTATCAGGAAAATAAGCTGTATCATTTTTTTGCACAAAAAGCAGACATATGACCGCTAAAACTTACCGCAAATCATATAGACTTGAAAAATAACTGTATCTGCGTATCATGCGCGCAAATTTAACTAAACTGGGTTGCTATTATGATCAATAGAAAATTACCTTTGCTAGATATTCACCGCCATTTAGACGGTAATGTACGTGCGCAAACCATATTAGAACTTGGTCGACAGTTTAATATAGAGCTACCTGCAGATAACGTTGAAGCATTAATCCCTCATGTTCAAGTTATTGATCCTGAACCAAACCTCATGGCTTTTTTACAAAAGTTAGATTGGGGAGTTACTGTGCTTGGCGACTACGATGCATGTAGACGTATCGCAATTGAAAACATTGAAGATGCACAAGCACAAGGTCTTGATTATGTGGAGCTTCGATTTAGCCCTTACTACATGGCACAAAGCCAAGGTTTACACCCAGAAGGCGTTGTAGAGGCAGTTGTTGATGGTATTAAATCAGCAACAATGGGCGCAAATATAAAAGCTAACTTGATTGGTATTTTATCGCGTACTTATGGCGTAAAAACGTGTCAAAAAGAGCTTGATGCATTACTCGCATTTAAAAATGATTTAGTTGCTGTTGATTTAGCCGGTGACGAAATTGGCTTCCCGGGTGAGTTGTTTGTAGAGCACTTTAAACAAGTACGAAATGCGTATTTAGCTTCGACTGTCCATGCTGGAGAAGCACTTGGTGCTCCAAGTATTTGGCAAGCAATTAATGAGTTGGGTGCGAGCAGAATAGGGCATGGCGTTAAAGCAATTGAAGATCCAAAACTAATGGATTATTTACGCGATAACCGTATTGGTATTGAGTCATGCTTAACAAGTAATATTCAAACCAGTACAGTAAACGATTTAACTAAGCACCCACTTAAACAGTTTTTAGATCATGGTATTTTAGCGTGTATTAATACTGATGATCCTGCGGTTGAAGGTATTGAAATTGAGTATGAATATACCGTTGCTGCACCTAAAGCAGGCTTATCTCAAGCTGATATGGAAAAAGCTCAAAAAAATGCGTTAGAAATAGCATTTTTAAGCGATGGCGATAAAAAAGAACTTTTAGCACTCGCTAGCGCACGTTAATTTAAGAGCATTAAAAATGCCGCTTTATATAAGCGGCATTTTTGTATCTGCAATTTAGTGTGTTTGGCAGCTTATGTAATTATCGTAAAGCGCTTTAAGTACGTCTGCTCGGCTGATCATACCGATTACTTTAACACCCTCTACAACAGGGTAGTTTTTTGGTTTACCAGGCTGCATCTGCTGTGCAAGCTCAATAATGTTGGTATCGCCGCTAACGGTCACTACCTCTGTTTGCATAAGCTGCGATACTTTAACCATCCCATCACAAAAATAACTGCTTTGCGTAAGTGGTTTTAACAGCTCTTGCTCTGATATAAATCCAACTAAGCATTTATCTTTATCAAATACTGGTGCGCCAAGTAGTTTAAATTTTTGTAGTTCTGCTATGGCTGTCGTCATTTCTGTATCTGGTGTGATATTTGGCAATTTGCGTTGCATAAAATCTTTTACTTTTGTATTTAGCATTTGGGTCTCTCCCGCTGATGTTCTATACAAAGTATGGTTTATAGATAGAGATTTAGGAAATTGTTTATATTGATGGAGTTGATAGGTTTTAACTATTAAATGTTTGTTGTTATAAAAATAAAGGCACCGATTAGGTGCCTTTATTTATAACTGAAAGTAAATTTCAATTATTTGATAAATGCGAATGCATCTGCGTACATGTTTTCACGAATTGCACCATGAGTAATAAAGTCATCACGGACAATACCTATCATGTCAAAACGACCTGCCATATAAATATCGTATGGTTCTAGTGACACAATATCTTGCATTACTGCTTTGTGTACATAGCCAGTGTGTCCTTGCCAATTAGCAGATGGATTTTCTACTACAGGAATAAACTTAAAGTTCTCATGGCTATCTGCCCATGTTTGCATTTCTGTATGTGCGTATAAAGCAGATTCTTCTTTTACGCCCCAGTAAAACAACACAGGACGGTCGCATTTTATTTCAGCTAAATGATCAGCCATTGATTTTGCGTATGAAAAACCAGTACCACCGGCGAGTAAAATAATAGGGCGCTCACATTGCAGGCGCAACTGTGAAATACCCAAGCCAGCTTCAATGTCTACTAACTGCCCTGTGGTATGGGCGTTTCGTAAATGCTCTAACGATTGCATTGCATACGAATCGGCACCTGAGGCGCCAATATGCAGTTCTATTGCATCGCACTGTGAAGGGCGACTAGCTATAGAAAAAGCACGTTTGTCTTTTTCGCCTAATACGAGTTGCATGTATTGGCCAGCTTCAAAGGTCACCGGTTGTTGTGGCTTTAAAATTACTTTATGAACAAATTCTGTAAGTGGGCTGATAGCTACAACTTCAGCTTTTAATGTTTGCATTTTTTACCTTTTAGCAGCGCTTGTAACAGCAGATACGCAATCGAATAGCTCGATTCTAGCATATCTGCAGGGTTATTTTATAGCCTGATATGTACTTACATATAAACACTTAAACAATATTAAGGCTTTCCCAAATATCATCTACGCGGTCTTTGGTGTCTTTATCCATAACAATAGGCTCGCCCCATTCGCGGGTGGTTTCGCCAGGCCATTTATTGGTAGCATCCATTCCCATTTTTGAACCAAGACCTGAGACTGGTGATGCAAAATCGAGATAATCAATAGGTGTGTTTTCTATTAATGTTGTATCACGCGCTGGATCCATTCGGGTTGTTATAGCCCAAATAACATCTTCCCAATCGCGGGCGTTAACATCGTCATCGCAGACGATTACAAATTTGGTGTACATAAACTGGCGTAAGAACGACCAAACTCCCATCATCACGCGCTTAGCATGGCCTGGATATTGTTTTTTCATTGTTACAATCGCCATGCGATATGAGCACCCTTCAGGCGGAAGGTAAAAGTCGACAATTTCAGGGAATTGCTTTTGTAGTATCGGCACAAACACTTCATTAAGTGCCACACCTAAAATAGCAGGCTCATCAGGCGGACGGCCGGTAAATGTGCTGTGATAAATAGGATCTTTACGATGCGTTAAATGAGTGACCGTCATTACTGGAAAGTCATCGACTTCATTATAGTAACCGGTATGGTCACCATAAGGGCCTTCTGGCGCCATTTCACCAGGCATTATGTAACCTTCAAGTACTATTTCTGCACTGGCAGGGACTTGTAGGTCATTTGAAATAGATTTTACAACTTCGGTTCTGCTGCCACGTAATAAGCCAGCGAATGCATATTCGCTTAGAGTGTCAGGTACAGGCGTTACGGCACCTAATATAGTGGCAGGATCGGCACCTAATGCTACCGATACAGGGTAGGGTTGCCCTGGGTTTTCTTTACACCATTCTTGAAAATCAAGCGCGCCACCACGATGTGACAACCAGCGCATAATTATTTTATTTTTGCCTAATAATTGCTGGCGATAAATACCTAAATTTTGGCGCTTTTTATAAGGCCCTTTAGTAACGGTAAGGCCCCAAGTAATTAATGGCGCTGCATCACCTGGCCAGCAATGTTGAATAGGTAATTTAGTTAAATCTACATCATCACCTTCTAAAACTACTTGCTGGCAAGGTGCTTTTTTAACTTCTTTTGCAGGCATATTAAGCACTTGCTTAAAAATAGGTATAGCGCCTAGTGCTTCTTTAATACCCTTTGGTGGATCAGGTTCTTTTAAAAAAGCGAGTAGCTTACCCACTTCGCGAAGCTCGCTAACATCTGTTTGGCCCATGCCCATTGCTACGCGTTTTGGTGTACCAAATAAGTTGGTAAGCACCGGCATATCGTAGCCTTTTGGGTTTTCAAATAATAACGCAGGACCTTTTGCACGTAAGGTGCGATCAGATATTTCGGTCATTTCAAGATACGGGTCGATTTCTTGGGTGATACGTTTAAGTTCGCCTTTTTTTTCAAGCAAATCGATAAAATCACGTAGATCTTTATATTTCATTGTGGGCCGCTATTAAGCAAAAGAGTTAAAGTATTATACCCATTTCATGCAAGCCAAGTCATTACTTGCACTTAAAACTTAAAGCGCTCTACGGCACTCGTTAAAGAGTGTGCAAGTTGGTTTACGTCTTCACTTTCGCTTGCTAGGGTTGTCGCGTTTTGGGCATTCAAGGTTGCTTGCTCTGTCACCTTTGCCATTATTTGTTGAATGTCGCCACTGTTAGTCAATTGCTCATGTGATGCATGAGCAATTTGCTCACTCATCTGATTAACAGACAACAATGTGCTTTTAATACGCTCTACGGCTTTATTTAGTTCAGTGCTGTTTTTAACACATTGCTTGGCTTGGTGTTGGCCATCAGTAATGTGTTCTTGAGTTGTTTTAGTGTGTTGTTGCAATGTTTGGATCATGGTGTTTATTTCGCTAGTCGAGGTTTGTGTACGTGCAGCTAATGATCGAACCTCATCAGCAACTACAGCAAACCCGCGTCCGTTTTCACCCGCTCGCGCTGCTTCAATTGCAGCATTAAGTGCAAGTAAGTTAGTCTGCTCTGCAATGCTACTAATTGTTTCAACAATGGCTTCAATAAGCTGAGTGTACTGTGCGAGCTCTTCTGTGCTGCCTACTGCTTTATCAAGACGCTGTAATAAAGTTTCTATACTTAGACTATTTTGATTAGCAATCTCGTTTACATCATTTGCAAATTGCGATGCGTTTGTTATTTCACTTGATGTTTTATCTGCTTGTTCATAAACCGCTTGTGAGTTGATTAGCATATTTTGTGCAAGCGATGTTGCCTGCGCGCTTCGCTTTAACTGCTGTTGTGCAACAACCGTCATTTGCTGACCTTTTTCACTGGTTTTAATAGCGCTGCTGTCTAGTTCGTGGGCGTCGCTACTAATTGCACCAATTAGGTTAGTAAGGTCTTCACTGAGTCTATTTATGTTATTTAGCAAAGTACCAAATTCATCCTTACTACGTGGGCGGCTTCGCTTTGATAAATCACCTGAGGCGATTCGGGCTAAATCGCTGTTTACTTTTTTAAGCGGTTTTAGCATTGCGCGAGTTGTAAAAATAGAGATAGCGATAATCAATATAATTAAAACAATCGTAATAATTACTACAGAACTAATCCCTGTATTTATGGCGGCCTTTGCATTAGTTTGTAAGGCATTAAAGCGCTCATCAGCCAATTTATTAAGTTCAATAAGCTGACCTTCTGTTGTTATAAATTGCTGTTGAAAGTGTTCAAAATTTTGAGCCGCAGCAATAGCACTTTTGAGTACTTTATTTTGTTGGGCGTAAATTCCTGTATCGTTGTTAAGTAACTCTCTTAATTGATTAAACTTAGCCGTTAAATTTTTAGCATTAAACGCATTATTAAAAGGTAGCGCTTGTTGCTCTAAATAGGTGAAATTAGGTTGGATGTTATCTAGTAGAAATAGGGTATCTTGCTGATGGCTATTTAAATCATTGATACTTGTAGTTTGAGTAATGCTTTTTATATTATTACTTAAGTTAAACAATAAATCGTCTATACGGGTCGCTGTTCCAAACATAGCATTAAGTAATGCCTGCTGTTTTACAGGCACTTCTAAAAGTTCTATATCAAGTAAGTTAGAACTTAAATTGTAAAGTTGCTCGTTAAACGTTGCTGATAATTCTATGGTGGAATTTTGCGCTACAAACTTAAGCTCTTTAGCGCTGAACATTGCGACACTTACTTCAGTCAGTTGCTCGAAACCTGCGTTGGTACTGGTGAGTAAATTTTGCATTGTTATTTGTTGATTTAGTTGGGTGCTTAACAAATTGAGCATATCGCTAAATTGTTGTTGCTCAACTTGCGCCTGTTTTTTATTTTGTTGAAGTAAATCAAGGTTTGCTTGGCTGTAAGCTAAGGCGTTAAATTTGGTAATAGACAGTAATGATAGCCTTAAATCTTTGCTGAACTGTTGTACCGGAACCGCTAATTTTTCGGTACGGGTATTGTTAACGCTAATTTTGTTTAATGACCAATAAAAAAATACACTACTTGTTAGCACCAATATGCCAATGGCTGTAAAGGCTAAAATTATTTTATGTTTGATCGCAATTGAACGCATAACTTCATCACAATAATGGGTCTTTAATTATTGTAGCATTATTGTGATTTGTTGGTTGCTTTTATGTTAAGCCTTAGTGCACTGTCTTTTTTTACCTGCAATGATTAACATGGCTTCATTGCCCTTACCCCAAAACAGTACCTCTTCACTTATATATTTATTCCCTGATGCACTTTTTTCGTGATTAAGTACATGCACTTTATTGTTAAAGATAAGTTCGGCTTCAGAATTATTAATAATATTGAGTTTTACGCTCTCATCATCGCATTGGTAAGCAGTACTGGTTTTTAAATCACTACATGCGGTTAAGCTTAGTAAAATAGCGATTAATGCTAAATATACTTTCATTTTTCCTCCCATCTTCTTTAAACGTTAGTTAAAACACAGGGCAAAATTTTAATCTAATGTAAGAATAACAAAGCAAAATTAACCGTTGGTGAAAGTAGCGCTTTAAGTTATGTTTATAGCAATATTTCTTGAGCTCGGAAGCTTTATGGCAGGCACTAACCTTTTAACGTTATTAGATGATATAACCACTTTACTTGATGACATTGCGACAATGAGTAAGGTAGCAACAAAAAAAACAGCGGGTGTATTAGGCGATGACTTAGCGCTCAATGCACAGCAGGTTACAGGTGTAGCAGCAGAGCGTGAATTACCGGTTGTTTGGGCTGTGGCAAAGGGCTCATTTTTAAATAAAGCGATACTCGTACCCGCTGCTTTATTAATAAGCGTATGGCTGCCTTGGTTAATAACACCGCTTTTAATGATGGGTGGTTTGTTTTTATGTTTTGAGGGAGCTGAAAAAGTATTTGCTAAGTTTTTGCCTCATAACAGTGAAGCGGTAGACGAGGGTGAGAAATTAGATTTAGTTGAGTACGAAAAACAAAAAATAAAAGGGGCAATAAGAACCGACTTTATTCTTTCTGCCGAAATTATTGTGATTACTTTAGGTACTGTGGCAGGTGCTACATTGCTTAATCAAGCTTTAGTGCTTTGTGTTATCGCAATTATAATGACGATTGGCGTTTATGGCTTGGTGGCCGGTATTGTAAAGCTGGATGATGCAGGACTTTATTTACTCAACCAATCTAAAGTGTCAGCTAATAAATTTAAAGAGTTACTTGGTAAAGGCTTGCTCGCAGCAGCGCCTAGGTTGATGCAGTTTTTAGCATTTGCGGGCACCATTGCAATGTTTTTAGTAGGCGGCGGGATTTTAGTGCATGGTGTTGAGTTACTGCATCATACTCAAGTCGATGTAACGAGCTATGCTCAGTCTGTTGCTGGCGGCACAGGAGAAGTATTAGCGCCTCTCTTGTTTGATGGTTTGCTAGGTGTTATTGCCGGCTTAGTTGTTGTGCTTATACATGTAGGTTATACAAAGTTATTTAAAAAATAGTTTATAGCTGGCGTACTTGTTGCGCCAGCTATATTTAAATTCACTCATTCACAGCTAGCTATTTTACAAAGAGATTCCAATTCAAATTGTGCTTTAGTATTTTTTTGCTCAATAGCCTTTTTGTACCAATAAATAGCCTGCTGTTGATCCTGATCTATTCCCTGACCATCACGATACATTTGCGCTAAATTTAATTGCCCCCATTGAGAGCCCGCTTCAGCAGCTTGTTTAAAGCTATTAAATGCTTCAACAAACAAACCATCTTTAAAGTAAATAATGCCTTGTTGATTGTTTTTATCGAGCTTTAAGCCTTTATATAGTGGCTTAGGTTTGGGAGGATGCATCACAAACCCACCATAAAGGATGTTGGCATAAGGGCGCAGTACGTCGTAAATAGCTTCGTCTTTATACAAACGCTTTACTTCATCGCGAGGGAGGGTGATTGTTTTAGTGGAAAAGTAATTGTCTTGAATTAGCTGGCTAGTACGCATTGCCAAAGTAATACTATTATTACGTTTATAGCTGTAGTTGCTTATCTGAAAGGTAATAAATTGTTCGTCAAAATTTAAAACTTGAGCAATTCTTAAATTGGTTAGGGTCCAGGGCTCGTGTGTAAATTTGTCGGCGTGTACTAAGTAGGTATCATATATTTTAGGCGTATTTAAATAGTTTTTCTTTTGAGTCTCGCTATTAAGGTGCTGTTGATAAACAAATAAAACAATCCAAAGTAATAAAAATACACCAATAAAGTATTTAGGTAGGCTTAGTTTTTCTATTAACGGTAGTTGCGTTATTTTTACAGGTTCGCTTTTTCCGCATTGATAGCACTCGCGTTTATAACTTAATTTTAAGGCAAGCATAGGTAAAATACTAAACCGTAAATAGCGGCTTTTATTTACTAAATGGTAGGCGTCGCTTTGACAATGAGGGCAGCGTGTTGTTTGTGCAAAATGTGGAAATGATTCACTCGTGTTGAAAAGTAACATAAAGCACGCTCCTTGTTTAATTACCTAAAGGTAAAACAAGAAGCGTGTTAGTTAAAGCTACAAACTGTAAGTAAGTATGTCTGTTATTACTTATTTTGAGCTTTAGGCTTGATAGTGGTTTTTGCATCGGCAGCCATTAGAGCAAATACAGCATATGCAGCGGTATTTTGACGAAGCTTAGCAGGTGTTACTTTATCAAGCGTATCGTCAGCTGTATGGTGGTAATCAAAGTAATCTGTTCCATCTTGAGCAAGTTCAAAAATAGGCGCTGACGTTGCTGCTTTAAGTGGAATTAGATCGGGGCCACCATTCGCTTGGTTTTTACCAATGTGCTCAATATTTAACGGCGCAAGTTCTTTTGCTATAGCGCGAACTACAGGAAGTGACTCTGCGCTTACGTTCGATTCAAAAGCATATACAACATCGGCGCCAAAATCAGACTCAGCGGCTGCAACAATATTGCTTAGCTCGTTTTTATGCTCTGCAAAATAAGCTTTTGCACCCCAAAGACCTAGCTCTTCAGCTGCAAAAAGTACCACACGAATACTTCGCTTAGGACGTTTTACATCGCTAATATGTTTAGCGGCTGCCATTGTTAGCGCAACGCCTGCACCGTCATCTAGTGCGCCAGTCCCTAAGTCCCAAGAATCTAAATGCCCGCCAATTAATACATATTGCTCAGGGTTTTCGGTACCATTAAATTGGCCAATAACGTTATAACCAGTGCCTTCACCAAGGCTTTCGGTTTGCACATTAATATTTACCGATACGTCTTTATCTAAAGCAATGAGTCGTGCTATTTGATCGGCATCTGGATTAGCAATGGTTACATTAGGTATTTTTGTAACACCTTCTTTGTAGTAACTACCGCCAGTGTGTGCAAAACGATGATGACCAGTACTTACCGAGCGCATCATGTAGGCAACAGCCCCTTTTTTAGACGCTTCTATAGCGCCTGTGCCACGTGCTTTTACAGCAGGTCCGTAACCATTCCCGTCTATATCGCGGTTCATGCGGTAATTAATATACGCAATTTTACCTTTTAGGCTATTTGCTGGTGCTGCAATTAACTCATCAAGTGTTTCGAACAAGACTACTGATGCAGTGATCCCACCTTTAGGCGTGCTTATACTGTTACCTAATGCAGTTAAATGTAGAGGTTGCTCGCTTGGTGTTAGTATTTTTCCGCTTTCGCTATAACGGCGCCATTCAGGAAAAGTCGCTTCTTCAAGCCATACTTTATCAAAACCAAGCTCATTAAATTTAGATTTAGCCCATGCCACTGCTTTTTTATCATTTTCAGTACCAGGTAAGCGAGGTCCTACTTCAGTTGTTAATGACTCTAGTAATTTATAGCTTAAATCACTATTTAGAGCAGAGGTGCGCACTTCATTGACTTGTTGTAATTGCTTTTGGGTAAATTCGGCGTTGTTAGCGTTTGCAGCCATACTGCTAGTAAGCAGCAGTGCGGTAATTAATTTTTTCATTTGGGTAAGCCTTTTTAATAATTAGCGCTATTAGAACATGTAACAAACATGATAAAAAATAGATGAGATGAATAGGCTTTGTAATAGGTTTAATGCTGTTAGGTATAAACGTTTAGATATAAAAAAGCCCGCGTAAATGTACGCGGGCTATATTTTAAAGCTGTTATTTAAGCATTTAATTAAAAGCTAAATTGCGCTGCTAAACGAAGATTTGTGCCCTCGCCAACAGTTACATTACTCGTGCCGCCACCACCTAAATAGCTTTTATCAAATAAGTTTTCGATGTTAAGGCGTAAGTTAATATCGGTATTGCTTAAGTTAAACTTATAAGTGGCGCCAACATCAACACGTGTATATGCATCTTTAGTAATTGTATTATCGCTATCTGCAAAGCGCTCGCCTTCGTAAAAAGCGCCAGCGTTAATGGCAATGGCGTCGTTTAATTCATAACGAGTCCACAGAGATGCCGACCATTTTGGTGCATCGGTAGGGCGCTTACCTTCCAATACTTCATCGCGTTCAAAGTTAGCATCTAGATACATAGTTGATGCCATAACAAATAAGCGGTCGGTAGCAGCACCTTGTGCGCTTACTTCAACACCTTTATGGCGTTGTTCACCCACTTGGTTTGTTTCACTTGTGAATGAGCCAATAGGTGTCTCAAGCTGTTCGCTAACAAGTGTGCCTTCTTTACTAATATCAAAAATTGCACCTGTAAGCAGTAAACGGTCATCAAATAATTGCCATTTAATACCAATCTCTCTTTGCTCTGAGGTAATGGCATCTAGCTTCATGCCATTATTTACATCGGTTTCATCAATCAGAGTTTCACTACCTTGAGGCTCAAAACCTTCTGAGTAACTAGCATATATAGTTGCCGAAGTATTTGGATGATAAAGCACACCTACCTTTGGTACAAATGACTCGTTATCTGCACCTTCTCGTGTTTGTTTATCGTAACGGCCACCTAGCGATAATTGCCATTGTGGTGAGAACGAAATTAAGTCCTGAACGTAAATACCGTAATAGTCGTATTCAGTTTCGCTTACTGTATCATCTGTTTTATAACTTACAGATGGGCGTGATGGTTCTGCTTGTCCTGCAGAAAAATCAAAGTAGTCAGCAGAAGTACGGCGTTGCCCGTAGTAGTAATCTAGCGAGTTTGCGCCAATTAAAAACTGATGCTGTAAGCTACCTGTTTTAAATTCCCCAATAAAATCAATAAATGCAGTTTTAAATTGCCAATCGTCAAAACGGTCGTAAGGACGAGATTCATAGCTGTCACCTTCAGCAAAGCCACTAGGCATGCGAGGTGCTGACTCAAAGCGTTGGCGCTCAAACGTTTGTTCGTTATAGCCAAGTTTTACTTGCCAGTTATCGGTTAAAAATACTTCTAGGTCTACACCTAGGTTTTCTACGGTAATATCGGTAAACGCCCAAGACATATCACGGATTGTTTTATCGCTACCAATTACATTAGCATTATCATCTATCCATGCACCAGTATCTAAACCTGCTTCGTCATCTGTGCGGTCGTAATGCACACGTACTAATGCGTTATCGCTAATATCGTAATCTACAACTAAAGCACCTAAAAAGCGGTCACGCTCACGGTTTTCACCATTTTGGTATTCACGCCAGTAGTCAACGTCTTGCTTTACTAAAATCCCGCGAGCACGTAAATCTTCTGATTCAGTTAATGCACCTGCAGCATCAACCATAAAGCGCGTTGACCCATGCTGATCTACATCGGCACTGGCATTAAATAATGTTTGTGCTGTAGGCTTTTTAGTTACCATGTTAACCAAGCCACCTGGGCCTGACTGACCATATAAAATGCTTGATGGGCCTTTAATTACTTCAACTTGTTGCAAAATTTCGATTGGTTGCTGATAGTGCGACCAATGCTGATGACCGTCGCGTAAATAACCTGTCGATGAGCTTAGCTCAAAGCCGCGTAAGTTAAATACTTCACGATTTCGTTGTTGTGAGCCTGCAGTTAAGCTTGCGTCATTTGTGAGTACTTCGCCAAGTGTAGTGGCAAGCTGTTCGCTAATAATAGTGTCGGTTATTACAGTGACAGATTGTGCAGTTTCAAGTAATGAAGCTGATGTTCTCATTGCGCCATTAGCGTTATCTACTTTGTAATCGTTAAAGTAGCTTCCCTTTACTTCTATGCGTTCAAGGTCGGTAGTGTTTGCATATGTGCTTGTTGTAATGCTTGCTAATAGTGCTATGTAAATAGAATTCAGTTTCATTAATTGCTTCCAGCGCAGGTATGTAAAAAACAATCGCGATCTTAATGCAAACTACTATCATTTTCAACGCCTTTCATTAACATGTTTTATAATGTGTTTGTTAATGGTTGCCAATTACGAATTCTGCTATTATAAGCTGCATATTAGTGGGGCTTTCTCCCATGTTATTTTATTGCTATGGAACTTACTGTGACTTCAACTGCTTTTTCATCTTTGGCTTTACCGGCTGGACTCGTTGATAACTTATCAACACTTGGCTATGCCCACATGACACCTGTACAAGCGCAAAGTTTGCCGCCTGTACTTGCTGGTAAAGACATCATTGCTCAGGCAAAAACCGGTTCAGGTAAAACTGCTGCGTTTAGCTTGGGTGTGTTAGCTAAATTAAACGTAAAACGCTTTCGTATTCAATCTTTAGTCTTGTGTCCGACTCGCGAACTTGCCGAGCAGGTTGCGGTAGAAATGCGTAAATTAGCGCGCGGCATTCATAACATTAAAATATTGACGTTATGTGGTGGTGTTTCAATTGGCCCGCAAATAGGTTCACTTGAACATGGCGCGCATATTATTGTTGGCACGCCAGGGCGTGTTGATGACCATATTCGTAAAGGTACTCTACGTTTAGATGATGTGGAAACATTGGTGCTTGATGAAGCTGATCAAATGCTTGATATGGGTTTTCAAGACACACTTGATGCAATTATTGAGCGTATTCCACAAAATCGTCAAACATTGTTATTTAGTGCTACTTTCCCAAGAGCTATTGAAGCAATTGCTAAGCGTGTACTTAAAAATCCAGAAATGGTTAAAGTAGAAGAAGAGCAAGCCAAAAGCACAATTAAGCAGTACTTCTACAAAATGGATAACAATAAGCAGCGCTATCCAACGCTTAAGTTATTACTTCTTAAATTTACACCACAAAGCTGTGTTGTATTTTGTAATACCAAAGTAGAAACTCAACAAGTGTGTGATGATTTAGCTGACGAAGGCTTCAGCGCTGTTGCATTGCACGGTGATTTAGAGCAACGCGATCGTGAACGTACGCTAATTCACTTTTCAAATAAAAGTGCTTCAATACTTGTTGCAACCGATGTTGCTGCACGAGGTTTAGATATTGATGACATGGATATGGTTATTAACTACCATTTAGCACATGACACGCAAACACATGTTCACCGTGTTGGCCGAACTGGACGTGCTGGTAAAAAGGGCATTGCTTGTTCTATTTACGGTGAAGCTGAAGCGTTTAAAATTGCACAAATTGGCGATCATTACGAGCGTGATATTACTCCAGAGCAAATGCCGCCGTTTAATTTATTAGATAAACCGCCGTACCGCCCTGAAATGGTTACTTTGATGATTGATTCAGGTAAAAAGCAAAAAGTACGTGCAGGCGATATTCTTGGTGCTCTGACAGGTAAGGATGGGGTTGCAGGTCGTCAAGTAGGTAAAATTAACGTACTTGATAACGTAGCATTTGTTGCTGTTGAACGTAACTCATCAAAACCAGCACTTCGCAAACTAACCGAAGGCAACATTAAAGGGCGTAAAATACGCGCTCGTCGCCTTACTCGTTAATTTAAATAGCTAAATTAACAAATTAGCGAGCAGCTACCTTTAGCTGCTCGTATTGTAATTTTATTTTTTTAAACTTAACTTCACAACCATTTGGTTTATCTGGGTGCATCTGTAATGCAAGTTGTCTCCAGCGCTTTTGAACGTTTTTAAGAGTGAAATTTTCAGGTAACTTCCATTCTAAAGCCAACGCTTTAAATTCATTGTCATTTAATACTTGTTGTGGTGATATCGTTTTAAACTGACGCCAAAAACTATTCAAAAGCTCATCAATTTTCTCTTCACCGGTATCGTAATTACGCCAATCTAAATAATAATCTCGCAAATTTTCGTTCGTTGTTACTAAACTATTATCTTCTTTTTCTAAAAGCTCGATATGCAGAGTTGAAATGAGTAAACTTTGAGGGCGTAATTGTGCCTGCAGTTGGTACAATGCATTCATAATTAAAAAGTTACGTTTAAATAAATCACGTTCAGGGCTTTTATCGAGTGTTGTTATTGCGCTGCGGTTTGTCAGTTCTGCTGCTAAAGTATGAACTTGCCAAACCTGCCTTGTTAATATCAGCTCAAAAATCTCATCAATCAGTGGGTTAAGCATTGTTTAGGCCCTAGTAGTTAGTGTATCTTCAATAAAGATTACACTGATATAAGTAACGGTTTGAAGGATTAAAATTATGCTGGGCAAGTTTAAATGCCTCTTATTTACTATATGCTGTGTACTAATAGCTCCTAGCTATGCCCAAAATAGTGATTCGTTATTTGAGCAATTCAAAAACGAAGTGCAGTGGGAGCCTAAATTACAATTAGCAAATACGTTACTTGCTAATAAAAACGTTTCTAAAAAAGAGCGTGTCGCTGTTTATTCGGCATTAGGTAATAGTGCGTTATCGGCTGATAATTTTAAAGAATCTTTACACTATTTTAAATTATTAGAAAAAAACACTTCAGATACTTTCTTTCCTGACGAGCACTTTCGTGCAATAAAAATGCAAGGTGTAGCACTTTTTTACCAAGGCTTATTTCAAAAGGCCATAAGTGAATATACCCGCACCCTAGTATTAGCTGAAAAAAATGAACAACTACTTGAACAAGCAAATTTACTAAATAATATTGGTTTGGCTTATTTTAATATGAATAAGCTAGGCGATACCCTAGAGTTTTACTTAAAGGCAAAAGCTATTTACGAAGCGCACGGTAGTGAGCAAGATCAAACCGACATATTACTTAATATAGCAGGCGTTTATATACGCTTATCACGCTACGATAGTGCATTTAGTCTTTATCAAGATGTACTTAAAGTTTATCAGCGGTTAGATGATAAAAGCGGTATTGCGCAGGTATACAACAATATGGGTGTTGCTCATATGGAGAGTAATCAATTTGACTTGGCACTTCATTATTACCAGCTAGCGCTGCGTTATTATATTTCAGCCAATGATTACAATAAGTTATCTACGCAATATACCAACTTGGCAAATACTAATTTAGTGTTAAAAAAAGTAGATGAAGCGTACGAGCAAGCTAAATTAGGTGAGTACTATGCGCTTAAAATAGGTAACCATAATTTAGAGCTTAATGCGCTACATGCACTTGGTAAAATTCAGTTTGTTAAAGGCAACTTAGAAGAGGCGAAAATAAGTTTAGATAGAGCTATTTCACTTGCCCACGAATATGGCAGTGAGCGAATAATTAGGGAGGGTTTAGGGACTAAAGCACTACTTGAAGCCAGTAAAGGCGATTATTCAAGCGCAATGGCCTTGCAACAAGAATATATTAGTGAGCTACGAAAGCTCAGAAGTACAGCAATTATAAATGCACTAGCGGTACTTCAGCATCAATTTAAAGCAACCCAATTAAACCAAGAGATAGAAAAACTTAAACAAGATCGACGTGTGCAAGAGCTAAAAATGTCGCAGCGTTCTCAGCTTACTTTATTCTCTTTTTTACTATTACTTTTGGTTGTTGTAACTGGTATTGCGCTTTACCGCCGTGGCGCAGAAAAACGCGCTAAGCAGCAGTTAACAGAGCAAGTTACGCAGCGCACTGCCGAGTTACAGGCAATAGCACAGGAGCTAAGAGAAGCTAACGATGTTAAAAGCCAGTTTTTGGCCAATATTAGCCACGAAATCCGCACTCCACTAACGGCTATTTTAGGGCAAACAGATGCTTTAATTAATGAATTATATGAGCCTGAGTCACTTAAAGATGAACTAAGAGTAATTCAGCGTCACAGTGACCATTTAAAAAGCTTAATAAACGACGTGCTCGATTTAAGTAAAATTGAAGCCAATAGATTAGAGTTAAATATTTCGTGCTTTGATATTGTAGAGCTTGTAAATGACGTACATGCAATGTTTATCACTCAAGCAAAAGCAAAAAATCTACGCCTCATTTTAGACAATCAAGTGGGTAATGAGTTTTACACTAAGCTGGATTTAATACGCGTAAAACAGATTCTTATAAATTTATGTGCTAATGCTATTAAGTTTACTCACGCTGGCCAAATCATTATTGCTTTAAATAAGAGTGAACAAGGGCTAGTGATTATTGTAAAAGATACCGGTATTGGTATGAGCTCTAAACAGTTAAAGCTTATTTTTGAATGCTTTAGCCAAGCTGATAACAGTATTAGCCGTCGCTTTGGGGGGACAGGGTTAGGCCTTAGCTTATCGCAACAATTAGCCGCGATGATGGGCGGTTATATCAGTGTACAAAGCGAATACAAAAAGGGCAGTCAGTTTTCGTTCTTTTTACCGTGCGCAGAAGTAAATAAATCGCAAAGCCTGATTGAAACTCAAAGTGCTCCAAAGGTAAATAAGCAATTGGCAGGGCGTGTTGTACTTGCAGAAGATCACCCTGATAATCGAAGGTTAATAAGCCGCTATTTACGTTCAATGGGGCTCGAGGTTATTGCCGTTGAAAACGGTGAGCAAGCGGTAGAGCAGTGCTTAAAAGAGTATCCTGATTTAGTGCTACTCGATATTCAAATGCCTGTGATGGATGGGCGTTCTGCTTTTCAGCTATTAAAACAGTGTGGTTTTGAGCAGCCTATTTTTGCTTTAACTGCAAATGCTATGAGTCATGAAGTGGATGGCTATTTAGAGTTAGGGTTTAGTGGTTACTTAGGTAAACCGATAGATAAAGAGTCATTTTATAAAGCGCTTTCCAGCCACCTATATAGTGCAGAAGATCAGCCAATTACAAAGCAAAATGAAGTTGATATGAGCGATCTTGTCATTAGTTTTAAGCAAAGCTTTGCTTTGGAGAGTGAAACGATTACTCAGCATTTTATAAGTGAAGATTTAGCCGCGCTACAAAAAGATAGCCATCGCATTTTAGGAGCGGCGCAAATGTTTGGTTTAGATGAAATTGCGCAATCAGCTCAAAGTTTAGATAGAGCCCTTTTACGCAGGACCCAAAAAAGTAGTGCGAATGACTTTAAAGCGCTCGTTGATACGTTGCAGAGTGTACTTAAAAAGTATAATGAAAGTTAAACTGTGTTTAATCCCGACATAAAAAAAGCGCCTAAGGCGCTTTTTTTATTCAGCTAAGACGCTTTATTGGCGTCTCATCGAATCAAAAAATTCATCATTGGTTTTGCTCATCGATAGTTTATCGATTAAGAATTCCATCGCATCAATTTCTGACATGTCATGAACAATTTTACGTAAAATCCAAAGCTTTTGAAGCTCATCTGGTTTTGTTAGTAATTCTTCACGACGAGTGCCTGAACGATTAAAGTCGATAGCAGGGAATACACGTCTTTCCGCAATTTTACGGTTAAGGTGAAGTTCCATGTTACCAGTACCTTTAAACTCTTCGTAGATAACTTCATCCATTTTAGAGCCAGTGTCGATAAGCGCTGTAGCTATGATTGTTAAGCTACCACCTTCCTCAACGTTACGTGCAGCACCAAAGAAGCGCTTAGGTTTATGTAATGCGTTAGCGTCAACACCACCAGTAAGTACTTTACCTGATGAAGGAATAACGGTGTTATAAGCACGTGCTAAACGAGTGATTGAATCCAATAAGATAACAACATCTTTTTTATGTTCAACTAAACGTTTTGCTTTTTCGATAACCATTTCGGCAACTTGTACGTGACGAGAAGCTGGCTCATCGAACGTTGATGCAATAACTTCACCTTTTACTAGGCGTTGCATCTCTGTTACTTCTTCCGGACGTTCATCAATAAGTAAAACCATTAATGTTACATCAGGATGATTATGCGTAATTGATTGTGCAATGTTTTGAAGTAGCATTGTTTTACCCGCTTTTGGCGGAGCTACTAACAAGCCACGTTGGCCGCGGCCAATAGGAGATGCTAAATCAAGTACACGGGCTGTAATATCTTCTTTACTGCCGTTACCACGTTCCATGCGAAAACGTTCGTTTGCATGTAGTGGGGTAAGGTTTTCAAAAAGAATTTTAGTTCGAGAGTTTTCAGGTTTATCAAAGTTAACTTCATTTACTTTGAGTAAAGCAAAGTAACGTTCACCGTCTTTAGGTGGACGAATAAGGCCTGAAATTGAATCGCCAGTACGCATGCTGAAACGGCGAATTTGGCTAGGTGAAACATAAATGTCATCTGGCCCAGCTAAGTAAGAGGCTTCTGATGATCTTAAGAAGCCGAAACCATCTTGTAAAATCTCTAATACACCGCCGCCGAAGATATTCTCTCCGCCTTTGGCATGGGATTTAAGAATGGCAAAAATGATATCTTGCTTTCTTAAGCGGGCTACGTTTTCGAGCCCCATGGACTCAGCTAAGTCTACAAGCTCTTTAATCGACTTGTCTTTTAATTCGCGTAAATGCATATTGGTGGGTTCTTTATTACAGTTGTCATACTCAAAATCGCTTTGATCGTTGAGTGAGGTTTGTTGAATATAACTAAGGATTAGTTGGCTTTATAAACTAGCAGTTCACTGGCAAAGCGTCCAGTCTTTATACAAAATAAATTTAAAAAAGGGCAAAAAAGCCCTTTTTATTGTTCTAGCTTACCGTTAGATGTTGTTTTCTAAAAACTCGATAAGTTGAGTTTTTGAAAGAGCACCTACTTTCGTTGCAGCTACTTGGCCATCTTTAAAAAGAAGTAAAGTAGGGATACCACGAATACCAAACTTTGGCGGTGTGCCAGCATTTTGGTCAATATTTAATTTAGCAACAGTCACACGGCTGTCGTATTCATCAGCAACTTCGTGAAGAATAGGGGCGATCATTTTACAAGGTCCACACCATTCAGCCCAGAAATCTACTAGTACTGGTTTGTCTGATTGTAATACGTCAGCTTCAAAGCTATCGTCAGTAATTTGGATTATTTTCTCGCTCATTGCGCTCTCCGATTTAGTTAGGCGAAATATTTAGTGCGTATTTAAACACTCTTGTTTCTTATTGCAAGTTTAAACGTTATGCTTAAACGCTATGACTAAGACACATTTAACCGATAAAAAGTTTTCAGACTTTGCTATCGCACCGGAAGTGGTTGCCGGTTTAACCGAGAATGGGTTTGAATATTGCACACCTATTCAAGCAAAATGCCTACCTTTTATTTGTGATGGACGCGATATCGCGGGCCAAGCTCAAACGGGTACAGGCAAAACGTTGGCGTTTTTAACCGCCACGTGCCATCGGTTATTACAATCTAGCAAAGCACCTAGTAAACATCCAAGAGCCCTGATCATGGCCCCTACTCGGGAGCTTGCGATTCAGATACACAAAGATGCTAAAATTTTAGCGCCGCACTGTAATCTTAACTTAGGTTTAGTATATGGTGGCGAAGATTACGAAAAACAACGTGCACAACTAGAAAAAGGCGTTGATATTTTAATTGGTACTACAGGTCGCCTAATTGATCTGTATAAGCAAGGCTGTTACACCCTTAATGAAATTGAGGTAGTCGTGCTGGACGAAGCCGATCGTATGTTCGATTTAGGTTTTATCAAAGATATTCGCTATATGTTCGATCGTATGCCAGATACATCAAAGCGTTTAAACTTATTATTTTCTGCCACATTATCGTACCGCGTACAAGAATTAGCTTTTGAGCACATGACAAACCCAGAGCATGTTCAAATTGAACCTGACGTTAAAACGGGTAAACGTATTCAAGAAGAGCTATTTCATCCTTCGCAAGAAGATAAAATTAAGCTGTTGTTAACCTTAATTGAAGAAGAATGGCCAGAGAAAGCAATCGTGTTTGCAAATACCAAGCACAGTTGTGAAACAGTATATGCTTGGCTTAAATCAGACGGTCATCGTGTAGGTATGCTTACTGGTGATGTAAACCAGAAAAAACGCCAAACTATATTAGCGCAATTCAGCAAAGGTGATTTAGACTTTTTAGTTGCGACCGATGTTGCAGCGCGTGGTCTTCATATTCCAGAAGTAAGTCATGTGTTTAACTTTGATTTACCTGACGATTGTGAAGATTATGTTCATCGTATTGGCCGTACTGGCCGCGCTGGTGCATCAGGCCACGCAATTAGTTTTGCATGTGAGCAATATGCATACAACCTGCATGAAATTGAAGAATATATAGAGCACAGCATTCCTTTATCACATTATGATAAAACAGCATTGCTAGATGATTTAACTCAGCCTATTATTCAAAGAAAGCGCAACTATTCAACAGGTCCACGTAACCGTAGTAATAACAGCGGACGTCGCCCAAATAATAGTTACCAAAAAGGACGGTCGTAAGCGACCGTTTGTATAAGTAGTAGTAACTAGAGGTTTTTGAACGGTGGGGCAACTTAAACCGCAAAAAAATGTGTACGCAGTTATTGATTTGGGCTCAAATAGCTTTCATATGCTTATTGCCAAATCAATTGCTGGCGGTCTACAAACAATTGGACGTGTTAAACGCAAAGTCCGATTAGCCGCAGGGCTTGATAAAGGAAACGTATTAAGCACTGAAGCAATGCAGCGAGGCTGGGAATGCCTTGCCCTTTTTGCTGAGCGTCTACAAGATATCCCAGACAAAAACATCACCATAGTAGCAACAGCTACCTTACGCTTAGCAACTAACGCCGACGTATTTAAAAATCATGCCGAAAAAATTCTAGGTCATAACATTAATGTTATTAGCGGAGAATTAGAAGCGCGCACAATTTATAAAGGTGTTGCCCATACTTCATCTTGTACTGGCAAACAGCTTGTTATTGATATTGGTGGTGCAAGTACAGAAGTTGTAATTGGTAAAGCATTTGATGCCCTACATTACAAAAGCCTCAATATGGGGTGTGTTACCTATCTTGAACGCTATTTTAAAGATTGCCAACTAAGTAAGAGTAACTTTAACGCAGCAATAAAAGCGGCTCGTACAGTCATTGATGAAATTTCTCCAGAGTATAAAGCAGCTGGATGGCAAATTGCATCTGGAGCTTCTGGTACAGTACAAGCAATTCAAGAAATTATGGTCGCGCAAAATCTTGACGACTTACTTACACTTGAAAAGCTCAACACTATAAAAGATCAAGCAATTGCATTTAGCACTATTGCAGCGCTAGACCTTCCAGGGTTAAGTGAAGACCGTCGACTGGTATTTGTATCAGGACTCGCAATCTTAATCGCACTATTTGAATCTCTTGAAATAGAAAAAATGGGATTGGCGGGTGGAGCACTGCGTGAAGGTGTTTTATATAGCATGGTTCCGGAGTTTCATAATAACGACATTCGCAAACGCACTGTTGATGGGTTTATGAGCCGTTATCATGTTGATCAAAAACAAGCATGTCGAGTTTCAAGCTTGGCAATGCAGTTAGCGCTGAGTATTGATAAAGATTGGCCGATTGAAAGCTTAAATGGGTTACCACTATTAAAAGCGGTAGCGCAGCTTCATGAGATTGGATTACTAATAGAGTATAAGCAGTACCATAAACATACCGCTTATATTTTGGAAAATACCGATATGCCTGGTTTTTCACAGTCAGAGCATAAATTAATAGTAGCGGTAGCAGATGCACATCGATCTGATTTTCCAAAAGGTTGTTTTAATTCACTCGGCGTAAATAGTCTATTAGCGCAATATATAGTGAGATTACTACGAATAGCAGTCATTTTATCAATGCGCAGACAAGATGATGTACTGCCTAAGTTTGAGTTAACTGCTAAAAATGAAGTCTTAGACCTTAAGTTTGAAAGTAACTGGTTAAAAGATCATCCATTAATGGCCAGTGAGCTGCAACAAGAGTCTAAACAGCAAGGAAAACTTGGCTGGAAGCTCATAGTAAACTAATTAAAAAGGCCCATCAGGGCCTTTTTAGTGTTTAAAGTAACCATTTCGATGTAAATATGTGCTAACAGCACATTATTTCAAGTTTTCTTCAAAAAAGGGTTGATCTGTTTTCGGATCTCCCTATAATGCGACCCCACTGAGACGGGAAACGCCAACGCATAGCGAGGCACGAACAACTCAGGGTGTTAAGTAAAACTTAGATTGAATCTTTTTAGAAAGTTTAAATTTAAGTGTTGACAAAAAAATAGGAAAGCGTAATATGCGCAGCCCTAGCGAGATAAAGTTTAAATTTATAATCGCAACGTTCTTTAACAATATAAAGCAATCATCTGTGTGGGCACTCGTACAGATTGAGTTCTAACAGCCAAACTACTTAGGTAGCGAGGCAAACAAATTAGAGTCTCAATTGAAAACTGAGTGACCAACAGAAGTAACTTATTTATAAGTTGCTTCGGCACAGTCAATTCAATATCGAAAGATATTAAAAAATTCAGAATTCATTGAGCTGTCGAAAGACATAAAACTTTTTAATTGAAGAGTTTGATCATGGCTCAGATTGAA
>NZ_JADYWM010000015.1:0-102551 GCF_015864815.1 Pseudoalteromonas sp. NZS100
TCGCTTTAGCATTTACTATGATGTGGCTACCAATGTGGGCTGATTGATATATGTACTACAAAGATCAACAGCCCCTAGTAGATTGCTAAAAACTAATGGATAAACAGATGACTAAACCAGTAATTATTATAGGTGGCGGACTTGCTGGTTTATACAGTGCGTATAAATTACAACTACTTAATATTGAGTACTTATTATTAGAAGCTAAATCGCAATTAGGTGGCCGAATTTTTGCCGCGCAATCACCAAAAAATAACGATGTTAGTTTTGATTTGGGTCCTACGTGGATATTTCCCCACCAACCAAAAATTCAAGCGCTAATAAAGTCACTCAACTTAAGTATATTTGAGCAATACAATAAAGGTGATGTGTTATATCAAGCACCTAATTCTAAGCAACCTCAACAAATTGCAGGTGCTGGAGATATGCAACTATTTAGACTCAAACACGGCATGAATACCTTAATAACTGCCTTATGTGAGCAACTTAATCCTGATTCAGTGTTATTAGAACACAATGTCACTGAGCTTAAAA
Organism: Pseudoalteromonas sp. NZS100; assembly: GCF_015864815.1. Taxonomy (NCBI): domain Bacteria; kingdom Pseudomonadati; phylum Pseudomonadota; class Gammaproteobacteria; order Alteromonadales; family Pseudoalteromonadaceae; genus Pseudoalteromonas; species Pseudoalteromonas sp. NZS100. The sequence continues at coordinate 535 of NZ_JADYWM010000015.1, forward strand.
AAGGTGATAATAGCTGGCAAGTTACTGTTAATCACTTAGGCAATATAAAGCACTTTACTACTGGCAAATTAATTTCAGCAATTCCTCCTCGTATGGTTACAACGCATTTAACACCTGAACTATGGGCGACTCCAACGCTCATACACCACCTTAGTAGTGTACCTACATGGATGGCAGGACAAGCCAAGTTTATAGCTACTTTTGAACATGCATTTTGGCGTGATAAAAACTTATCTGGGCAATGCTTTAGCCGCGTAGGCCCTATGGTCGAAATTCACGATGCCAGTGCTGAGGATAGTAATTACGCCGCATTATTTGGCTTTATAGGTGTCCCCTACTTATCACGAAACCAAGTAACTCAAGAGCAATTAATTCAAGCCTGTGCCCAACAGCTCAGCTACTTTTATGGTAAGGATGCTGAAAAGGCAACCGGATACTTTATTAAAGACTGGGCAGAGGATAAATTTGTAGCTAATAGAGACGATCAAACTCAGCCTTCACGGCACCCAGAGTTTGATTTTTCAAACTTGGAAGAGCAATTAAGTAACCTCAACATTCATTTTGTAGCGAGTGAGTTTGCAAAACAAGAAGCAGGATATTTAGAAGGCGCAATATACGCAGTGGATGACGCTATTAAATCGTTTGTTAATTAATAGCCCTGTATTTACTGATAACTTAACCATCAAGGGTTTTAATTTTACAGCCCTTGATGGTTATAAATGTTAGTTGTTTTTAGTAACGTCTTCACCACTGCCCAGTAAAGTGGCAACCCACTTACCTTCTGCACTGGCTTCTAGGGCTATTTTTACAATCATTGTTAATGGAACAGATAAAAGCATACCCACAGTACCTAATAACCAGCCCCAAAATATTAATGATAAAAACACCACTAACGTTGAAAGACCCAGCCCTTTGCCCAAAAATTTAGGCTCTACAATATTACCCATTACCGTATTTATTGTTAAATATCCTGCAGCAACAAGTCCTGCCACTAATGGGCCTTGAGTAATAAGGGCAAGTAATACAGCTGGTACAGCCGCAATAATTGAACCTATATTTGGAATGTAATTGAACATAAATGCCAACACGCCCCAAAGCACAAAGTAGTCAACGTCTAAAATCCATAAGTAAAACGCAGCAATAATACCCGTCCCTAAACTTACTAGCGTTTTAATTGCCAAGTATGAATTAATAGATTCTAAAAAGCGGTCAATTTGCTTCATTTTACTATCAGGGTCTTCAAGTGCCATATGTATTTTTTTGCTCAGCATTGGCCCTTCAAACAGCATAAAAACAACCGTTAAAATAATTAAAAACATGTTTGCCATTACGCCACCTAACCCAGTGAGCATATTAGTGGCCACATCAACCATTTTGCCAGGGTCGAACATATTAATTAACTGATCTTTATTGATCAGTATGTTGTATTGAGATGCTAAATCGACCAGCCATACAAATTCTTCTTTAAGTTGTGTTTTATACTCAGGAAGCTGCTGAGAAAAATCGTTGATAGATTGCCCTACAAGCCCGCCAAGGCTTACCCCCAAGCCAACTATAATCAGCACGACCAACATAACAGCAATGCTTTTAGGAATTTTGTAGCGCGCAAAAAACTTAATAAGCGGATTACAAATAATGGCAATAAATGCCGCCAAAATAAACGGAATAATAATTACACTCGCCGCTTTTATCCCCGCGAGTACGACCACTAAGGAAGCAAAAACTATTAAGCTTTTATTTACTCCAGTTAAACTTGCCAATTTATTAATCCTTTTATTAACTATATCGTCCCAGTGTAAGGCAAAAGGTAATTAAATGAAATAATTACGAAGTGATCATAAAAGCCTGTTTTACGTATAAATTTGCAAAGCTGTTTGCTAGCGAGTATGTTTTTTAATCACTTGCTTCTATTTTATTGTAAGGATGAATAATGCATATATTTATAACTGGCGCGACCGGATTAATTGGTAAGCACTTATGCCCTTTTTTACTTCATCATAATACTGTTACTGTACTTAGCCGAAATCCGACTAAAGCAAACGTATTATTAGGCCACAAAGTTAAAGCGGTAAGTGACATTAGTGATGTTGACTTTAACACTGTTGATATCGTTATTAATCTCGCTGGCGAGCCGATTGTAAATAAACGCTGGAGCGACAAACAAAAGCAAATAATACGAAACAGTCGTATTGATATTACACAGCAAATTAGTGAAGCTATTAAAGCCTGTAGTACTGCTCCGCATACTTTTATATCTGGCAGTGCAATTGGTTTTTATGGTCGACAAAATAGTAATCCTATTGATGAAACTTTTGAAAGCCCACACGACGAATTTAGCCACCAGCTTTGTAAAGACTGGGAAAATGCAGCACTACTCGCCCAATCAGAACAAACCAGAGTATGCCTTTTGCGAACGGGTATTGTTTTAGCTAAAAAAGGAGGTGCACTTGGAAAAATGTTGCCTGCTTTTAAATTATGCTTGGGTGGCCCGATTGGTAATGGCGAGCAAGGCATGTCGTGGATACACATCGACGATATGATTCAGCTAATACTCTTTATTATTAAACACCCAGAAATATCAGGCCCTGTTAACGCAACAGCCCCCAACCCTGTAAGCAATGCTCAATTTAGTAAAAGCTTAGGCGAGGCGCTCTCTCGACCTGCATTTATCACTATGCCCACTGCAGTACTTAAACTATTAATGGGTGAAATGTCAGACTTACTAACAACGGGACAATTTGTAGTCCCTAAAAAGGCGCTCGTTCATAATTATCGTTTTCATCATCCTGATATTAAATCAGCTTTAGAGAGTTTGGTTTAGCGGGCGTTAATAATTCTTGAGGTAAAATATAAAAATTGAAAAAGCAATCCTTTTAACTGAATTGACCTTTTCTTATTAATACATAATAATTACAACAGTTAGTTAAATATATATTTCATCATTTTATAATAAAGAGAATAAATCATGTTTCATTTGCCTACTGTGATCTTCTTCTCTTTTATCCTTAACTTATTCATAAGCTTATTTTTTCTCTCAATTTATAAATATAAAAAACAAACATCTTTTTTATTATTTGGTTTAGCCTGTGCCACATTCGCATTAGCCGAAATACTAGCATGTTTGCGCTTATTCATAGATCTTCCTTTAATAACCCACTATTTAGCTAATGTTTCAATGATTACTAGCCCACTTTTAATTATTGTTGGACTATATAAATACAAAAACGTACAAAATATTAGCTTAATGCCTCTTTACTGCATATTTGGTTTTTCTAGCTTATTGTTATTGGCAATTTATCCTTTCGGTGCAGCAAAAATGCTAACGAGTTTAGTAATTGCCGGATTATTTATTTACACAGCTTATTTAATCAAAAGCATGAGCTTTGTTGCTAAAGCCCAGAAAAAGGCGTTAATTACCTGCTTTTTAGTGCACAGTGGAGTTATGTTTTTAAATGCTATATTTCTATCAATACCGGTACTTAGTTCGAGTATTCAAGATGTAGCAACCCCTTTGCAAATTGTGCTTATTAGTCATTTACTATTAGCCACACTGAGTGCTCTTATACTGCCATTTTTGTTATTTTCTAATAGTGAATACACGCTATCGAACCTTGCCAATACCGACTCTCTTACACAGTTATTTAATCGCAGAGGTTTTTTTAACAACGCCAAAGCAGTCCTTAAACAGCCTAATAACAATGATATAAATGTATCTATAATTATTTTAGATATCGACTTTTTTAAGCATGTAAACGATAAGTACGGCCACGACACGGGCGATCAAGCAATTAAATGGATTGCGCAGCACATAAAAGAGCAATTTATTGATGAGGGTATTTGCGCCAGAATAGGCGGTGAAGAATTTGCAATATTACTACCAGACTATTCCCTACGAGCAGCTAAAGAATATGCAGAGCACTTACGTGAAAATATTTCTAAGCATCCGTTTTATTATCAAAACGCGCATATAAAACTATCTGTGAGCGCGGGAGTGAGTCACTCTGTAAATGGTAAAATGAGTGTAAAAGACTTACTGTCGTTGGCTGATAAACGCCTTTATCTTGCTAAAGAAACCGGCAGAGATAAAGTAGTTAGCTTTGACGAAAAAAACCTCTTAATGCAGTGTTAATTATTTTACAAGCTATTATAAAAAAGGTTCTTCCTATAAAAACGTGGTAACCCTTTGTATTTATAGTGACTTGTTCCTTTTTAGTTATATCAATTAGCTCAAGTATTTATGCAGGTTAGTATTAAACATCTACATAAAAAAAGCCCTTCATTCGAAGGGCTTTGGTATACACACAATAGAGTTAATAAACTACTTACATGAAAGTGTAGCTTCGCCTGCTTTATTTGGCACAAACTGAATATTAGCCACAGAAATTGATGCTTTACCATTGCTGTGTAAGCTAAATGGGCTTGTTAGGTTTGCAAAATTAACACCCTTATCAGCAAAACAACCTAAATCGATTGATACTGACTGCCATTTATTTTCAATAGTTTTATCCACGACGTTTGCTAAATCAATGCTTGCACCACACTCACCAGAACAAGTCATAGCAAGGGCTACATCGTTCGTTAGTGCCTCGTTTAATTTAATATCAAAGCTAATCACACTGTTTGCTTCAACGTAGGCAATGGTATCTTCTGCAAAGCTTGTTACTATTTCAGCACTGGCTTTTTCTGCACCGCTGAAGTTAAATTGGCGCGCGTCTTCTTGTACTGTTTTGTCCTCAGTACGGTATTTAATTGCACCAAATTCATGGGTACTACTCGATACATCTAAAAGCTCATCGCCCGATTTTAACAATAAGCGCCATGGTGCTACAGGTGCACCAACAAGTATATCCATACTTGTAAGCCCTGAGTTATCAAGTTTAGAGTCTTCATCAAGGTCGTCAGCTAGCACATTTTTATCGCCATACGTTAAACCAAAACCATAAGGAAGTAATGGATCGTAATTTTCATCGCCTTTATTAACCGCAGTTTGTACCGCCGATTTAGGCCAAGAAAACGATAGCTTACCTTTAAAGTTATTTTGGATGGTGCCGTCTGCCGCTTTTAATAACACATCAGCAATACCCGCACCTTCTGTACCTGGTAACCAAGCAGCCACAAACGCATCAGATGCGTTAAGTTCGCTGTTCACCCACATAGGTCGACCTGAAATAAACACAGATACAACAGGAATGCCTTGCTCTTTTAGCGAGCTTAAAAGTGCTAATGACTTTTTATTTCCGCGCTCAAATTCAAGGTTATCTTTATCGCCGTGCCCTTCTGCGTAAGGTTCCTCACCAAATACAACAATGGCAACATCAGGACGTTGTTCAAACGTACCATCAGCACTTAAAGTAACACTTCCACCTGCTGCAGATATTTGCTCTTCAAGCCCTTTGTAAATTGACGTTGCTCCAGGGAAATCTGCATTTTTATTATTAGTCCCTTGCCACGTAATACTCCAACCACCCGACTGTTTACCTATGTTATCGGCACCATCACCTGCAACAAGCACGCGTTGATTAGCTGCGATAGGTAATAGGTTATTTTTATTTTTAAGTAATACAAGCGATTCGCGCACAGCTTGGCGTGCTACTTCGCGATGCGCTTGCGCGCCAATAAGCTCTGTTTTACCCGAGTAAAGACGCTTAGCCGGACTTGGTTTATCAAATAACCCAGCGCGTAACTTTACGCGTAAAATACGTGCAACCGCATCATCAATGCGGCTCATACTTATTTTACCTGCATTTACTTGTGCAATTGTATTTTCATATAGCGGCTTCCACGCGCCTGTTGGCACCATAAAAATATCAAGGCCAGCATTTACCGCTTCTGGGCAGCTTTCGTTAGTACAGCCTTTAATTTGCCCATGGCCGTTCCAATCTCCCACTACAAAACCATCAAAACCCATACGTGTTTTTAATACATCTGTAAGTAAGTATTTATTGCCGTGATTTTTAACGCCATTCCAGCTATTAAAAGACGCCATAACAGATTGACTACCCGCCGACAAACCACCTACGTAACCTTGAGCATGAATATCAAATAGCGATTGCTCGCTGTCTATATTATTTCCCTGATCATCCCCATCAACAGTGCCGCCATCGCCAATAAAATGCTTAACCGTGCTAATAACGCGCTTATCACTTAAAAAGTCGCCATCGGCTTTACCTTGCAATCCATTTACAATCGCTGCTGAGTAATCGTGAACAATTTTTGGATCCTCAGAATAGCCTTCGTACGTTCTGCCCCATCGGTCGTCTCGTACTACTGCTACAGTGGGTGCAAATACCCAATCTATTCCCGTAGCCATTACTTCTACTGCGGTAATAGACGCTATTTGCTCTATTAAATCTGGGTTATTAGCTGCGCCTAAACCAATATTATGTGGAAAAAGTGTCGCGCCAATTACGTTATTATGACCATGTACTGCATCGGTGCCCCACATAGTTGGAATTTTGCTGCCATCCACTGAGTCATCAATAGATGCTTGATACATTTTTTCTGCAAGTGCAACCCAATCCTCTGGCGTTGCATGCTTATCGCCATTAGGAAAAGCACCACCGCCATTAAGGTAAGAGCCAAAACCATATTTACGCATGTCTTCAACGGTAATATCACGAATTTCTGGTTGAATCATTTGCGCTACTTTTTGCTCAAGCGTCATATTTTCTAAAAACGTGACAATTTGAGCTTCAATAGCAGGGTCTTTTTTCACTGCAATTGAAAGCTTTGGCCAAATTTTCTCAAGCTCTGATTGCGCTTCAACATTTACTTTTTCAACATTGCTTTCGTTAGTGCATCCGCTTAGTGAAGTAACACTTCCTACTAACGTTGCAATTGCTAATGCATTAAGTTTAAAAGTCGTTTTCATTATGATGGCTCCTTCACTAATACTGGTTTGCTGCCTCGTAGGCCGTAAAAAACAATAAATATGTAACATAAAATAGGTAAAACATACGAAAGTTGGACACCCACACTATCAGCAAGTGCACCTTGTAAAAGTGGCACTATTGCACCACCTACAATCGCCAAACACAAAATACCAGAGCCTTGAGCGGTATGCTTACCAAGTCCATTTAACGCTAAACTAAAAATAGTGGGGAACATAATAGAATTGAATAAACCAACCAATAGTATTGACCACATTGCTAATTGACCCGACGTGCTCATGGCAATAATGACTAAAATAATAGCCATGGTTGCGTTAAAGCCAAGTACTTTACCAGCGGGTAGTTTTTGCATTACAGCAGCACCAATAAAACGCCCAACCATAGCACCACCAAAATAATAAGTGATGTAATGAGCTGCAACATTCTCTTTTAGCCCTGCTATATTTTCTTGTGCTAAAAAGCTTACTAAAAAGCTACCAATTGCCACTTCGGCGCCTACATACATAAATATACCCACAGCACCTAATACAAGATGGCGATACTGCCAAGCACTGCCTTCAATTGCTTCTGAGTTTTCGGCTTCTGCTTTTTGCTCGCTCATAATGTCTGGTAATTTAAGCCAAGCAAAAATACCGGCTAGTAAAATAAGCATTGCAGCTAAAAGGAGGTAAGGAAGTTGAACTGACTCTGCATTTTGAGCCGGTGTTAAAAAGGCTTCTGACGCTGAGTCTAGAATTAACAGAGCACCAAATGATGGCGCAACAGTAGTACCTAAAGCATTAAAAGCTTGGGTAAGCGTAAGTCGAGATGACGCAGTTTTTGGCGAGCCCAACAAACTTACGTAAGGATTAGCAGATACTTGCAATAACGTTATACCGCTGGCAAGTACAAATAAAGCGAATAAAAATACAGGGTAACTATGTAAAGATGCTGCTGGGTAAAATAATATACACCCGACGGCTGCAATTAATAATCCAATCACAATCCCTTTTTTATATCCCACCTTTTTAACTATATAACCACTTGGAAGTGACATTAAAAAGTAAGCGCCAAAAAAGCAAAACTGAACCAACATGGCTTGTACATACGTTAAGTTAAATACGGCTTTTAAGTGTGGGATTAAAATATCATTTAAGCAGGTTATAAATCCCCACATAAAAAACAATGTTGTTAAAGAAGTTAATGCAAAACTGTAATTTTTATCCTGATAGTTTTGCGACTGTGTGTGTGTTGTCACTGGTGCTGAACTTGCCATGTGTTCTCCGTATTTTATTATTATAAATCTATTCTTAAGCTGCCCTGTTTTAGTTTTCAGCTGTCTTTAAACCATCCAGAAGCATTAAAGAGTTGACCTAAGAATTAATAAACACTAACCTTAAATGTAAGCGCTTTCATATGCAATTAAATACGAACAAGCTGTATATTTCAACACTTTTTATTTTTTGTACCACGCATACAGCATTAATTAAGCAAAAACACAGAGCTGATTTCTCTGTAAATGACTAACAAAAGGTTTGTTATTAATGACAAAATTATCACTACCACCCCATTCACCGCTTTTATCTAAAAACTTTGTATACGGTGTGGCCACGGCTTCTTTTCAAATAGAAGGCGGATCACAAGATCGTCTCCCATGTATTTGGGACACTTTTTGCGATACGCCCAATAAAATAGTCGATAGCTCAGACGGTCATACCGCGTGCGATCACTATAACCTTTGGCGTGATGATATAGACCTTATTGAGTCACTTGGCGTAGATGCTTACAGACTTTCTATTTCATGGCCGCGCGTGATGACCCAAGACGCAAAGTTAAATCCTGTAGGCGTGAAGTTTTATACTGATATTTTAGATGAGCTAAAACGTCGCAATATTAAAGCCTTTGTTACTTTGTACCACTGGGATTTACCGCAACACCTTGAAGATGAAGGCGGTTGGCTTAACAGACAAACAGCTTATGCTTTTGAACATTACGTAAATTTAATTACCAAAGCCTTTGGCGATCGCGTTCACTCTTATGCCACATTGAATGAACCATTTTGTAGTGCGTTTTTAGGTTACGAAATTGGTATTCATGCCCCAGGTAAAGTGGGTAAAGAATATGGCCGTAAAGCAGCGCATCATTTATTATTAGCCCACGGACTCGCTATGAGCGTATTAAAGCAAAACTCGCCTAATACTTTAAATGGCATAGTGCTTAACTTTACGCCGTGTTATAGCCTTACTCAAAGTAATGAAGACTTAAAAGCCACTGCATTTGCAGACGACTATCTTAATCAGTGGTATATCAAACCAATAATTGATGCCCAATATCCTGATATAATTAATCAATTACCATTAAACCATCAGCCTGATATTCTTGAGGGCGATATGGAACTAATTTCTCAATCTATTGATTACTTAGGTATTAACTTTTATACCCGCCAAGTTTATAAAGCGCACCCTACTGACATTTATGAGCCTATTGCACCTACGGGCCCGCTAACTGATATGGGGTGGGAAATTTACCCGCAATCGTTCACTGACTTGCTCGTATCGCTTAATAAAACATACACCTTACCGCCTATTTATATAACCGAAAATGGTGCAGCAATGCCCGATACGTATAATAATGGTGAAGTTAACGACTTAGACCGTTTAAGTTATTATAATACTCATTTAAACGCGGTTCATAATGCAATTGAACAAGGTGTTGTTATACATGGCTACTTTGCTTGGAGCCTAATGGATAACTTTGAATGGGCAGAAGGCTATTTAAAACGTTTTGGTATTGTGTATGTAGATTATAAAACCCAGCAACGCACTATTAAAAACAGTGGCTTAGCTTATAAAGAACTCATCTCTAAAAGATAAGAGCATACCCATAACTAAAAAAGTATAAAGCGGGATAAATAATCATGGTCAGTGTAAAAGAAAAAATAGCGTATGGCTTAGGCGACACCGCCAGTAATATTATTTTTCAAACAGTTATGATGTTTTTAATGCTGTACTACACAGACGTAGTGGGTTTATCACCCGCTGTTGTCGGTACTATGTTTTTAGCAGTACGTATTTTTGATGCCGTAACCGACCCATTAATGGGCAACCTTGCTGACAAAACACATACGCGCTGGGGGCACTTTCGCCCCTACCTACTTTGGCTTTCGCTTCCTTTTGCCATTATAAGTATTTTAGCGTTTACTACGCCTGATTTAGAAGGCACCGATAAAATAATTTACGCCTTTACTACTTACACACTTCTTATGGTAGCTTACACCGCTATCAATATTCCTTATTGTGCACTGGGCGGTGTACTTACTGCAGATGTAAAAGAGCGCGTGACTATTCAGTCTTACCGCTTTGTATTTGGTATGTTAGGCGGCGTAATAGTAGCGGGTTGTACTATGCCAATGGTTGAGTACTTTGGCCAAGGCGATGCAGCTAAGGGCTATCAATACACCATGACTGCAATGAGCATTTTAGGCTTTGTACTTTTTTTACTTTGTTTTTTAGGCACAAAAGAGCGTATACAACAGCCAAAAGAGCAAAACATTCCTTTTGCCCAAAGTGTTAAAGCATTAATTAAAAACGATCAATGGCGAACACTTTGCTTAGCTGCGTTTTTTTTACTTACCGGTCAAGTATTAAGGCTTACGCTTGCTGTTTACTACGTAAAATACTATTTAGGTCGAGACGATTTAATCACCTTATTTATGACACTAGGCGTTGCAGCAAGCATGCTAGGGTGTGCTTTAGCTCAACCGCTTGCAAAGCGCTTTTGTAAGATAAAAGCCTATATAAGCTTACAAGTTATTGCTGCCGCTATTTGTGGTTTTAGTTACTTTATTAGTAAAGATCAATTAGTACTCGCATTTACTGCCTTTATTTTATGGAAATTCTTTTTAGATATGGCAACCCCGTTGTTGTGGGCAAAAATGGCCGACACCATAGATTATGGGCATGAAAAAACAGGTGTACGCATTACGGGTTTAGTTTATTCAGGCGTTATATTTTTTATTAAAATGGGCGTGGCGGTAGGCGGCGCAATTGCAGGCTGGTTATTATCTTTTTACAGTTATCAGGCCGATGCAGTACAAACGCTTGATACCCAACACGGTATTTTACTGTCATTCACTGTACTACCTGCTTTTGGCTCATTATTTGTTGCCTACATAATGAAAAAATATACACTGACTAATCAGGTTGTTGAAAATATTCAATCTAAACTAACAGCTAGTTAAGATATATACTCTAAGGTATTATTTAGCCGAAGTAGTTAAGGATAAGCGAGTGAACAAATAACATGGCAACAATTTATCAAGTTTCAGAGCTTGCGGGCGTATCGTTAGCCACCGTTTCTCGCGTGATGAACAAAAATACCCGTGTAAGCGATAAAACCAAACAAAAAGTGCTTGATGCCATGGAGCAGCTTGGCTACAAGCCTAACTCAATAGCGCAATCTTTAGCCTCTAACTGTACTAACAGTGTCGGTATTTTAGTGTCTGAGTTACATGGTCCTTTCTTTGCCCAAATGATGGCAGGTATTGAGTCGGAGCTTCGAGCTGCGGGTAAACACGTTATTATTACCACCGGGCACAGTGAAGAAGACAAAGAACAAGAAGGCATTGAGTTTTTAATTAGCAGACGCTGCGATGCCATTATTTTGCACGTAGAAGCCGTTTCTGACGACTACCTAATAAAACTAAGTAAAGGCTCTACGCCCGTTTATTTAATGAGCCGTTACGTAGAGCAATTAAAAGATAACTGTATCAGTTTAGATAATCAATTAGGTGGTTACCTAGCCACTAAATCGATATTAAATCAAGGCCATACACAAATAGCGTACATTGCAGGTCCGCAGTTCAAAGCCGATGCTTTTAACCGCTTAGAGGGTCATAAACAAGCACTCACAGAGGCTGGTATTAAATTTGATCCTGCGCTTTATTACATTGGGGACTTTAACGAAACCGGTGGTAGTAAAGGCTTAAAACATTTTATTGATGAAAAGCTCAGTTTTACTGCACTAGTGTGCGCCAATGACGAAATGGCTTCCGGTGCTATGAAATATGCTCGAGAGCACGGTTATAATTTACCAAACGATTTATCGATTGTTGGATTTGATAACGTTATTTTTGCAAACTACCTGTACCCTACACTCACGACGATTGATAATCCGATCGGAAAAATGGGCGAAATGGCTGCTAAATTAGTGCTTAAAGATGTTTATCAAAATAAAAACCTTGTTATAAATCGCTTTTTTGAACCTACTTTAATGCAGCGCGATTCATCTGCACCACTTATCAAGTAAAGACTAAAAGCGAATACTAATTTTGGTACAAAAAAGCGGCTAAATGCCGCTTTTTATATGTGGGCTACTTAACAATCCAAGGCGTTACTTTAATAACCTGCGATATATCGCCAAGCACTGCAGTATCATCTTCCCAGCTATCTTTAACTGCAAAATAACACACTGACTTTTCACACGTTATGCTCTTATCATCAAATTGCATTGGGCTTTTAAATGTAACTGCTACGCCCTTTTGCTCTGGTAATAAAAACCACATTAATTTACTTACAAAAAAGCCCGACAAATCAGTTAACAGCTCATCAAGTTCTTCGTTAATGATATATAACGACTGCTTTGAAAACGTTAAATCTTCAAGTTCGTTTGCTTCTATTTGAAGTTTTAATTGGCAATCATGATCTGGATTTTGTGGCTGCACCACAATGACGGCTTTATCTGTATCAAGTTGCTTATCGAACGGTAATAGTAATTGTGCTTTATCGGTGAAGTTAAGTGGGTACTCGTTTCTTTCAGTTAAAATAGTGCCGCTTTTAATGGCACACGCTTCGTTAGTTGCTATATCACTTATATAAAAATTAACTCGCGCATATTGAAAATCGCCTTTGTTAACAACTTTTAATCGGTCATAAAAACCGTCATACGACATCACAAATTCTCTTGCATTAACATTAAATGCACTCATGCCCAGCAGCACTAACGCAATGGCGTTGGTGCAATTAAAAATGTATTTATTCATCAAAGTAGGCTCTATTTTGGCTAATCATCGTGTTTAGCTCTTCTATATACGCTTCACCGCGCTCAGAGTAAGACATTAAACCGTGTGTAAGTTCAGTCGCTAAAATTGGTTTTTGCTCAAGACGTAAGTTTTCACGTATTGCGCGCAAATCTTTATAAGCAGGATGCGTATTTATGTTTTTAAAGTAAGAGTTTATAGCAGCTCTTACCGATTTAAACGCAGCAACTTCGTGTGCCGATCCAGTATTACGGCGTTTTGGTACCATGCCACAACCTTTTGTGTAACACCACTGACCAAAAAAGTTAAGGCCAATACGTGCAAAACGCGATGTGCCCCACGCAGATTCATTCGCAGCTTGCATAAGCGCTAATTCTTTAGGAATTATATCAACACGGCGTAGTGCTTGCGTAAGTATTAGCGTATCAATGGTGGTTGGTAAGCCGTACGACTTTAATATTGCTGCAATATCTTTGCTTTGTTTAGATTGAAGTGGCTCGTTACCCTCAAGCATCATGCGTGCTATTTCAAGCTTAGCGCGTTGCTGTAATATTTTTTTGTTTTCGGCTTCAACGTGCGGACGAATAAAGCTAAAAAATGCATGTTTTTTTTCTTTAACATCACTAAATTCTGAAAACTTTGGCAGTTTTACATTATGTAATGGTTTTTCTTTTTTCTTCACTTTTTTTGGTTGTTCTGACGTTTGTTCATCTAGTTCAACATCGTCACTTTGTATAAACGGGTAAGCAAGCGCCCATACAAAAAACACGGTTAGTAAAAGCTTAAAAATCGTTTTTAACATGTATTCTCTCTTTGAAACAACAACTATGCATGGTTAATACACAAGCATACGAAGGCGCATTATACCTAAGCCACTTTATAAACGCGAATAACTGGGGTTTGATGACCTTTTACGGTTGAATTTTCAGCAATGTATTTGGGTTTTAGATAAAACAGAGCCTATGTAGTGCATTTGTTCATTCGCAATTTATAAGTCCATGGGTATACTGAGCAAAGTTTAATAATATTAACTATGTGTGAGTAAGCAGTATGGATAAACAATGGCAAAGCCGAATAATAGAGCAATATAAACATCGTCCTAACGATAATCGCTCACCGTGGCAGGTCGATCGTTCGCGTATTATTCATGCAGCTGCATTTAGGCGTTTGCAAGCTAAAACCCAAATTATGGGCATTGGCCTAAACGACTTTTACCGCACTCGCCTTACCCACTCTTTAGAAGTATCGCAAATTGGTACTGGCATATTGCGCCACTTAAAAGCGCAACATAGCGACTTTACGCACTTTCCATCAACCGGACTGCTCGAAACATTGTGTTTGGCGCACGATATTGGCCATCCGCCTTTTGGTCATGGTGGTGAAATAGCGCTAAATTACATGATGCGCGATCACGGTGGTTTTGAAGGTAACGCACAAACACTGCGCATAGTTGCAAAACTTGAGCCCTACAGTAATGGGCACGGCATGAACCTAACTCGTCGTACTTTATTAGGTTTTATAAAATACCCCGCGTTTATTAATACGCTTTGGCATACCATTCCCGATGCCACAACCGGTCGTGCATTTATAAAAGCAGATGATTGGCGACCTGCCAAAGGGTTATACAACGACGATGCAGCCATATTCAATTGGATAGTAGAACCACTGAGTCAAAACGATAAAACGTTGCTGGGTAACAATGCTGCTATTGATAAGTACCGCGCTAAAACAACGTATAAATCGCTCGACAGCGCCATAATGGAGCATGCCGACGATATAGCATACGCGGTACACGACTTAGAAGATGCCATTGCAACCCACGTACTCACATTAGACGATTGGCAAACTCATGCTCTGCCCCATTTAAAAACACTAAACTTTGACTGGCTAAACGCCATACTTGAATCGCTGACCCAGCGCTTGTTTTCAAAAAATGATTATGAGCGAAAAGATGCCATAGGTGAGCTGGTTAATACCTTTATTATTCATATACATTTGGATATTCAAAACGATAACTTTGAATGCCCTATTTTAAAGTACACCGCTAAATTAGATGCCCAATACGACAGTGTATTGCAAATACTTAAGCATTTTGTGTTTCAACGTTTAATACGCGACCCCGAAATGCAGCAAATAGAGTTTAAAGGTCAAAACTTACTAATAGAGTTATTTACCGCGTTTGCTAGCGATCCGCTGCGTTTATTGCCCGAAACAACACAAGCACAATACATAGAAGCGCAAAAGCAAAACCAAGGGATGCGTATAATTTGCGATTATTTGAGTGGAATGACCGACGAGTACGCCTATAAAACATACCAACGATTGTTTTCACCTATGCAGTAGCTAACTGCTAACTAGCAAACATTGAAAAGGCCGAGTAAGGTTAATTTACTCGGCCTTTTTGCTTAGCTATTAAAGTTAGCTATTTGGTTAAAGCGCTTTTATAACGACTCTACACCCATGTTGTATAACGTAAAACCAAATATATCAGCATACTGCTCAATTGTTTTACTCGTTGGTGTACCTGCGCCATGCCCCGCATTGGTTTCTATACGAATAAGCGTTGGATTATTACCCGTTTGTTTTGCTTGAAGCTCAGCGGCAAACTTAAACGAATGCGAAGGGACAACGCGGTCATCATGATCGCCAGTTGTGATCATAGTCGCTGGATACTCAACACCTGCCTTTACATTATGAAGTGGTGAATAACCTTTAATGTATTCAAACATTTCTTTGCTTTGCTCACTGGTACCGTAGTCGTATGCCCAACCAGCGCCCGCAGTAAATGTATGGTAGCGCAGCATATCAAGTACGCCTACAGCAGGTAGAGCTACTTGGAATAGGTCTGGGCGCTGCGTCATCACTGCGCCAACTAACAAACCACCATTAGATCCACCGCGAAGTGCTAAGCGCTTTTTAGATGTGTACTTTTTATCTTTTAAATACTCAGCTGCGGCAATAAAGTCGTCAAACACATTTTGCTTTTGCAATTTAGTGCCGGCATTGTGCCAATCTTTACCGTACTCACCACCACCGCGAATATTAGCGACGGCGTATACACCACCTTGCTCAAGCCATACTGCATTAACGGGGCTGAAGCTTGGCGTTAAACTAATATTAAAACCACCGTAACCGTATAAAATTGTAGGGTTTGAACCATCAAGCTTAATGCCTGTTTTATAGGTAATTACCATCGGTATTTTAGTACCGTCTTTAGATGTGTAAAACACCTGCTCAGACGTGTAATCATCACTATTAAAATCAATAGCCGACTTACGATAAACACCCGATTCACCCGTAGCTACATCAAACGTATAAGTAGTACCTGGTGTTTTGTAGTTAGTGAACGAATAATAAAGCGTTGTTTGATCTTTTTTACCGCCAAAACCGCGTGCTGTACCCACGCCTGGTAATGTAATTTCGCGAATTAGCTCGCCTTTTTTGTTGTACTGTTTTACCTGCGAAATAGCATCAACCATGTAGTTGGCAAAAAAGGTATCGCCACCTTTTGTAAGATTTAGTACGTTTTTGGTTTCAGGAATTAAATCAACCCAATTTTCTGGGCTTGGGTTGCTTGCATCAACCGTCACTACTTTTTTGTTTGGTGCATTAAGGTTAGTAACTAAAAACAGCTTGCTGCCTTCGTTATCAATAACTGATGTATCTGAATCAGTATTTCCTACAACCGTTACAAACTCACTGTTTTCTTTTGTTAAATCTTTTATAAACAGCTTATTGCCTGAAGTAGACGTACTTGCCGAAATAAGTAAGTAGCGGCCGTCATGAGTTACATCAGCGCCTACATAGCGATGTTTTTGCTCATCAGTTTCACCAAATACAACACTATCAGTAGATTGTGCAGTACCTAACTTATGGTAATACGCTTTATGCTGATCTGTTTTAGCCGAGAGTTCACTGCCTTTAGGTTTTTCGTAACTTGAATAATAAAAACCTTCGTTACCTAACCAATCTATGCCACTAAATTTAACATCAACAAGTGCTTCTTCAACTTGCTCTTTAGTTTTTGTATCAATAACTATAATTTTACGCCAATCGCTACCACCTTCAGATATTTGATACGCGAGCAATGATCCATCTTTTGAAAACGATAAACCCGACATAGACGTCGTACCATCTTCACTAAACTTGTTTGGATCTAAAAATACTTCAACGTCGCCGCCATCTTTACTGCGATATAAAACATATTGATTTTGCAGACCATCGTTTTTATAAAAATAGGTGTAATCGCCTTCAGTAAAAGGAGCGCCTACTTTTTCGTAATTCATTAGTTTTTCAAGGCGCTGTTTTAACTTATCGCGATAAGGAATTTGTTCTAAATAAGAAAACGTTAAATTGTTTTGCGTTTTAACCCAATCGGCAGTTTCGTTGCTCATATCATCTTCAAGCCAACGATATGGGTCACTAACGGCTTCTTCAAAGTAGGTATCTACTACATCGCCTTTTTTTGTTTCTGGGTATATAACTGCGTTAACTTGCTTCATAGGTGCTTTTACTTCTTCTTGAGTTACCGTATTAGTTGGCTCTGAACAGCCGCTAAGCGCTACAATTACAGCACACGCTAGAGTATGTTTAAACATCCCGAGTTCCATTCTTATTTATTAATAGTGCGCCTAAGTTATTAACTTTTAGCCCTTTTGTCTATTTAGATGCGTTAAGCGCCATTTATCGCTGTAAACAAATGTAAACTTACGCTTTAATAGCACGACCCTCATTAAAATAAAAAACAATAAAAGAGCACACTATGCAAAGTACAAACCCCACGTTTAAAAGCTTTAAAGCTTTCTATCCTTATTATTTAAAAGAGCACCGCAACGTGACTTGCCGCCGCTTACATTTTATAGGAAGCACCCTTGTTCTTGTTGTAATCGCAATAGCATTATTAAAACAACACTACAGTTTATTGTGGCTATTACCTGTTATTGGATATGGGTTTGCGTGGGTCGGGCATTTCTTTTTTGAAAAAAACCGCCCTGCTACTTTTAAACACCCTTTTTACAGTTTGTGGGGAGATTGGGTAATGTTTAAAGACATACTTATTGGAAAAATTAAATTTTAACACTATTTCTAGCACTCTTTTTTATACCAATTACTTATAAAAACAAAATTACTTCATGCTTTAAAGTATAGGTTCTAATAAGTAGTACATAATTTATAATACACCCATTAAATGTTAATTTAGTTAACATTTAATGGGTGTATTTTTATTTTATATTTTTAAAAATATTTATAGCTCAACAGTTGTTTATTGCCAGCCCAATAAAAATGGCTTCCTACAAATAATTAGTTAAATCTACCAACCTCATCTTACCAGTTAATTAAACGTTAAATTTAATTTTTAAATATAATTCATTATCCATCAATTACTTAGCAATCACCTTCGCTATATAACTAAAACAATGGTCATTATAAAAAACAACCAAATGTAATTATAAAAAACCTTAAATTAATTGAATGTTATTCAATTGACTGGCTTTGTTAATTAAGTATATGTTCAAGGTAACAAAAAAGTTTATACCAATCCGCTTAATTAAGTGATCTATTTTGAGGATGGAAAAACGTGTTGATAGCTAGGCAAAAAATTCGCTATTTAGTTGCTCTCGGCAATTGCTCCTGCATTGCTCTACCTTCTGCATCCATGCAGTCGTAAATGAGAATTTTTTAACGCAGGTAACGGCACGTTTAGCCCCTAAAAATGATTAAGTATTATTGCGGGTTGGTATTAATCTTTTTGTACAAAACTAAAATAATTCAATGGGTATGGGGAAATACAGCATGAATAGAAAACCGTTATTTAAATTACAGCAGTCGGTACCACAAATATTACTCGCCATGAGCGCATCAGCTGCGCTAGTTGGTTCGCTCTCAGTAAATGCTGCAGAGCAAGACACCATAGCAGAAGAAAACATCGAACAAATAAGCGTAATTGGCTCTCGCCGATTAGGCCGTACAGTAGAAGACAGCGCAGTACCCATCGATATAATTGGTGCAGATGCACTTAAAAACTCAGGCTTTACTGAAACGAATGCCCTACTTAGCAATTTATTACCTAGCTTTAACTTCCCGCAAGCATCACTTACTGATGGTAGTGACCATGTACGCCCTGCTCAACTTCGTGGCTTAGCACCCGATCACACTTTAGTACTTGTTAATGGTAAGCGCCGCCACAGTAATGCATTACTTAACTTAAATGGCTCAACAGGTCGTGGTTCATCATCAGTTGATTTAAATGCTATTCCAGCAAATGCTATCGACCGCATTGAAGTATTACGTGATGGTGCAGCAGCCCAATATGGCTCTGATGCTATAGCCGGTGTTATTAATATTGTGCTTAAAAGTGCCAGCAGCGGTGGCTCAGTGGCGGCTATATATGGTGCTAACGTAACCGAAATGGACGGTGTACCACAGCTTGAGTCTGTATCTGAAGGCAGTGATGGTAATTTAGCCTTTACCGAAGGGGGCGATCGCTCTTTAACAGACGGCCAAACACTAACGCTGCAAGGTAATATGGGTTTTGAACTTGGCGATAATGGCTTTTTAAACATTTCAACAGAATACCGCGACCGCCATTCAACTAACCGCTCTGACTACGATAATCGTGAAAACTACGCACGATTAGATGATGGCTCTCTCGACCCACGTGAACTTACCGTAAATCGATATAACCATAACTTTGGTAATGGCGATGTAGAAGACTTTTCAGTGTTTTATAACGCGGGGTATCAATTAACAAACGAAGTAGATTTATATTCGTTTGGCTCTTACAGCAAACGTGAAGGCGAAGGCGGCGGTTTTTATCGCCGTGCAAGCGATAGCCGTAATATAGAAGAAGTTTATCCTGATGGCTTTTTACCTGTTATCACCTCAGACATAGATGACTTTTCACTGGCACTTGGCGCTAAAGGTTTTGTAAGTGAATGGAATTACGATGTATCGGCCGTATATGGTCAAGATGCATTTGAGTTTGGTGTTATAAATAGCTTAAATACCTCATACGGCCCGACTAGCCAAACAAGCTTTGATGCCGGAACACTTACCTACGATCAACTTACCTTAAACGTTGATTTTAGTCGCGAAGTGGACGTCAGCTTTTTAGAAAGCTCGGTAAGTGTAGCTGTAGGTGCTGAGTATCGCCGCGAAGGATACCAAATAGATGCAGGCGAAGAAGCATCATATGCACAAGGAACATTTGGCCCAGGAGGCGCAGTAACCGACCCAGTTGATGGCCCATTTGGCGCAGCGGGCGCACAAGTATTCCCAGGGTTTACACCCGAATCAGAGGGCGATAATAGCCGCCATAACGTGAGCTTGTATATAGACCTTGAAACCTACCTAACCGACGATTGGAATTTAGCGGTTGCCGCCCGTTATGAAGATTACTCAGACTTTGGCGATACACTTAACGGTAAAATTGCAACTCGTTATTCATTAACTGAAGACCTAGCACTACGCGCCTCTGTATCTACTGGTTTTAGAGCACCCTCTTTGCAGCAACAATACTTTACCTCAGTAGCCACTGTATTTGTTGATGGCGAACCAACCGAAACAGGTACGTTCGCACCAAGCAGCGATGTAGCAAAAGCACTGGGCTCACCTGGTCTTGATGCTGAAGAAGCAACAAACTACGGCGTTGGTTTTACATGGTCTACCGACTTTAATTTCAGCTTATCGGTTGATTACTACCAAATATTAATTGATGACCGCATTGTGTTATCAAACAACTTATCGGGCGATGCTATTGCCGATTTACTTCAAGGCACAGGCGCTAACCAAGGTCGTTTCTTCTTAAATGCAATTGACAGTAAAACCCGTGGTGTGGATGTGGTTGCCTCATATAATGTAGCAACTGATGGTTATGGCGATTTAGCCTTTAACCTAGGTTACAACTACGGTAAAAATGAAGTAACAAATATTATCGACCCACCAGCAGAGCTTCAAGGTGCAGGGTTTGATCAAGACAACTTATTCTCAGGCACTGAGCTACGTCGTTTTGAAGTAAGCACACCGCGTAATAAGTACAACTTAAGCGCAACATGGACTAACGACGATATTCGTACCACGCTTAGAACAACGCGTTACGGTGAAACTCAAGACCCTTCAGATATCCCAGAACGTAACGAAGTGCTTAAGCCTAAATGGATAACCGACTTAGATGTCGCCTACTCGCTTAGTGAAAACTTATCGCTGAGCTTAGGGGCTAATAACATTTTTGATGTTTACCCAGATGCAACCCGTGAAAATGTTGACGATGTAACCACCTTCTCTCGTTTATTTGCTTACTCTAGCTTCTCACCGTATGGATTTAACGGACGCTACGTGTACGGTAAAATAGAAATGAAGTTTTAATAAGCGCAGCTTAAAGTAACCAAACACGCAAAAGCCACCGATTAGGTGGCTTTTTAATGCAAGTTGCTGATAAATCTATAATTAGATTTTAGTTAACCAGCCATGTTTGTCTTCACTTTTACCCCATTGAATATCGTTCAATGCTTGGCGAAGGCGTGCAGTCGTTGGGCCTGGCTCGCCAGTACCTACTTTGTATTCTTTGTCATTATGAATAAACGTACCCACAGCAGTTAGTACAGCTGCAGTGCCTGAAAGCGCCGCTTCAGTACCTGGTTTAGCAGCACGCTCTAATAGCTCAGTAACGCTAAAGTTACGTTCGCTTACCGTCATACCTAAATCTTTTGCAATGGTTAAAATACTATTACGCGTTACACCATGTAAAAACGTGCTATCAAGCGCTTTAGTAATAATTTCGTTGCCATCAATAAGTATAAAGTTAGCAGCACCGGTTTCTTGTACGTCGCCACCTGGGCAAAATAAAATTTGATCTGCTTGATACTTAGTTCGTGCAGCACTAATAGGTGCTAGAGCACTGGCGTAGTTACCACCACTTTTTACCATTCCCATGTGCGGGGCGCAGCGCATGCCATCTTCTTCAAGCAGTACACGCAGTGCAGTTGCACCACCGGCAAAGTAATCACCTACTGGCGATAGTAACGTGTACAAAAGCGAGCTCATTGATGGCGCTGCTGCTTTACCAATTGCAGCCTCAGTACCAATGTGCGTTGGACGAATATACATAGAGCCCGGCGGTAATGGCGTTTCATCTGCGTATTCGCGCATAATATCGATAATCATCGTTTTTAGCATATCGCTGTCAAAACTCGGTAAGCTTAATAGCGCTGAGCTTTGTTGCATGCGTGCAATATTTGCATCCATTCTAAAAAGATAAACAGAACCATCTTCATGGCGAAAGGCTTTTAAGCCTTCAAAACATGTACTTGAATAATGAAGAACGTGCGCACCAGCATGAAGTTCAAGTTTATCGGAAGGGACAATTGAGCTTTCGCTCCATTTATTATCAGAAAAACGAGCTTGAATCATCTGCGGCATAAACACGGTACCAAATGCGGCCATTTTAATCTCTCTTGTGTGGTCTATTTTCCTCCATTGTATGACAATCACACGCTATTTAACCATAGCTAAAGTAAGGCTTTTTTAATTAACTATGAGAAATTTTTGCAAGTGCTGTTTACTAATTAACCGCACGGGGTGCTATAAACAAAAAAATCGGCTAATGCAGTTGCACTAGCCGATTCTTAAAGGTGAATAATTTACTTGAACGAATATCTAATAATACGTTTTAACACCGAGCTATACTGTTTAAAAAAGCTACCTGTATGGTAATCAATACCGTGTTTTTTCAAAACGGCTTGTACTTGAGGTGCAACTTCTTGATAGCGCGAAGACGGCATATCTGGAAATAAGTGATGCTCTATTTGGCAGCTCAAATGCCCCGTTAAAACATGAAACCAATGCGACCCTTTAATATTAGACGAGCCCAGTACTTGGCGATAATACCACTGCCCTTGCGTTTCGTTTACGCAGTCTTCTTGTTTAAAAGTTTGTGTTTCTTCTGTAAAGTGACCACAAAATATTATGGTTGATGTCCATAAATTACGGATTAAGTTTGCTACTAAATTACCCGCCAATACCCATAAAAATAAAGGCCCTGCAAGTAACGGAAATATCGCATAATCTTTAATTAGTTGGCGAGCGCCTTTACTAAAAAAGCGTTGCTTTAATGTAGAATGTGATACAAGCCCTTCGCGGTTTTCTTTCTTTTTACCAATAAAAACACGCTCTGCAGCCAACTCGTGATACGACACGCCCCACTGAAATAACACACTTAAATTAATATACGTAAAAAACTGCCATACATTTTTAAAACGCCATTTAAAATCATCGCTTAAACGCAACAAGCCATAACCAAAGTCTCTGTCTTTGCCAATAATATTAGTATAAGTATGGTGCTCAAAATTATGTACGCGGTGCCAACTTTGCCCGTCGCACGCTATGTCCCACTCATAATGTTGTGAGTTAAGTTGCTTGTCGTTCATCCAATCGTATTGACCATGCATTACATTGTGGCCAATTTCCATATTGTCTAAAATTTTAGCAAGTGCTAATAGCAATACACCTGCAACCCACAATAATGGCTGAATAAAACCAAGCATTAGCAAAATTCGCCCGCTCCATTCACACACTCGCTGTTTGCGCACAACAGAGCGAATATAGTCAGCATCTTGTTGGCCAACTTTGCCAAGGGTGTCCATTTTAATGGCATCTAGCTCGCTTGCGAGCATGTCATAGTTAATGTTTTTCATAATTGTAACTCCAAATCACTAACAGGTTGGCTTACGCAAAGTTGTATTAATTGCTCGCCGTTGTCACTCAATTCACCTGTTTTTAAATTACGTACCACGCCTGACTTTTTAATACATTGGCATTGATGGCAAATACCAATACCGCAACCGCGTTTAACGGGGAGCTTTTTTTCTTCAAACTGAGGTAGTAAAACATCGTTGCCCGATACAACATGGGCACTGGCGTTAATTTTTACATTAAATTGGCTATCGTCGTTTAAGGTAGGCAGCGCTAAACCAAATGCTTCTTGGTAATAATTTAGCTTATGCGTTTTAGCAAAATCGCTCACCGTTTGCATAAATGCTGCAGGGCCACAGCAGTAAATGTCTGGGTTTTCCCACGGCTTAATATTGCTGGTTATATCGCTTGATTGCTCACGCGTTAATAATAAAAACGAAAAATGCTCAAATTGCGCTGCCAACTCACTTAGCTCATCAACACATTGATGCTCAGTGGCTTTTGCGTAATACACTAACGACACTTTTTGCGTAGTTTGGCTTAAGTAATCATCAAGCATAGCCAGCATAGGTGTTATACCCGACCCACCGGCAATAAAAGTGGCTGGCGTGTGTGTGTTTTTAAATACAAAGTCGCCACTTGGCGCAGAAATATTGCACCACAAACCCGCTTTTAATGCGCTACTAAGTAAGCCAGTAAAGCGCCCTTGCGTATTCGTTTTAATTAGTAAGCGCACTAAACCTGTATTTTTAAATTGCTGAGCGCTTGAGGCCACGGTAAAAACGCGTGTTAATAATCGCCCATTAATTTCAACCGTTAAACTTATATGTTGCCCTGACGTATGCGCCCGCCATTGTTTACTAGGCTTGAGTTGCACACTTAAAAAACCGCCATCAAGCACAGCGGTACTAACTACTTGCGCTCTAAACTGCCCTGCACGCCACGCAGGTTTAAACACCTGCATTACGGGCTCTATGTAGCCTGCAAAACTTTGATGGTGTAAAAACCATTTTGAAAATTGGTTTAATACTTGAGTCATCATGGTTAAATCTCTATCAAATCTTAATTACTTTGAACTTACACGTGTACGCCCAAACTTCAGCGCACAAGTGTACGCTCAAATTTTAAGTTTTCAACCCCAATAGAGTAATTATTCAATTTTTATTAGCGCAATTTACTAAAACAATTTCCTGTGATGAGGTAATTTTAAAACATATAAGTGTGTGTTTTTCATTCAACTCAGCACTTAACAAATTTATTTATGCCATGATAAGGTTATGTAAGATTGGATTAATTTTGGAAGCCATAATGATAAATTTAAGGTCACATAACACTCACCCTAAACTAATAAGTGCAGGCTTAGCCGTTGCTATATTTGCTACTAACGCACCCGCGCATGCAAAAAGCGATTACGTAAAAAACTATAAGCAGCTCGATACTTTATCGCTTAGCGTTAACGCAGTAACAGCGGCAGAAGGTGTAGTTATACCTTGGGCTATTGAGCCTTTAGCTAATGGTGATTTACTAATATCTGAGCGCAGCGGAGCGTTATTTTTATTACCTAAAAATACCACTAAATTAACTAAGGTTTCAGGGCTTCCCGACATTGACGCTAATGGCCAAGGTGGATTACTTGATTTATCACTACACACCGATAGTAAGCAAAACCAATGGCTATACTTTAGTTACTCAAGTAGTGAGGGCAAAGGAAGCGGAAGTAACACCGCTTTAATGCGCGCCAAGCTAAGTAGCGATCATACGCAGCTGTCTGATCAGCAATTGCTATACAAAGGCGAGCATAATACTACCAAAGGCCAGCACTACGGCAGCCGTATTGTATTTGATGATGAAGGTTATGTTTATTTTTCAATTGGCGATCGCGGCTCGCGCGACATAAACCCGCAAGATCTCACTCGCGATGGCGGTAAAATTTATCGCTTACACGAAGATGGTCGTATCCCAAGCGACAATCCGTTTGTTAAACAAAAAGATGCAAAACATGCGGCATGGTCTTATGGGCACCGTAATCCACAAGGCATGTGGTTTGATAATCAAAATAATATTTTATGGTCCCACGAGCACGGACCACGCGGCGGCGATGAACTTAATATTATAAAAAAAGGCGCTAACTACGGATGGCCTTTAGTAAGTTATGGCGTTAACTACAGCGGTACCAAGTTTACAGACCTTAAAGAAAAAGACGGCATGCAATCGCCCGTATTACATTGGACCCCTTCAATTGCCCCTTCCGATATGTTGTATGTAACGAGTGATAAATACCCAAAGCTTAAAGGTAAGCTATTATTAGCATCAATGAAATTTGCATTCATTAGCGCACTGGAGCTCTCAAAAGGTAAGGTTGTTAAGCAATATAAAATACTCGATGGAATTGGCAGAGTACGCAGCCTAGCCCAAGGCAGTGATGGTTTTATTTATTTAGGTATTGATGGCCAAGGTATTAAACGCCTAGAGCCAGAAAAATAAACACTAGCACTAGTACACAAAATTACACCGTGTTTACTTTGCGCTTTTAAAGCGCAAAGTAAACATTTTCACCAAACAAAGAACTATTAAGCCCATTAATGCGTACACTAACTACATATAATTTAATAAATTAAGAGAATACTAATGTTTTCATTTTTAAAGCCTGATCCCGTAAAAAAACTGCGTAAAGAATACGATGTAAAACTAGAGCAAGGCATGCAGGCACAAAGAAAAGGCGACATTAAAAGCTTTGCCATGTTGAGTGCAGAAGCCGAAAAAATTTGGAGTGAAATAGAAACTCTAGAGGCTAAAAAAGCCAAATAACACCAATCGTGTTAAGTTATTAGACATTTATAGCGACGGATAAATAGAGTGATAACAAGGCATAAATTTCGACATGTAGTTGTTCTAAACGAGAAATTTATAACGCCGTTAACGCTTTATTTAGCACGCTAGAAAGGCTAAATATTTAAGTCGATTGGTATAAGTACATCGTGTCTGCCCTATTTTAAAAGCAGGAAGACACGTTTAGTAAATAATTCATGACCTCGCTTTACTGCTTCCACCAACCCTAAACCCCCTTCTATAATATGTTTACACAAACAAGTGTGCTTAAAGCGGTTACTTACGTTATCGCTGGCGTTTATTAGTGACTATTAAATGATTTAAAATCGGATTTGGTTTTCATTTTAAACATTTTATTGCTGAATTTATGTACCGCGCTGGCGTTTTCCTCCTAAGTAAATAAATGAGGACGTTTTCCTTTTTTCTGAATATTGTTAAAACAACATCCCAACTTAAAGTTTAATACTCGCAATGTGTTACAGGATTTGTTATTAATATTAAAAATAATTAAGAGGACATGCGTTACTCATAAAAAGAGGAAAGTGTCCTCTGATAAAGCTATTATGTTTTAGGAGAATGTGTTGAGCAACTTAGCATTAGATACATTGATTGAAGTAGGGTTATTAAGTGCCCAAGGGGCAATCTGTGACATATCTTCTTTGCCTGATCATGAGGTGTCTAAACGCATATCTGCCTATATACAGTCAAGAGCAGTACAATTTCCCTTAGAGTTAAAGAATGTTTCAGTATCAGGTCGGTTAAGTGGTTTATACAGCTCTACATCAGTTGATTTAACTAATTCAAAAATATTAGCATCGGCGTTAATATATGAGTCTCAAATAATTAATGACCCATTAATGGTTAGAGGTGACATTAGATATAAAGATCTAATTGAAGGGCTTAATTTATTTTCGTATTTTTTTAAATTAATCCGATCTGACATTGTAAAGGTTTATCCGTTATTAGATCTGGTTCAGCCTAATGAAAATGAAATCCCAATTTTAGCTTCTGATGATGCTTTTAAATCATCAATCCCCGAAAAAATACATGACTATATTCATAAAAATGCAGTACAAAAATCTGTCATTCCAAATGAAAATGGTGGTATGTATTTGCTGTCTGAACTTGCAGATGTAAATCGTCGAATGGCTTTAAATGTTAGTTTTAAGAATGATTATTGGCAAAATGGAACAAGCCTTTATTTATTTCAAACAGGTGTTACTGAATCTGATATAGATAACTCTGAAATATTGAAATTGAAAACCAAGTGGGATCCTAAAGGGACATTAAGCAAAGAGAAATTTGATTTTTGGTCTTATCAAACAATCAATCAAGCTATGCGATCACGATTAATTGGAATATCTACTGAATCAAGCATTTCTCAAAAGCTGGGACATACTTATATAACTGAGTCACCATTCGAAGCTAAATTATTAAATATGACAACTGAGAGGAATCCTAACCAAGGAGAGGAGGCAAAAGGCTTTTTCGATGCTAATGGTACTCTGTTGAATATTGATAGCCCAGAAACAATACTTGCACTTCGTACAAAAGACCCTCAACTATATCAGCGTTTTAATGAAACTTTACTAGACCTATCAGGAGAGCTTTCTGGCTATGAAGGTGAAGAATTCAATAGGAGAGCTAGGAGGTTATTTTCTAATGAAATTGAACCTCAAATTAAAGAAGTCAGTAATAGCCTAAGTGCCATGAAATCAGGCTTTACTAAAGGTTCATTAGTAAGTTTAGGCGGGTTGTCTGCATCAATTGTCAGTGGTGGTTCAGCCATTCCTTTTTTAGCTATGTTAGGACTCGGCGTTGCAAGTGGTTTTACAGAGTCTTTATCAGGAGTTTCTCAATATCAAAAGCTGAAAAAGACACCTGCTTTCATATGGCATCGTATGAAAAAAACATAACAAGAACATTAGACGGAATTTGTTCTTCGCTCCCGTTTATTAGGTATCACGATTGTTTTTACCATACACATTCTCAGGATTTATTTGCATTAGCAGTGCGGGGTTATCTATAGGTTTAAACCCGTATTGCGCATAAAGGCCGTGGGCATCCGATGTCGCTAATAAAAAGCGCCTGAGCCCTTGCAGCTCAGGGTGCTCTACTATCGTTTTAATAAGTAACTTACTCAGCCCATTTCCTTGCAAGTGCGGGGCAATAAATACATCGGCTAAATAAGCAAAGGTTGCTTTATCGGTCACGACTCGGGCAAAGCCAACTTGCTCGTTATGAGCGCTGTAAACACCAAAGCACATTGAGTTATCAATAGCCGATTGCATCACACTTTTAGGAATGCCTTTGGCCCAATAGCTATTAGCAATAAAGTTATAAATAACGTTAAAGTTAAGTTTGCTTTTGTCTGTGCTAATTGAGTAATCACTAGTGTTTACTGTCATAAGTTAATAGTCTTTTTTATCAATGTTTTTATAAGCGTTTATATAACTTTTTCTATAAATAATCTTTAACGTTTTTTAGCTGTTTGTCGTGTACTTTTGAAAGTACTAATAGCGAGCAAATAGCCCCAAATAACGCCAGTCCCATATCTGATTGGGTATCCCACACGTAACCTTGCGTGCCTAAAAATGCTTCTGCGTTTTCGCCGCTTAACACTGCAACCCACCACTCTATTAATTCGTAAAAGGCGCTAAATGCCAAACATACCGAAATAACAAAGGTGATTAACCAGCCTCGACCATTTACTACTTTTTTGCGCAGTAAAATTTCGCGTGCTAGTAGTGCAGGTACAAACCCTTGAAAAAAGTGCCCTACTTTGTCGTAGTTATTACGCTCGCTACCAAATAGGTTGTCGAAAAAAGGGACTTCGGCGTAGGTGTAATGCCCGCCAATCATCAGCACAATGCAATGCGCTAAAATAAATGTATATAGAATAGGAGTAAGTTTAAAGTGACTATAGGTACTTGCTAGCAGCACTAAACCAATAATTGCGGGGATAACTTCAAGCAGCCATGTAAATTGATCTTTTGGGTTAATACCAGACCAAATTAATACAATAAAAAACAGGCTCAGCCATAAATACTTCATTTAGAATCCTTTTCTAAATTGATCAAATTTACGGCATTTTACGCCTTTGAAATAAACGACGCTACCTATAGTTTGTTTTTGCTGTAATGCGATTAAACAAAGTAGGAAAAAAGCGCTTAATTGTGGGCGCCCAACCACTTAAACCTTTGCCAATAATCACTTCGTCTTTTTTATCGCTAATGGCACGAATCATTTTTGAAGCAGCTACACTTACATCCATGCCATTTTCTATCGACTCTTCTGGTTTATTTTGCGCTATGCCTTGCTCGTTTAATGAGTTATGCGCAATTGCTGTTTTAATAGAGCCTGGGCAAATTGTTAAACAATGAATATTATGTTGTGCTACTTCTGCACGTAGGCAATCCATAAAACCAACAACCGCATATTTAGAACCCGAATAACCCGTTCTAAATTTTGAACCTACTTTACCCGCCACACTACTAATAGACACAATTGAACCACTGCGCCTTGCCACCATAGTAGGTAATACAGCTTTAGTAAGTGCAATTAAGCCAAAGTAATTAACCTCCATTAATTGGCGATACACGTTAAAATCGTTTTCTAAAAATAAGCTACGCTGCGATACGCCGCCGTTATTAATTAAAATATCAATTGCAGGAAGCTCGCTCATTTTTGCTGTTATTGAACTCAGTACATGCTCTGGCTGAGCTAAGTCCAGCGGCATAACTAAGTGCCCTTCACCTTTAAGCGTTGCTTTTAAATCGTTTAGTTTATCTACATTGCGCGCCGATAAAATAACGCGCGCTCCAAGCTCGCCAAATTGTATAGCAAGCTCTTTACCAATACCTGACGATGCCCCGGTGATCCACACGGTTTTATTATTATATTGCATGCGTTATCTGCCCTTTTATTGTTATTTATTAGGTTTTATAAAGGTACTTAGTAAAGTATTTTACGCCTTTGTAGGACCTGCTATTGCGTTTACTTCATCTTCTAATGTTTTGTAAAAACCCATTAAAAATAGTAGTTCAACAGTTACGTACAAAGGGCCAATAATTAAACCAATTAGGTCATCTACAAACGCCGGTTTTTTACCTTCGTAATAGTGCCCAATAAACTGTAATACCCAGCCAAATACAAACACACCTACGCCAATACTCAACCAAGGCCAAAACGCCATTGCCGCAATAGGCTGAGCACCAACAAGGAGTAAAGTGAATATCACGGCCATAATAAAGCCAAGCGAAAAGCTCAGCATAAAATAATAAACAACCGACGCTAATACAAAAAGTTGTGCACCATCAATTACTACACTACCAAGGGGTATTTGAATGCGCGCTAGTAAACACAACGCTGCAAATACAATGAGCGGAATACCAATGAAGTGCGTTAGTACATTACGCTTAGAACGATGATACAAACCATATTTACCAAGTTGCTGTTGAAGTGTTTTCATTGTTTTGCCTTTATTTTTATATATAAAACTTACTTTAGCAAAAGTAAGTACAGCAAAAATGTCAGGTATCCGACATTTTGTAAATTAAACAAATGCAGAAATTATTTTACCCAGCTCATGCTCACCTTTCATATCCGTTCGCTCACGCCCTTTTTGGTACTCTTGCTCGAGCATTTTTTGAAGTTCCTCTATTTTATCAGCAATTGTGCTAGGGTCTGCGCCCTTACTTTGCTGTTCTTTCATGAGCTCTTCTATTGTTGCTTTTAGCTCGTCTATCTTGTTTTTGTTTACGCCTAAGCGCTGATAAACCAGTGCTTCTTGGGCACTTTCTAAAAACGTTGGTTCTTTAGGGGCTGAACTAATGCCTTTAGCATCATTTGTTTTTTCGTTAGGGAGGGGATTAGTTGCCGCAACTTCGCTTGGACCTGCCGCTTTATTTACTGTAGAAGAGTTATAATTACTATATTGATTTTTAAAGGTTATTGTAGTCATTAGCTCAAATCCATTGTTGCGTTACATTATCTGTAGCAATTTTGGTTCCAACTAAATAAAGCAGCCTCTATTTAAGCCTGTGTAGCAAGCGCCTGTAACTTTTGTTTATCTAAAACTGTTATGCGTTGATACCCCAAACTAATAGCTTGTAAGCTAACAAGCTGTTGCAGTATTTGATTAATAGTTTGGCGCGTTAGGTAGGTCATATCAGCAAGTTGCTGCTGAGATAAAACAAGTGGTGTTAAGTGCTCTGTATGTTCGCTAAGCATTAAAAGTCGATTGCATACTTTTTGCTCAGCACTAAGTAATGCGTGATCTTCCATTGAGCTAAACATTAGGCGTAACTTTTGTGCCAGCAATAAACCAAACTCTTGCCAATATTGTGGCTGTTCGTTTAATAGCTGTTCAAGCTCGCGTTGGGGCACGTAAAAAAGCACAACATCAGTTTGTGCATATACATCATGAGTACGTAGGCCACCATCAAACAAGGTAACTTCGCCAAACCACAGTGATGAATCAATAAAGCTCAGTACGGCTTCTTTGCCTTCGTTACTTACGCCACTAATACGTACCACGCCGCTAAGTACTGCATAAATTCCATCGTGCTTATCACCACGTAAAAATAATGATTGCTGAGCCTTTAGCGAGAGCGTTTTGCCCTGCGTTAATAAAAAGCTTTTTAAGTAAGCGCTACGGTTTTTAAACCAATGCCCTTGCTCTATAACGTTTTGCTGCTGTGGAGTCATTATTTACTGCATTTGCTTATTAAATGGCTGTTTTTCGCTAACCAATTTTTTAGGGAAATTTAAATCGGTTGCTATAACAAAATCATCGTAAGGATCATTACCCGAAAACAACTCAGTTATTAATGTATCGTTTTTATAAACATTAACGGTTACACCACTGCCCATACCGCCTGAGTTAATAATATAGTAGTGATATTCGCCGTTACTAAAAAATAAAATACTCTCGCCAATACGCCCTACTTGCCTGTAGTAACTGCCAAATGGTGCATCTGGTGTAGCTTCTTTTTCAAGCCCTATGTCATTAACTCTACCAAATCGATAACTAAGCGATGAGTCATCTTTTGCAACGCAAATAGAAAGCACTTTATCGGTAGGCTCTAACTTGTAGGCTGTATTTTCATCTGGGTTACGCACAACTTTATGCATTTTTGCGTTAATGTAGGCTGCTTCATTACTTTTACAATGTGTTGCTAGCATACCGACCACTAAAGCGGGTTCGTTTGTTTGAGCTGCTGAAGGCGTGTTTACTTTGAGATTAGAGGGTGAGTTACTTACATTATTATTTAGCTGAGGACTACCTTGAATTGCCATACTTTGATCGTCACAACCAAACAGAGCAAACAAGAAGAAAGAATAAAAGCTCGCTAAAAATTTAATGCGCATAATAAAATCCATCTATGAGAGAGCCTTTAAAATAGCGATAAAACTAGCGACTCGCAACACCTTATGCGCAATACTTTATAAGTTTATTTTTAAACCATCTTCTGCAAAAACTACGTTACTTTTTAGTGATTTAATTAACGATTTTTTAAACAACTACTGGTTTTTAATGACCGATTCATAAACTGAGTTAGAACCGCCGCTTGATGCGATTGCTTCAATTGCGTTGTACATAATCACTACATCGGCATTTTCGCTAAGTTAGCAAATGTACCTATTTTTTGTTGAGTGACCAACGGCCGATTTATTAATTTTAGCTAGTATTAAAAGCTGATTTAAACACCTTATAAAAATATGTAAATAACTAAATTAATCAATAATTGGTTTTCTTATAATAAAATGTTGTTACCGCACTATTTCAAACGGTTTTTTATAACCAATTGTAATTTATAATTTAAATAAAATTAAATCCAAAAAACATACATTTTAAAAACAATTTAGTCTCATTTTATTAAAACAACAGTTGACCCTATTCAAAATATAAACTAGCATTTCTGGAAGCGCTTCCACAAAGTCTAGTCAAACAGATCTTTCTGGAAGCGCTTCCACACATTTGACAATGTTTATAACTACACAATAACAGCCCCATACAAGCTGTTAATAATAATGATAAAAGCGCGAGGGAAACCGAATGTCCAACCATATTGTAAGAAAAACAAAGATAGCGACCAGCCTATCTCTGATTTTAGGCGCATCAATCTCTTTGCCTGTATATGCACAAGAAGCAAATACAGATGTTGAAGTAATCCAAGTTACTGGTTTTAAAAGCAGTATTAAAGAGTCGACTCGTTTAAAACGCGACGCCGCCGGTGTTGTAGATGCAATATCAGCTGAAGATATTGGTAAATTCCCAGATACCAACTTAGCCGAGTCGCTACAGCGTATTACGGGTGTGTCGATTGATCGCTCAAATGGTGAAGGCTCTAAAGTAACGGTTCGTGGTTTTGGCCCCGACTACAATATGGTAACCCTAAACGGGCGTACAATGCCGGCGGCATCTTTGCCTGCAGGCGGTGGTACACCCAGCTCTCGTGCTTTTGACTTTGCAAACTTAGCGTCTGATAGCGTTAAATCGGTTGAAGTATATAAAACTGGTAAAGCAAGCATTGCATCAGGTGGTATTGGCGCAACAATTAATATTAATACCGCTCGCCCACTCGACAACCCAGGCTTTGTTTCAAGCATTGGCGTAAAAGCATTACACGACTCAACAAACCGTGTTGGTGATGACATAACACCAGAGCTTTCGGGCTTAATTAGCTGGACCGACAGTGAAGCTAAATTTGGTGCCTCGTTAACTGCAAGCATGCAACAACGCGATAGCTCATCAACAGGTGCATTTGTAAATCAATGGAATACATCAGCTTTTGACGGCACAATCCCACAAGCTGCAGACGATATTGTTTTAACTAATGCACCCGCCGTTGGCCAGCTTTATTCAATGCCATCAGATTTGCGCTACACCATTGCCGACAGAGAACGTACTCGTACAAACGCGCAATTAACGCTGCAATACAGCCCTATTGACGATTTAACAGCCACGCTTGATTACACATATTCTAAGCAAGATTTATTCGAAGCCCGTGCTGAGCAATCAATTTGGATGGATAACTACAAAAGCGCGCTAACATTTGACGACAACACGGTAAAAACTCCTATTTATTACCGAGAAGAACGTCGCGATCAGCAAACACGCGATTTAGGTTTAGCGTTTCAAGAGCTAAACCAAGTTAACCAAAACGACTCTATTGGTTTAAACGTTGAGTACTATTTCAACTCAGAATTAAGCTTTATGTTTGATGCGCACAATTCAAAAGCCACTAGCAAACCAGATGCACCTTACGGCAGCTGGGTAAACGCAGGCTTAGGCGCAAACGTAGTTAACGCACAAGAAGTTGATTTTAGCCGCGAGCTTCCATCAATGAGTATCGATTTTGATGATTGCCGCCGAGATAACCTAAATTGTAATAACACGTTAGATGCCTCTGATGTGGGTACGTCTATTTTAGATTCTAACTTTGCTCGCCAAGAATCTGAAATCACAGAATTTAGAATCCATGGTAAATACGAAATTGAAAACGGTGCAATTGACTTTGGTATAGAGTCTCGCTCTATGGAAAGCCATTCACTGCAATCACTTACACGTAATACAATGGGTAACTGGGGTATCGAAAACCCCGGCGAACTACCTGATGGCTACCTAAACCCAACAAACTTTTTAGCTGAGTTTGACGACTACGATACATCGGGCTCGTTCAACCAAGGTTATACCGGCAGCGCATCGCAAATTGGTTACTGGGCAGGTGAAGAATACGGCTTTAACTTTGCAGCCGATGGCGCATTTGCAACAAACCGCACCATTGAAGAAGACATAACCGCTGCGTTTGTGCAATTTACTTACAACGGTTACATTGGCGATATGCCATACAACATTGTAATTGGCGCGCGCCAAGAGTCTACCGACATTACTTCAACGGCTAATATCGATTTACCTAACGCAATAGCGTGGGAAGGTAATAACGACTTTAACGTTCGTTTTGGCTCGGCTAAAGAAGATTTCACGCTTAAATCTAGCTACGATCATTTTTTACCAAGCTTTGACTTTGACATAGAAGTAATCGAAAACGTAAAAGCGCGTTTTTCTTATAGCACGACAATTGCTCGCCCAACTTACGACAACTTAAGTTCAGCAGCGACTGTTGGTGTACCGGGTGCCCCTACTCTTTTAGCCGGTTCTTCACCAGCTACAGCGTCAACGGGTAACCCTGGTTTAGTGCCGCTAGAATCTGATAATATTGATGTATCGGCTGAGTGGTACTTTGCAGAAACAAGTTATGTGTCGGTAGGTTATTACACTAAAGACATCGAAAACTTTATTGGTTTAACACCAATGACACAAAACTACTACGGATTACGCGATGCAACAGCAGGCCCTCGCGCTCAAGCTGCCATTGCTGAGCTAGAATCTCGCGGACTTGCTCTAACCGACTCAAACTTATTTCAAATGGTTGCCGCAACAGAAAATGGCGTTGATTTTGACTCTATGACTTACGAAGAGTTTGAAGCCGCTTACGATGTAATTGCTAACAGCGACGACCCATTACTAGAATTTACAGCGCAAGTACCTACCAACAATAAAAATGCCACCATTGATGGTTTTGAAATTGCCTTTCAGCACTTTTTTGGTGAAAGCGGTTTTGGTGTGCAAGCAAACTACACCACAGTTAATGGCGACATAGACTTTGATGTAAACGCTGACCCTACTACAACACAATTTGCACTAGTGGGTTTAAGCGATACAGCTAACTTTATTGCAATGTACGAAAACGATGATTTTCAAGCACGTATTGCTTACAACTGGCGTGATAAGTTTTTAAATAGCGCAGCTCGATACGTAAACGAGCCAGGCTTTACTGAAGAATATTATCAAATCGACTTTAATGTTGCGTACAACTACAGCGAACAACTATCGTTTTTTGTTGAAGGCCTTAACATTACTGAACAAAACAGCCGCGAACATGGCCGTACGTCAGTACAATTGTGGAACCTACAACAGCTAGGCGCACGTTACAATATTGGTATGCGTTACAACTTCTAAAGGTAATACAAAGTAAAGCCGTTAGTTTTTACTAGCGGCTTTTTTGTATTTAAAACAGTATTAATGCTAGTTTAATTGTTATCAACTTTAGGGTGTTAACTCATGACCAAACCAATAACAAAAATAGTCGTTTTAGGTGGTGGTACTGCCGGCTGGCTAAGCGCAGGCTTATTAGCCGCCGAACACCCGCACCTTAATGTAACGTTAGTGGAGTCAGCAAACGTGCCTATATTGGGTGTGGGCGAAGGAACGTGGCCGTCAATGCGTAATACCTTACAGCGCATTGGCATTAAAGAAATTGATTTTATAACCCAGTGCGACGCGTCATTTAAGCAAGGTTCTAAATTTATAAATTGGCGCAACCTCAGCGAGGGAGAAAACTACTACCACCCTTTTATGAATCCACAAGGCTACGAGCACACTAATTTACACGCCAGCTGGCAACGCATTGCACCTGATCAAAAATTTGCCGACGTTGTTAATATGCAAAGCTTTGTATGCCAAGCAGCACTAGCACCAAAGCAATTACAAACACCCGAATATGCAGCAGTTACCAACTATGGTTATCATTTAGATGCGGGTAAATTTGCTGAGCTTTTAAAAAATCACTGCGTTAAAAACCTAAACGTTACACATATTTTTGACGATGTAACCGAGGTTATTAACGACGAACATGGCTATATTGCTTCATTAAAAACAAATAATAATGGCGATATAACAGGTGATTTATTTATAGATTGCTCAGGCTCTTGCGCTCGTTTAATTGGTGAGCATTTTAATAGTGAGTTTATAGCGCAAGATCATATTTTATTTAATAACAGCGCTGTAGCGGCGCAAATACCTAATGCACACATCAATCAACCAATTGCCTCTGCTACGCTATCTACAGCGCAAAGTAACGGCTG
Organism: Pseudoalteromonas sp. NZS100; assembly: GCF_015864815.1. Classification (NCBI taxonomy): domain Bacteria; kingdom Pseudomonadati; phylum Pseudomonadota; class Gammaproteobacteria; order Alteromonadales; family Pseudoalteromonadaceae; genus Pseudoalteromonas; species Pseudoalteromonas sp. NZS100. The sequence goes on from NZ_JADYWM010000015.1 coordinate 37,891, forward strand.
GATTTGGGATATAGCCCTGCCAACACGCCGTGGTACAGGTTATGTATTTAGTAGTAAATATCAAAGCGATGAAAGCGCAACAAATACACTAAAAAGCTACATAGCCAAAAGCACCAGTGAGCAACAAGCTGAGCAACTTACCTACCGTGTATTAAAATTCAGCCCTGGTTACAGGCAAAAATTTTGGATTAAAAACTGTGTTGCCGTAGGTATGTCAGCTGGCTTTTTAGAGCCACTTGAAGCGTCAGCACTTGCTATGGTTGAGCTTTCAATTAGCATGATAAGCGAGCAACTACCGCAAAACCGCACCCACATGAGCCAGCTTGAAACGCGTTTTAATGAGCGTTTTAGCACTCGTTGGCAGCGCGTTATTGAATTTTTAAAACTTCATTATGTACTAAGCGAGCGCGACGACACTCCTTATTGGCAAGATATTAGTAATTTAAATACCGCGCCCGAGCGCCTGCAAAACTTACTTAAACTTTGGCAATTTCAGCCCCCTAGCCGCTTTGATTTTATTGAAAACGAAGAAGTGTTTTCATCAAGCAGTTACCAATACGTTTTATATGGCATGGGCTTTGATACACAAACAGTATCTGCACAAAATACATTTAACGACCCACGTGCTGGGGATTACTATTATCAGCAAAATCGCGAAAAAATAGCGCAGTGTTTAAATGGACTGCCAAGTAATCGCGCGCTTTTAAATCACCTTTTATCAAACAATGGGCAGCCACATAATGACTAAAAAAAACGCTGTTAAAAACGTAGTAATTGCTGGAGGCGGCACCGCTGGTTGGATGGCCGCAGCAGCACTTGCTAAACTAGTTGGCAACAATATAAACATAACCCTTGTTGAATCTGACGATATTGGCACTGTGGGTGTTGGCGAAGCAACAATTCCGCCTATTCGTACATTTCATAAATTGCTGGGTATAAACGAGCAAGCATTTATGAAAGCCACTCAAGCAAGCTTTAAATTAGGTATTAGCTTTGAAAACTGGGGCGATGAAAACACGCATTATATTCACTCATTTGGCGCAACGGGCAAAGAATGTTGGGCGGGTGAATTTCATCACTTTTGGCTGCAAGGTAAAGCACTCGGAATAAACAACCCATTTGGCGATTACTGCTACGAACTGCAAGCGGCTAAAGCCGGTAAATTTGCGTTTAATCAGCAAAACCCCATTAACTATGCCTACCATATGGATGCCACGCGTTACGCGCAGTTTTTGCGTGAATTTTCAGAGCCACTGGGTGTAAAACGCATTGAAGGTAAAATACAAAAAGTAGTAAAAAAACCTAAAACAGGCCATATAGAATCACTTACTTTAAATAATGGCGAGCATATTAACGGCGACTTCTTTATTGATTGCACCGGCTTTAGAGGCTTATTAATAGAGCAAGCATTACATACTGGCTACGAAGACTGGTCGCATTTACTACCGTGTAACAGCGCCATTGCGGTGCAAACAAAATCAACCAGCGATACCGTATTGCCACTTACCCGCTCTATTGCCCATAAAAGCGGCTGGCAATGGCGTATACCGCTGCAAAACCGTGTCGGCAACGGATTAGTTTATTGCAGCCAATATATGGATGACGAACAAGCCAAAGCGCTATTATTAAATAACATTGAAGGTGAGCCGCTTACAGAGCCCCGTATTATTAAATTTAAAACAGGGCGACGCTTAAAAGGCTGGAACAAAAACTGCCTAGCGCTTGGCCTTGCTAGCGGTTTTGTAGAGCCACTTGAGTCCACCAGCATTCACTTAATTATGTCGGGTATTATTCGCTTTATGCGTTTATTTCCGTTTAATGGCATAACTAATCACGCCATTGACGAATACAACAAACAGCTTAAAAGCGAAATTGAAAATATTCGCGACTTTATTGTGCTGCACTACAAAGTAACTAATCGCGATGACAGTGAGTTTTGGCAGCATTGTAACGCCATGGAAGTGCCAAAAACACTTCAACATAAAATTGATTTGTTTAAACAAACCGGCCGTGTATTTTTAGATGATGGCGACATTTTTAGAGTCGATTCGTGGGTACAAGTTATGCTTGGCCAAGGTATCGAGCCTAATCAACATCACTTAATAGCCAGCATGATGAGCGATGAAGAACTCACCCGTTTTTTACACGGTATTAAGCAACAAATAGAGCAACGCGTAAGCCAATTACCATCTCATCATGAGTTTTTAAAACAGTATTGCCCAGCATAAAAAAGCCCTTATTAGGGCGTGTTGTTCTTTGGTGGTTGAATTTGCAGCAGCATATTTGGTTTTTAGGCAAGGCAGAGCCTATGTAGTGTGGTTATTCCCCATAAATAGGCGATAACGTAGCATAAATGCCAAACATGCGCTGCCCGTAGGGTTCTGCCTAGGGGCAATTTACTCTTTGTTGCTCGGTTTTTACTTAGCCCACTAGGTTACAAACCTCGCGCCGCGATTAAATTGCCCCTAGATTGAACAAATTTCAATCCACAAAGATCAACACGCCCTTAGGGCTTTGAGACAACACACAATAAACTTAACTTATAAGCACGCTACTACTCACACTTTATTTTTGCTGTTTCAGCGCCTTGTGGTTCAAAGCTAATATCTGCAACTGAAACGCTAAGCTCTCCTGCCGTTTTAATAATAAAAGGGCTGGTTACTCTGGCAAAATCAACACCCTTTTTAGCAAAACACGTTAAATCTATGCTCATGGTTTGCCATGTATTTAAATCAGCATTTTCAAGCTCATTGGTAATATCAAGCTCGCCGCCACAGCCTTGTTCGCACTTCATTGCAAGGTATGTTTGTGAGCTAGGTATTTGGTTTACTTTATAACTAAAGCTAAGGGCTGAATTTGCTTCAATGTAGGCCACTTTATCTTCGGTAAAGTTACTATTAATTTCGATATAGCTGGCTGCAGTGCCATCAAAATTAAATTGCATCGCATCTTCTTGAATCGCTTTGTCTTCAGTGCGATAAGTAATGCCGCCGAGCTTTACACTGTTACTTGCTACTTGGTGCTGCTCGCTGTTTGAATTTAAAAACAAACGCCACGGTGTTTTAAAACTGCCATTAAATATAGATAGCGGCGCAAGGTTACTAATATCAACACCTGAGTCTTCATTTAGATTATTGCTAAGCGTACTTTCATCTTTATACGTTAAGCCAAAGCCATAGGGTAATAATGGCGAGTAATCAGCATCGCCCTTATTTACTGCGGTTTGTAGTGGCGATTTAGGCCACGAGAACGACAATTTACCTTTAAAGTCATACTGCACCTTCCCATTTTTATCCGCTAATAAAACATCAGCAATACCCTGCCCTTCAGTGCCAGGAAGCCATGCTGCTACAAATGCATCTGACGCGTTTAGCTCGCTGTTAACCCACATTGGTCTGCCCGATATAAACACCGATACCACCGCAATACCTTGCTGCTTTAATGCTTTTAATATTTTAAGAGAACGTTTATTGTTACGTTCAAACTCAAGGTTGTCTTTATCACCATGCCCCTCTGCGTATGGTTCTTCACCAAATACAACAATGGCTACATCGGGTTTGGTATTAAATTCACCCGTTGGGCTTAAAATAGCGTTACCGCCAGCAGCCTCAATTTGCGTTTTTAGCCCCGCATAAATAGACGTTGCCCCAGGAAAATCTGCATTTTGATTATTAGTTCCCTGCCACGTAATACTCCAACCACCCGATTGCTTGCCTATGTTATCGGCCGCATCGCCCGCTATAAGTATGTTGCTTGATGGGTTAAGCGGTAATAAATGGTTGTTGTTTTTAAGCAGTACTAGCGACTCTTGTACCGCTTGGCGGGCAATATCGCGATGTGCTGGCGCACCTATTAGTTTTAATTTACCTGAATATTTTCGATTTGCGGGGCTCGGTTTATCAAATAAACCCGCACGTAATTTAACGCGTAAAATACGTGCTACGGCGTCATCTATTCGCGCCATTGTTATTGTGCCCGCTTTTACTTGTTTAATTGTATTTTCATAAAGTGGCTTCCAAGCACCCGTTGGCACCATAAAAATATCAAGCCCCGCATTAACAGCCTGTGGGCAACTTTCATTTGTACAGCCTGCAACTTGTCCGTGTCCGTTCCAATCTCCTACAACAAAGCCATCAAAACCCATTTTTGTTTTTAATACATCGGTAAGTAAGTATTTGTTGCCGTGATTTTTTTTACCATTCCAGCTATTAAACGATGCCATAACCGACTGACTACCTGCGGTTAAGCCACCTATATAACCTTGCGCATGAATGTTATATAACACCTCTTCGCTATCAATGTTATCGCCTTGATCGTCACCATCTAATGTGCCGCCATCGCCTAAAAAGTGCTTAACGGTACTAATTACGCGTTTATCACTTAAAAAGTCTTCATCGGCTCTGCCTTGCAATCCGTTTACAATTGCGGCTGAATACTCACGTACAATTGCAGGGTCTTCTGAGTAGCCTTCGTACGTTCTGCCCCATCGGTCGTCGCGCACAACCGCAACAGTTGGTGCAAACACCCAATCTATGCCTGTTGCCATTACTTCTATTGCCGTAGCTGCTGCAATTTGCTCAATTAATGCAGGATTATTTGCTGCACCTAAACCAATATTGTGCGGAAATAACGTCGCCCCAATCACATTATTATGGCCATGTACGGCATCGGTGCCCCACATGGTCGGAATTTTACTGCCATCAATTGAGTCATCAACCGAGGCTTGGTACATGCTCTCAGCAAGTGTTATCCAATCTGCAGGCGTTGCATGCTTATTAGCATTCGGGAACGAGCCACCGCCATTTAAATACGAACCAAAACCGTATTTGCGCATATCTTCAACACTAATATCGCGAATTTCAGGTTGGATCATCTGCGCTACTTTTTGCTCAAGTGTCATTGTTTTTAAATACTGTGCAATTGTATTTTCAATTTCAGGGGTTTTAACTACCTTACTTTTAAGGGTTGGCCAAAGTGATAAATCCCCTTGCTCATGCTCAGTCTTTTTGACTACGGCGCTTTGGCTATTATTTGCGTTAATCTCTTGTTTATTACACCCACTTAAAACGCACAATCCTCCAATTAAAATGGGGAGCATGTGTAACCTGTTAGTGTTTAAGCTTTTTTTCATTTTTATAGCCCTGTGTTGTGTCAGTGTGATTTTGTGAGCGCCCATTTGTTATTTAAATTTAACTATTGACCTGTTTAACAATAGCCACTAACCTAAATATGGAAGCGCTTCCTTAAAGTTATTAAATACCATACTTAGTGATTAATCAAATTAAATATGGAAGCGCTTCCAATAATGAATTTAATATACGCTCTATACAAAGCAAACTTTACCAAAAAAGAAGCAGAGGTTTTCTCTTAATGAAACAATTATCTTTACCTAGTGGCTCACCACTTTTAGCCAAAAATTTTACTTATGGTGTAGCTACGGCCTCATTTCAAATTGAAGGCGGCGCAGCTGATCGCCTGCCATGTATTTGGGATACCTTTTGCAGTAAAGAAGGAAAAATAGTCGACAATTCAAATGGCGATGTAGCCTGCGAGCACTACACTCGCTGGAAAGACGATATAAACTTAATTGAATCATTAGGTGTAGACGCTTACAGACTTTCGATTTCGTGGCCACGCGTAATGACTAAAAGCGGTCACTTAAACCCAACAGGCGTTAAGTTTTATACCGACATTTTAGATGAATTAAAACGTCGTAACATTAAAGCTTTTGTAACGCTGTACCACTGGGATTTACCACAACATATTGAAGATGAAGGCGGTTGGCTAAACCGTAACACCGCTTACGAATTTGCACATTACACAGATTTAATTACCAAAGCTTTTGGGGAACGTGTGCACTCTTACGCTACCTTAAACGAGCCGTTTTGCAGCTCTTACTTAGGTTACGAAATAGGCGTACATGCGCCTGGCATAGTAGGTCGCGAATTTGGTCGTAAAGCCGCGCACCACTTATTACTGGGTCACGGTTTGGCTATGCAAGTACTTGCTAAAAATAGCCCAAATACGCTAAACGGTATTGTACTTAACTTTACGCCTTGTTACTCAGTTACCCAAAGTGAAGACGATTTAAAAGCCACTGCATTTGCTGATGACTATATAAACCAATGGTACATGCAGCCTGTAATGCAAGGTAAATACCCTGATATTATTAAGCAATTACCTAAAGCCCACCGCCCAGATATTTTAGATGGCGACATGGAAATAATTGCTCAACCGCTAGATTACCTAGGGGTTAACTTTTACACCCGCATGCATTATCAAGCAAGCGAAACCGACTTTTACCATGAGCTGCCACATAAAGCGCCAATGACCGATATAGGCTGGGAAATTTATCCTAAAGCGCTTACAGAATTACTTGTATCGTTGAACGAAAAGTACACCCTACCGCCTATTTATATTACCGAAAACGGCGCAGCCATGGCTGACGAATTTAAAGACGGTGAAATCAAAGACAACGACCGTATTGAATATTACCACGAGCATTTAAATGCCCTGCATAACGCAACCGAGCAAGGCGTAAAAGTAGATGGTTACTTTGCGTGGAGCCTAATGGATAACTTTGAATGGGCAGAAGGATATTTAAAGCGCTTTGGAATAGTACACGTAGACTACAACACACAAAAACGAACTGTTAAAGCCAGCGGTAAAGCGTACAGTAACCTAATAACTAGCCGATAATTTATCGGCTTATAACAATAAGAACACACACTGTGAACAAACTCCCTTTATACGAAAAAGTAGGTTACGCCATGGGCGATGCCGGCGCTAACTTAGTATGGCGCGGTGCGCTTGCTTATTTAGCGGTGTTTTACACCGATACATTTGGCATATCGGCAGCCGCCGCTGCCATGTTGTTTTTGGTGGTAAGGCTATCTGATGGCGTAACCGATATTATTATGGGTATGATTGCCGACAGAACGCAGTCGCGCTTTGGTAAATTTCGCCCGTGGATACTCTACTCGGCACCGTTTTTGGGCTTGTTTATGGTGTTGTGTTTTACTACACCCGACTTTAGCACCACCAATAAACTTATTTATGCCTACATAACTTACATAGGTTTAACGCTTGCTTACACCGTAAGTAACGTGCCCTACTCGGCACTTATGGGCGTAATGACACCAGACGATACAGAGCGCACAAAGCTCTCTGGTTTTAGGTTTGCAGGTGCGTTTACTGGTGGCTTATTGGTTATGGGTTTTTTACCTGAGCTAGTGGCATTTTTTGGTGGCGGCGACAACGCCAAAGGCTATCAGCTTACTATGTACTTATTTGCCAGCTTACTTATTATTTTAATGATTATAACGTTTGCGACCACCAAAGAGCGTGTAACACCGCACGCCTCAAATGAAGGGAATTTAAAATCAGAGTTGTTTGATTTAACCAAAAGCCTGCCATTTATAATCCTACCTTTGCTTGCTACCACCCTGTTTTTTTATTACCGCGATTTATACAGCGGTGTATTTTTTGCCCTTGTTATGGCTGCAATGACATTCGTTATTAAAAAATTACTCAATAAAGATAAACAAAGCTTAACGGGATCACAGCGCGATATGGTTGATCTTCTGACCAACAAACCTTGGCTGGTGTTACTCGGCATTGGTTTTTTAACTATGATGTTTAATGGCATAAAATACGGTGTAATTGCGTACTACTTTAAGTACCACGTAGCTAATGAACTCATGGCTGGGCAATACTTTATTGCTTTGTTGGTTGTATCTATATTTGGCGCACTTGCCACAGGTAAACTGGCCGAAATTATGGGTAAACGAAACCTATTTATAGCATCATTAATGCTCAGCGGCATACTCACTACTGCATTTTACTGGGTACCTAGCGATAACCTGGTTGCTGTATTTACCTTTGGTTGCGCTGCTGAATTTTTTGCCGCGATGATGCCAACATTATTTTTTAGTATGCTTGGTGATTCAGCCGATTATTCAGAGTGGAAAAACAAACGCCGCGCTACAGGCCTTATTTATTCTGCGGGTACATTTGTGCAAAAAACCGGAGGTGGTTTTGCAGGTGCATTAGTATTAGTGGTACTTGCAGGCTACGGCTATAACGGTATGGATGAGCTAACAATTACACAAGCCTTACCTGGTATGCAGCTACTTATGAGCTGGATACCTGCCGCATTTGCTTTTTTAGGCGCCGCATTGATGCTTATTTATCCGCTTACTTCAGCGATGACGCAAAAAATAACAGAAGACTTAGCAATTAGACGCAGTAATGTGTAAATTAACTTTTAATGACCCTTCGCATTTTATATTTTTTATAAAGCGCGAGTAAAAATACATATAAGCTAGGACATCAATGGCGACAATTTATCAAGTATCAGAAATGGCAGGTGTGTCTTTATCAACTGTTTCAAGGGTACTTAACGACAACGACTACGTAAGCAAAAAAACGAAAAAAAAGGTATTAGAAGCAATGAAAGAGCTAGGCTATCAGCCAAGTTCTATTGCTCGCTCTTTGGCGTCTAGCACTACAAACAGCGTCGGTATTTTAGTTTCTGAGTTGGATGGTCCGTTTTTTGGTCAAATGATGTCAGCCATTGAAGAGCACCTTCGTATTGCGGGTAAACACGTTATTATTACCCCTGGGCACAGTGACGAGAAAAAAGAAAAAAGCGGCTTTGAATTTTTAATAGGCCGTAATTGCGACGCTATTATTGCCCACGTAGAAGCGGTATCAAACGAGTACCTAATTGAGTTAAGTAAAGGCAAAACCCCTATTTACTTAATGAGCCGCTACGTTAAAGAAATTGAAGAAAACTGCATTAGCCTCGACAACGTAATGGGTGGCTACTTAGCCACTAAAGCCATGATCAACAAAGGTCATAAAAACATTGCGTACATAGCAGGTCCGCAGTTTAAAGAAGATGCGTCAAATCGTTTAAAAGGCCACAAAAAAGCCCTAGCAGAATACAACCTAACCTTTGACGAAAACCTATTTTACATAGGCGACTTTAAAGAAACTGGCGGCAGCGACGGCTTAAGGCATTTTATTCAAAATAAAGCGCAAATAACCGCCCTTGTATGTGCCAATGACGAAATGGCATCGGGTGCTATGAAATACGCCCGCGAACACGGTTTTAACCTACCAAAAGATTTAGCCATTATTGGGTTCGATAACGTAATTTTCACCAATTACCTCTATCCAACACTGACTACTATAGATAACCCAGTTCCCGAAATGGGCCGAGCTGCGGCTAACTTAGTACTTAAAGACATTTATAAAAAAAGCGGCATAACAGTAAAGCACGTGTTTCAGCCAAAGCTTATTTTAAGAGACTCAACACCCGACATTAATTAACTTTAAACCGAATTTAAATCTAGTTTAAATCTAGTTTAAAATCTAAATTATGTAATTCATTACGCACCCACTGCGTATTTAAATATTGCTCTACGTGCTGCTGCGCAAACTTTAAAAAGTGACGTGCAGCATGCGATATGTGCCTATCTGCTTGCATTACAAAAACCTATTCAGACATAAATGCTCACAAATATAAAACAATATCCACATGAAAAAACTACAATAAAAAGCATAATAGATCCGATAATTTACCAAAGTGATCGTTTTAAAGTTTATTTATATTGTTTAATAAAAAATCACTTTACTTATCTTTAATTTGGCTCTAAATTCGCGCAAATTTTATTATTAAAGTAACCTCTCAAACTTTAAAACAGTGGTTATTTACCTTGATGAGTCGATAAACACACATGGCCGAATCAGCCGCCACAAGCACCTCTAACAACCCTTTAGCACCCGTTATCGGGCTGTCATTTTTTGCTATTGCATCAGGCTTTTTAATGAGCCTTATTCCGCTGTCGTTACCTGCATTTAAACTTGATGAAAACCTAGCGCCTTGGCTTGCGAGCATTTTTTACTTTGGCTTACTTATTGGCGCCACCACAATAGAGCGCATTGTGGTAAAAATGGGTCATCGCTTGGCCTTTATATTATTTTTAAGCTTATTAATAGTAAGTGTGCTTGCACAACTTGCACTACCAAATACCGTTAACTGGTTAATTGCACGATTTGTAGCAGGTGTTGCTGTTGCCGGTGTGTTTGTCGTTGTTGAGTCTTGGTTATTAATGACCAACACAGCAAAGTCGCGTGCTAAACGTTTGGGTTTATACATGACCTCACTTTATGGGGGCAGCGCGGTTGGTCAACTTGCTATAGGGCCGCTTGGCACCGAAGGTTCAACGCCTTATTTATTTGTAGCCTCGTTATTATTTTTAGCTATTTTGGCGCCTTTATTAATAACTAAAGGTCAGCCCGAAAAACAGCACCTTGAAAAACTACCACTAAAAGAAATAAAAACATTAAGCCACCCAGCTATGCTCGGATGCTTAGCATCGGGCTTATTACTGGGCCCTATTTACGGCTTAATGCCGGTGTATATTTCAGCACAAGCTGATCAAGTTCAGTACACAGGGACACTTATGGCGGTTATTATTTTAGGCGGCATGGTCGTGCAGCCGCTTGTGAGTTACTTATCTACTCGGCTTGAAAAAAGCTTATTGATGGGTATGTTTTGTTTAGTAGGCGCAGCCGGTGCTGTGGGTATACTACAAGCAAACACTTTAGCAGGATTAATAGTAAGCTACTTAATACTAGGCGCATGCAGCTTTGCACTTTACCCGATTGCTATAACACTTGCGTGCGACTCCCTGCCAATGGCAAAAATAGTATCGGCAACTGAGGTAATGCTTTTGAGTTACAGTATTGGGTCGGTATTTGGCCCTATGCTTGCTGCAAATTTATCTGATGCACCCAACGGTATTGTGTTTTATTTAGCAGGCTGTTTAATCACTACCTGTATTTATATGTTTATTAAAAGCATTAAAAATATACGCGCGGGTAAAACCCCAGTTGCAGGCTAATTTTTAGCTTAAATACACACTTGTTCATTAACGGATTTTAGCTGTTAAACATCTTGATTTAACAGCTAAAACTATTATTTAGCAGTGAGTTTTTTATGTGGGCTCAAAAAAAACATCTTTTTCCACCCTTGGTTTTGCGTTGTAAAAAGCCACGGCATAGGCACTAACGATAAAATAGAATAATGCACATGAGGCTGTTTTCCTGCGGCATTTCCGGTATCGCCCAGTAAGCCAATTTGACTGTTTATACTTACTACATCACCTGTACTTACCGAGTAGTCATTTAAATGTGCAAAATAATGCACGCGCCATTTAGGCCCAAGCACCGCAACCACCTTACCACCACGGGTTAACTCACCTGCAAATATAACAATACCGCTTGTTGAGGCAACTACGGGAGTATTTTTTGTGCCAAAAATATCAATTCCTTTGTGCACACCCGACCTACCCCAAGGCTCGTACCAAAACGTGTTATGGTTCCAATCTTTACTTGTGGCACCTTGTACCGGAATCATTATTTTTTCGGGAATTAGTAAGCCTATAATTAGTAAAGTAGCTATTCCAATTGCAATCCACTTAAGTACTTTCACTTTTCTATCCTTGATATTTAAATAACTTATACTGGTAAATTATTAGCCATAATAACTGAACTCATCATGAGTCGTATTTATGGTTTTATTTATGAAGTTTTATTTGAATGAAATACCCGACTAACATGTACTAAGCTGATCAATTTCAAAACAGGTTTTATAAGCAATTGAGCACTGCCCGCTATAAACAGCCATGTGCCACTTTCTATTAGTGAATCATTTAAAAAGAAAAAACTGCCAATTAAAAACCACACAGCAATCAAAAAATCGTTAAACGCTCCCAGCGCTTCATATCGTCGCTGGATGGTAATATGCTCTTGTCCTAAATCTAAAATAAACTGATTACTGGGGTCCATAAGTACTGCTCACTCTTTTATTTCATAATTTACAAAGCTTGTTTTCACAAGCTAAGCCGCACCATACAATAACAAAATTTACGCAATAAAAAACGCTGGCCAATGCGAATCAGCCAACGTTTTTATTGTTTGTGCAATACTTAACTAATCGTTTATTTTTTCTCTTTTTCTAAACGCTTTTTAAGACTTAATGCAGCATCGGCGGCTAATAAACGCATAAATTCAGAGCCATTACTTTGCTCGCCTTGGCCTGCGCCTATTACAATTTCAGGCACTAAACGGCTATTGCCTAAGCTTGTAAATAAAGCAGTTTGAATTTTAACTTCTGCTTTTAGCGTTTCATCAAATACATACTTTGGATCAAGTGCAGCAGACTTAGCTCTTAAACGAGCCTCAGCTAAAACGTCCATACCTAATGCTTCTAAACGTTGTTGCTTTAAAATCTCTTCTTGCTCTTTTGCAAGCTCCGCTTTTACAGCTACTCGTTGCTGTGCAGAAATAATGGCATTTGCCTTAATTCGTTCAGCATCAATTTGCTCTTTTATTTTTAGCTTTTCAGATTCAGCACGTTGCTTAGCAATTGCTTGTTCACCTAAAGCCACTTCAGTACGCGCTTGTTGCTCTGCTTTTTTAAGGTTTTGACGCGCTAGCGCTTCATCAGCAGCAGCCTGCTTTTGGGCTTCAAGGCGAGCATTTACTTTGCTTTCGTAGTCAATATCAATAATGCTGGCATCAACTACTGTAATACCGTAAGCGCCTAAAATAGGTGCATTACGCAGTGTATTACCCTCATCATCCATTTTAATATTAATAGTGACACGTTGCTGTTTACTTAAATTACCTAAATCGTCAGATTTATCGCGCTCACCCGTACTAATAATTTGTTCAGTAACAAAAATACCGTTTGTTAATTGATCAGCAAAATCTTGGCTTAATTGACCATTACCACCAGAGTAATGTTGCTCTACCGACATCATTCGCGCCGACGCTTTTACATTTTCAGTGGTTGCACGCATTAATAAATTAGATATTAATGTTTCTTGTGAACCAAACTCTTCGTGTATTTTAAGTAAACCACGTAGAGCACCCGACTCTGCTGCAGGTACATTACCTGGTAATCTAAAACGAGAAACACCTCGTGCGCCACCTGTTGTGGTATCTAAAAATCGAATTGGTATTAGCGGTACAATTGCGCTTGCTGTTGCACCGGCATCGCCCGTAAAGTTAATCGAAATTACTTTTTTATAAGCAGATGTACTACCAAATGCTTTTAAGTAAGGGCCTGCTTGATTTATTACGGTTAAGTTACCTGTAAAAGCCGATTGATGTACTAAACGCTCATCTGCTTCATTCCACGAAACAACTTGCGATGTAAGGGTTGCTATCACGACCAATACAACAACAATTGATGACACTATAATTACATTACGACGACCAAATCGACTCATAAATGAGTCACTTTTTACTGCTGGGACTGCTTTTTCGCTATCCATTTTTATTACTCTCCATGTTTAATTTCTTTTTAACAAAGTAAATAATTTCCTGTTCACTCAAATGTGCGCAAAAGCTACCAGAGCGATGTAACTCAACAAATGTTGCAAGGATTTCTTCTTTACCTTTAGCTGTTTTATCTTGGTTTTCTTGTGTTTGATTTTTTTCTGTTAGTTGAGTGATTAGTTCATCAACTATCGTGTCTTTATCAAACAGTACGTTGTATTCCTTGGATTTTCTTACCCGACTTTTATGTACGTTGCTGTAAATTACATAAAGTGCAACGCATAAAATAATAACAAGTAAACTTAACCCTATAATATAAAAAATCATAAGCTCTACTTAAATTAGTTTAAATACTTAATGAGCAATAACAATTGTAAGCACCACTTAACAAATGTTAACCCAGTAATTTTACAGTAAACCCGAGTAAAAAACAGATTAAAAATAAAGTTCATCAGGTATATAGTTATAACCGCACATAAAAGTAAGCTTTTTCAAACAAAAAAATGCCAGTCAGTTATTAACTGACTGGCATTAAACTAATATTTATTAAAGTGCTTTTTACATTATTCGCATTGCACCCAGTCAACACCATTTTCACCGCACTCATGCAGCATTGTTCCATCTTCTCGGCGGGTATCTCTAAACCATTTCCCTTCAATTGTTTTAATAATACGTACGTTGTCTGTGGTTTTGTATTTACGCCAAAAGCTAGCATCAATAGATGTTTCGTCATCAAACTTATAGGGCATAGCAGCGAGTACGGTCACTAAATCTTGAGTTTCTAAGTCAGCAGCTTTGTCTTTAACATTTACCCAATTAGATAATGTTTGAAAGTCGGCATTTTCCTCCCTAAAGGCAAAGTCAGTTTGGTAAAACGATCCTGACTCAGTATAGCTAATGCTAAAACCTCGCTCGAACGGTGTATCTAAATTAGCACTAACGCATTCATCAGCTGTAGAAAAGTTAACCGATGGGCTTGTATTATCAACGCCATAAAGCACATTGCTTTGCTCAAAACTAACGTTCTCAATGCTAGAGCATCGGTAAGTACGATCAGCGTTAATGTAAACATTGTCTCTAACTGTTAATTTTCCATTTAACGATTCTTCGCCCCAAGGCGTATCTATTGAATCCAATCGAGACAAAATAACGTCAATTTTGTCGAGTTCGTCTGTATTTTGAAGCTTTACTTGCTCATAAATAAGTTCAGCGCCTGCAAAAATAACTTTATCGCGGTACCATGCATTTTCAAATCCATACTCTGCATCTTTTGCTGTGTCCTGGTAAATTACTGCTCTTACTTCTTCTGCATCAGGATACTGAGCATCTAGCTCTTGCTTGAATTTATAGGCCGCTTTTAGTCCCTTAACAATTGCTTGTGCTCTGTCGTAAGCGTCGCTGTCGTTAGTAGCGATAAAATCTGAGTAAATTTGCTCTGTCGACAAATTATAATGCGCAACCAAGTTTTGCATAACATTTGTTATTTCGCTTTGAAGGTTTGCAAGTAGCTCAGTATTTTCTTTAAGTGCATCACAACTTAAATTATTGTTACCACTTTTTTGTAATTGAAGGCTCAACTGCTCCCAAATAACGGTTGTTAAAGGCGATATATTTCGAATATCTTCATCAGTCAAAGCCTCAATTGAGGGTGGAAATGACATTTGATACGCTTGTGTTACCTCTCCTAAATCCTCGTCAATTGCGCCAACAGGTACATCAACATACATAGTTGAATACGGCACACACAGCGCCTGCTCTTCTGTAAAATTAAAACTATAATTACCCGATTCTTCAGATACTACAGAAGGTTCTGTTTGCTCATTAAAAGTACCATCGCCATCAATATCCAGCCATACTATTGCACCAGATACATAACCATCAATGACCTTTCCAGTAAGAGAGATAGTGTTAACTTCTACGGGATCTACTTTTACGGGATCTGGCTTAGCTACAACTGGCTCTACAACGGCCGCTTTATCACCGCCACCACATCCAACAAGGCCTAGCGTAAACGCTAATGAAATAGCTAACTGACTTTTTTTAAAAAACATACAAAGACTTCCTTTTTTGCACTTTAATTATTATTAAAAATCATATTGTTATAAGTTACTTTAATACAAAATAAGTAATGCCAATCTGCTTATCTATGGGATCTAGTTAATGTTAAGAAAATTATGCTAGAACGAGGCAAAAATTTTTGTATCTAGTTGTTCTAAATAAAATTTTAACGACGTTATAGTGCAATTTAATTTGTTAAGTTACTCAAAGATTTATGTAGGTTGGTATAAATTTAAACAACAGAAATTTATTGAATTTTTATGGGGGGATGGCAACAAGTTAACATGCCCTGTACCTATATAGTGACACAGCATGTTATATTTAGCTCTTACATTTGTTAATTAAATATAACAAATGCCAGCTATTATTAACCAATATGGACTACAGGCACCCAATCTAAAGGGCTTGAGTGATAGGCAGTATTTTGTAAATGAATGTGTATTATACATGGGTTGGTTTAGAGCCCTTCGAAAACTCTTAACCAATTATATAAGCAAACCGTTAGCATTTTTGATTCGCTCTTAAAATTGAAAAGCCACCTAACTAAGGTGGCTTATGTTTATTGCATTGTGTTTTTTAAAGTGCCTGAGTATCGTTTTCTTCGCGTTTATAAATATATGTTTGTTGGGTTTTAAAGCCAAAACCAATTGGTTCAGCGCCATTTACTAGCTTAACTTTTCCACCTTCAACATTTAAATTTGGCCCAAGTATTTCAATAGCTTTTATCGGCTTATCAGAACCTTTAACCCCAGGGCCTATTAAATAAAACTGACTAACTTGCGTTACATCCGTTGCATCATCCCAATCGCACTTACCATCCGCATCATTATCTGCACACGACGGGCCTTCCCCAAAAAATAGTTTCGGTGTATCTGGTACATCATTACTTGTTGCAAATTTCACATCGTCGTAAACCTTCGTTCCGTAATGCAAATGAAAGGCATAAAGCGAACCACCGCCACCCGTTAACGAACATTGGTTTTGCGTTGATGATGAAGATGCAGGCGTAAAGGAAGTAAAGTACGCAACCCCACCAACGACCGTTGCTGCAGCAAGGGACTTTTCGCCCGTCCCTAATTCGTATCGCCACCCTTTAAATTCGGCTAACTTAACTTCAAGATTAACAAATTTATCTACGTCATCAAGTGCGTTACCAAATGGGTCTTCATTCATTTTCATTAAATCATCTGGCACTATTGGGGCTGGAAATTCAGTAAATATTTTTGTTAGGGTGTTTTCATCACGGATCATATAGAGCTGATCTTGCTCATTAGTAGCAAGTGGGTTTGAACGATTTCCGCTACCTATAACTATTGCGTCGTACGGTGTATCTAAACGGGTGGTGATCATTTCACCACCATAATTGGTTTTAGTGACTTTACTAAACAGCGTTCTAGCAACTAATGGTTTGTAAAAAAAACGTCTGTCTTGCGACGCTAATGTACTGCCAAGCTCCGCAAGTTTAAAATGGGTAATATCACCTTCATCTTCACTAGGAATATCTACTCGCCAAATATTACCACCTGTATCGGTTGCATAAATTCGGTCGATATACCCGTCGTAATCTGAGTCAAGCGTAGTTACATCCGCTGCAATACTGTGCTCTCCGGTAAAACCATGTTCATCTGGAGTCAGCGCCCATACCTTTTCGCCAGTTTTAGCATTAACAATGTAGATACCTAGCCCGGTTTCATCTGTTGTTCTAATCGCATTATCTTTGTTTGTATCGTATCCTGCGCCAAATATTAGCAATGGATCCTCACCAAAGGCTTTAATGTATGCAATTTGAGGTTTAGACCATGTTTGCGCTAAATATTTAAATTCTTCTGAGCCACCAACAATAGGCTTATTCCATAATTTTTTAGGTTTTTTTGGGTCACTTATATCAAGCGCGTAGTAATTTTTACCGCCTCTGCGCATACCTGCAAATGCCCACACTTCATCACCATCACTTGCTCTAATAACACCATCGTTTAACCCTTCGCTATTTGAGCCTTTATTATTAAAGAACACACTTATAGGCCCATCCATGCCATACACTTTTGTATTTGCAAGATTACTACGCAAAGCAGGAATGTTTTTTAATAAGGCAGCAGGTGTAAAAGCCCACTTTTCTTCAACAGTATCGCCTTTGTCTTCAAACATATGTAAAAATCCGGCATTAGTACCAACAAGTATGTGAATACTTCCATCGCCGTAATCTATTGATACCGGCTTTGAATGCAAAGGGTCGCCAAAAATATTGATTCGCTGATCTACTGATGAGTCATCACCATCTTCATTATCAACATCAACCCCTCGTGCCCAGCTAATATCACTCTCTTGTAAAGTTAGCCCGATATTAGGAATCAAATCAGGGGCAAGATCGGTAACTGTACCTGTCGCTAAATTTAAAATGGTTTGTACTTTATCAAAAGTAAAATCAATAATACTGCCCGTTTTATCTATGTAGATTTTACGGCTATCAGGGTCTAAAGTTGATAAAAGTAAATTTACGCCACCCTGGGCTACTAAATTCCCATCTGCAGGCTTATTAGTTGGCAGCCAAAAAGTTCGCGCTTTCTCATCAATTAACCCATTTTCATCAAGGGCTATTTTATCAGTTGAATCGACTATGTTTGCGCCTGATACTTTTAGCTTTTTTAAATTCCCGCTCCAACGTGCGCCTGTTTCTGGGTAAAACATCGCAAAGTAAATTGACTCTCGGCTACGTGTTTGGTCAACATTATTACTTGCTACCGTAGGAGATGAAAAACTATCGTTAACTTCGCGTATTTTCGATATTGTATTATTAAGCGCTTCAGAAAGTTCAGTCGATGTATCGGCATGTAAGTACTCGCCGCCGCCCAATAAAGCGGTTTTTTCTAATAGCTTTTTACCATTTGTGCTCATGCCACTACCAAAACCGATAGTAAAAACGCGTCCGGTATCAGCAATCTCTGGCGTAGTATCGTACAAGTCAACTTCAACATCTCTTGTGCCATGTATTATTTGAGCTAAAGCAGCCAAATAACTACCACTTGTTTTAGATGGGTTTGAGTCAAAAGTAGATTTGTATAGAGTCTTTATAGAACTATCGCTTTCGTTATCACTCACTGGGTCGCCATCTGTCATTAAAATCAAATTAATAGAGTTATCACAACGCTCATCAGAACCTATTACTTGTTTAAAAGGAGAGATATAAGAAGAATTACTCTGGCTATAAGAAGTGGCAGTTTCAGCACTTAAGTCACGCTTGTAATCGCGGTTATAAATAGTTGAGCTATACCCATAATGAACTTTTTGACCTGTTAAGTATAAGTAAGCTTCCCATAAAGTTTCTGTAACGGGCGTATTACCATTAGCTGGCAAATTTTGTATTTGAGTTTTTACAGAGGAGTGCTCAGCCCCTAAACCAGCCATTACATACCCACCAGAGTAATAATTGAAACGCATTAACCCAAAATCAATCGAGCTGTTATCATTTACTAATTGGGTCATCGCGCTTATACCAGCATCGATTTTTCTAGGTCCACCATTAGGCAACTTAGTCTTCATACTTCCTGAAGTATCAAAAATAATAAGTACACGAGGGTTTTCGTCGGTTTCAACATTATGGTTTACGTATAGTTCTATATCTTCGGCAAATACAGAAACGCTAATACCTACCCCGAATAACAAGGCAGCTATTTTTTTTAGTTTAAATTGCATTTTTAAATCCCTTTATTTGCGCTTTTTATTTTTATTGCGCAAGTTAATAACTACTCTATTCCCTGTTTAATTTTTAGTAATATTGAGGTGGGACTAAAAATAAAACGAAAGTCATATCTAGCTATTCATCACAAAACAGTGATTAGCATCCACGTGGCGTCAATGCTATAAAATATATATTACTTCGATTTTTAAATAAAAACAGACTAAAGTCAAAGACATTAGGTTTTATTATCAATTAAAAACAACAGCTTAAATAAAACAATCCCGTTTTACTGCACAGTTGAATCATGCTAAAAAACTATATTTTTACCTATGTTTCTATATTTATAGATCTATGTTTTAGGTAACAAGTACTTACCAATATAAATTAGTAACGTAAGGCTCTAAAAATCACCTTTAAAAACACTATTATTCAGTAAAGCTGCTTTATTTGAAAGAGTGTATTTAATAGGTAACTACGGTTATTCAAACATAAAAAAAGCCCATATTAGGTGCTACCTAATATGGGCTTTTATACTCTCGCTAAATTATAAGCGCTTTATGTAATCATTCTTATAAAGATAACTCTTTTTTAGCGCGAGTTAAGTTATGTGTTACAAGTGAGTTTTTAGAAATTTGAACCGCTTCATATAAATCAGAAATACCCGCAGTGTCTTTTTGAGCCTTAATACGTGCTACACCACGGTTACTTAATGCAAACGATGTAAGTTCGCGTACTTTTAAACGCGGACCATGGCTTTGCTTAAGTAAAGCAATTGCTTGTGTACAAATAGCTTCTGCTTCTTCGTAGTTTTTTGATTCAACAGTTAAAGCACAGCTATTAAACGATTTTTCAAATGCAGGTGCTGCAGTTACAGAGTCTTCAATAACCATTAATTTATAATCACCTTGATTAGCCATTGCAGCAGCTGAGCAAGTTAATAATGAGCCAAGAGCGATGGTTTTTAAAAGTGTAAATTTCATGATTATATTCCTAATTAGTTAAGTCGTACTTGTTGCCGACAACTAAACTTTAGAGAATTAACACAAAACCGACAAACGATAAAAACAAACCTAATAAGTGAATAAATCTAACCTATAGACTTTAGTCTAATATTTGGTTTTAAATTTACCTAAATTACAAAAATTGAGTTCTTCTAATATACTAAAAAAGCCCTTAGTTTGGTTGCACTAAGGGCTCAGGAACTATGTGTAGATTTAAAAATTAAACTATTCCATGTATTTCTTTCCAATTACCTGGGTGTACCACATAGCCAAATAACGCATGCCCGCCGTATACCAATTCTGTATTCTCAGGTATCCATAACATTTGACCCGGATGAACCAAATGCGTTTCTCCATTTGCAGTTAGCTCAAAGCACCCTTCAATTACAAAAATAACTTCATCGTATAAAACGGTCCAAGCAACTTTCGCCCCTTCCCACTTAGCAAAACCCACTCCAATGTGAGGTGATATTTCTGTGCTTAAAGCACGTGCAACATAAGCCATACCAAGGGTCTCCCCTCTAACATTAAAATCTAGATTTTTGCTGTCTACTAATTTAACTTGTTTCATATTTCGCTCCGGCTTAACCATTTAGCTAAACTAATTCGGCTTTTAACACCAATACCTAAAAACGGCTCTGGAGGATTAAGGCTGGGCATACCTGTAACGTGTTGAATATCGTCGAGGGATTCTGATTGTTCGCCCATCACTAAATCTGCTAATAATGTTCCTGATACTGTCCCCCACGCAATGCCTACACCGTTATCACATGCACTGGCATATACGCCATCATCTAATTCGCCAAAAAAGTTGGTAAAATTACGAGAAATTGCATAAGTACCTCCCCACGAATGGGTAAAAGGAACGTCAATTAACTGAGGATAACGTGCTAAAAACACTTTACGGTGATCATCCTGAATCTGTTTACGCACATTTTCATTTACAGTGGAACTAGCACCGTATTTATCGACATGCTTGTAAGTATTACGAATTAATATGCGGCGATCTGCTGTCATTCTTATCGTTGTGCCAGCATGATCTGCGGGTGTTAAGCCCCAATCTAACAACCCTGTATACGCTTTCATTTCATCATCGTTTAAAGGCCTGGTCCAACTAGCAAAAGTCATGACAGGTAATAATCGATTTTTTAAAAAGCCAAACTCTCGCGTAAATATACTAGTACCAAGCAGTAACTTAGGTGTTTTAACTACACCATGCTTAGAGTGCAGTAGCCACTTCCCATGCTCTTTAGATAAGTTATTTATTGGCGAGTTTTCTAATACCTCAACATTATCAGGAAGGTTATCTCCTAACCCGCATGCTAAAGCCGCAGGCTGCACTAAATAACCACCAGGTGTGTAAATAGCGCGACTGTAATAGTTTGTACCCAATACTTTAGAAAGATCATCTCCATTTATATGTTGGTAAGGCTCACCTAAATCTTTCATTAAGTGTTCAAAATGATCTAAGTAAGCTTCACCACGCTCACCGACTGCACCTTGATATTTACCAGCTGCAGACCATTGGCAATCAATCTTATATTTCGACACTAAACTCGAAAGCTGATCTATCGCTGAGCGATTAAGCTTAAGTAGCTTTTGCTTATGCGCAGGATCTGGATGCTCTAATGAAAATTTATGCGGTAGATCAATTACAAAGCCTGAGTTTCGACCCGATGCTCCTTGCCCAATACGCTGCGCATCAATCAATATAATACGTGCATTAGGCGCATGCAAAGCTAGTCGCCTAGCCATTGCAAGTCCAGCGAACCCGCCACCTAGTACAACGTAATCGGCAGTTTGTTCACCTGTTAGTCTAGGTTTTTCTGGTGTTTTAGTTATTGCATGATACCAACCACATGTAGCATCATCGTTTGGTAAATGAATCATTTATTACTCCGCTACAGTAAGCTGTTTTGTATTAAGCTGCTCAAGTAAGTGGCTTCTATTTATCTGAGCTTGTTTACCCAAAAGGGCAAAACCTAGTAATAAACCATCAACAGAATAAAACCGAGCAGTTAAACCATCTTCAATCTGCTCTATTTGCCACTCACCAAGTGCCCCTACTGCCGCAGGATAAATAGATAAAGGCATGATTGGAGTTTTCACTATCACTGGTGAACATGTAAAAATAGCTTTGGTCAAGTCGCCTAATAAACAAGAAACCAATGAAGGCACAAGCTGATTAATTGGCGCTATAAATGGCTGCCAGCCTTGACTTGTTTCGGCGCAATCACCCAATGAAAAAATAGTTTCATCACTTGTTTGACCATAGTCGTTAACCTTTATACCTCGGCCAACTTCAAGGCCAGCTTGCTCTGCTAATGCTGTATTTGCTTTTAAGCCAACGGCCGATATAACTAAATCAGCTTCAATTACTTTTCCACTTTGTAAATGTAATTGAGAACTTCCATCAGGCTCAGCGTCAATATGAGAAATACTGTCTTCTAAAAACCAAGAAACCCCAATATCGGTCAATGATTTCTTTAAACGCTCTCCTAATATTTGTGGAATTAAGCGCTCAATTGGCCATTTACCTAAACCAATCACACTCACGTCATAACCACTTGCACTCAAATCGTTGGCAAATTCACAGCCAATTAAACCATCACCTAGAATAGCGATGCGTTTTTTTCCTGTAAGCTCATTTTTAAAACAGCGATAGTCTGTTAAATCATTAATACTTAATACATTACTACAATCGCCAGCAATCGGGATTTTAATAGCAGAAGCACCAGTGGCTAGTACTAACTTGCTATATTCATAGCTGCCAATATTAGTATTTAGGGTCTGCTTATTCCTATCAATCTTTTCTACTCGAGTATGAGGGTAGACACGAATATTAAGCCTTTGCTCCCACTCTAACGCACTTTCATTTTGTAAATCGTCACAACTTTTACCTAATGCAAATGAATTAGATAGTGCCGGTTTACTATAAAGCGCGCCGTTATCAGCAGTAATAACAGTAATAGGGACCGTTGAAGATTGCTTACGAAGTGCTGCCGCTACTTGATAACCACTATGCCCACTGCCAATAATAACAATCGGTTTTAAAGTAATGTCTGATTTTAGGTCTTGTGCTGCAATAGGTTGAGCCTGCTCGATTAGCTCCACATGACTCGCTACTTGAACGTCGTCTTGTGTGATCTCCATCATTTCAAAATCAGCTTTACCTACTAAACAATCTGGGCAAACCCAATCTTCTGGTACATCTTCCCAACGAGTGCCTGGTAAAATGCCATCAGCTGGCCAGCCTTGAGCCTCATCGTAAATAAGACCACAAATAATACAGAGCCATTTTTTCATATCTCTCATCCTACTGACTTTATTTAAAACACTTGTTGCATTCACTGTATTGAATAAAAAAATAAGAAGCGAATGCGAGTAACAAGCCTAAATATTGTTTTAATGTTGCAAACGAATCGCAATATTGCGGGTTTGAACATAGCTATAAATTGCTTCTTGGCCTTTTTCTCGCCCAAAGCCAGACAAGCCCACACCACCAAAAGGGGTTTCAATACCACCGGCAAACCATTCATTAACAAACACTTGGCCACCTCTAAGTTGCTGAGCAACATTAAATACATGGTTTAAGCCCTCACCAAACACACCCGCAACTAAACCAAAGTCGGTTCCATTAGCAATAGCAACAGCTTCAGTGTCTGTATCAAACGGCATAACAACAAGTACAGGGCCAAATACTTCTTCTTGCGCTATTGTCATTTCTGGCGTTGCTTCAATTATGGTTGGTGCTACAAAGTAGCCAGGCATATCAGGTATATAGCCACCGGTGATGATTTTTGCGCCTTCTTTTTTAGCTTGCTCGATCATTGCCATAACACTGATTTGCTGCGCTTTTGAGACAACAGGCGTTAAATCAGCTTGCTCTTCGCCAGAGCCAATCAATAAGCTTTCAGCCATTTTTACCACTGCGTCTTTCACTTCTGTATAACGGCTTTTATGTACTAATAAACGCGACATAGCAGAGCAAACTTGTCCAGCATTAAAAAATATCCCGCTGCGTACACTACTTACAACGTTTTGTAAGTCAGCATCATGTAAAACAATAGCGGCAGATTTACCGCCTAATTCCATTACTGAAGGTGTTGCTCTCGCAGCAGATGCTTTAAGAATATGCTGCCCTGTAGGCACTGAACCCGTAAAAACAATTTGATTTACTTCAGCGTGTTCAACTAAATGGTTACCTATAACTGAGCCTTTTCCGCAAAGTAAGTTTATTGATCCCTTAGGAAAACCACAGTTTTCAAGTGCCCTAATTAAATACACCATGCCTACTGGTGATATTTCAGGGGATTTAATAACTACGGCATTACCTGCAGCAAGCGCCGGGGCTAAAGAGCGTGCACAAATAGACACTGGAAAATTCCAAGGCACTATTTGAACCGATACACCCATAGGCACATATTGAGTAAAATCAATGTAGTCTTTACCAAGCGGAATAGAGGTACCTTCGAGTTTATCCGCCATACCTGCGTAGTATTCAAAATAGCGAGCCGATTCTAAAAATTCGTCTTTAGCATCTTGCAAAGATTTACCATTTTCGCGACATAGCTCGAGCGCCCCTTCATCAGCAATATCTCTTATTGCTTGCGCCGCATTGAGCATCCAGTGTGTGCGCATCGCAGGGCGTATATCGTTTAACTCGCCGCTATTAACGCATTGTCTAGCCGCTGCCATCGCTTTATCTGCATCGTTAATCGTCGCACTGGCAATTGTTGCGTATAACTGCCCAGATGCAGGATTAATTACATCTATATGGGTATCAGCATTAAGCCATTGACCGCCTATATAATTAAGGTAATGTGCCATCACTCTTGCTCCGTCGCCGATTTAACTTGTTTTGCTAACCATGTTTGAAAAAAGTGAGTTGGCTTGTCCATTTCCGGAGAAAAAGCACCACCACCAAATCCAGGAGAGTAACGTCCTTGCTGCATGCCTTCAACCGCAATAATGTCTTCGCTAAATACCACGCGCCAAGACTCAACGGTCGACGTTCTACATGCCGCATATTCATCTTTCATTGCCTCGTCACCCACATAAAAAATGCGTAATCGCTCAACTGTTTTATCGGTATTTACCGGGTCAATCATCATCGCAAATGCATGGTCGGCTTGAATGCCAATTAAAACATTAGGAAATAGCGCAATATATTCGGCTTGACGTAACTTGTCCTCAGGCCAGTTAGGGAATTTAGGTAAGTGTGTACCGGCGGTATCAGAAAGGTTATACGCTAAGCTACCCTGACCAGAGAAATGCTCATTAAACATAATGTTATAATGATCTTCTAACTTAGAGTAACTATTTAAAGCGGGGTGTATCCAAGGTAAGTGGTAGGCTTCACAAAAGTTTTCTATTGTTAGTTTCCAGTTACTATTTACTTCTATTTCAATGTGTCCGCTCATATTTACGCGACGCAATAAATCTAAACCGTCATTACCAATAAATTGTTCCCAACGTTTTTCAAGCGGTGCAATGTGCTCTTCAAAACTTGCAGCATCGCCCGACAAGTTAACAAAAACCATATCCATCCAAATGGCTGAGCGCAGTGCTTTTAACCCATGATTTTCACACTTAAAGCGCTCGTCTTTATGCTTTGCAATACCACCAATATGAGGAGTCCCCTTTAAGTTACCGTCCAGATCGTATGTCCAAGAATGATAAGGGCAGCGGATCATGCCTTGTACTTCACCCTCTTCATGAATCAGCTTCATGCCTCGGTGACTACATACATTATGAAAAACCTGCACATCGCCTTGGCGGTTTTTCATTAGTAAAAGTGGTAAATCCATAAAGTTAATTGGCTTTACGTAACCATTTTTTGTCAAATCAGAAGCGAAACCAACACAGACCCATGTGCTGCCAAAAACCTGATCGCGTTCAAATTTAAAATACTCTGGATTGGTATAAGCCTCATTAGGCATCCCTGTAGCCTCATGAATAGGATTAAGTACACGATCAATCTGCTGAATAGGGATTATTTTTTGTTTTACATTGCTCATGCTATTTCTCCAAACGGTGTGTGTGATGAAAGATAAGTCCTAACTTTTAATTTAAGAAAAACAAATTAAGCGTTTTTATTTAAATTAAACTCTCAGGCCATAACTACATTTTGTTATCAACTGACTTGATTTTGATTAACAACAGTGCACTAAACAAACGATTTTTGCGCCACCTATCGATGAGTTTTTATCATGCATAATTATTAAACTTAACTTTCGACAAAGCTTTAGAGTAATAGCACTAAATTACAGGCATAACTAAAGCTCATGGATTGATGAGAATTTATAATTTGTAATGAGGAAGTAATTTTTCTAGTTTTTAAACACTGTTTAACAAAAAGCAATAAAAAATACACACTCACAGGACAACACATGACACACTCAACAATAAGAGCTAAGTCCGGAATTTTTAAAGGACTCAACCCCACGGTTACCATTGCTTCCAAAGTAATTTTAATCGCCTTTATTTTATTTATTGTGATACTCGCTAATAAAGCAGGTCACTACTTTGAAACTCTCGCTACTTTCTTACTTTATAATATGAAGTGGTTTTCTATTGGCTTAGTTTCGCTCGTGGTCGCCTTTTTGATTTATCTTATGGTTAGCCGTTATGGCCATATTAGATTAAGCGAAAACGACAACGACAAGCCCGAATTTAGCTTTTGGGCTTGGATTTCAATGTTGTTTTCAGGCGGGATGGGAATAGGTTTAGTTTTTTGGTCAGTCGCAGAGCCTATGTGGCATTACGCAGATAATCCATTTACCGAAGGGTTGACCGACGAATCAGCCTCAATGTCGATGCAGCTAACTTTTTATCACTGGGGTCTTCATCCATGGTCACTTTTTGTTATTGTCGCACTAGCCCTCTCTTATTTTTCTTATCGTAAAGGCCTACCATTCACTTTTAGATCTATTTTATATCCTATCGTAGGGGAACGTATTTACGGCCCAATTGGTCATATTGCCGATATCATTACCGTTGCTGTAACTGCCTTTGGTATAGCCCAAACTTTAAGCCTCGGTGTTATACAAATAAACTCCGGATTACAACAAACTTTTGGTATTGATATAAGCCTAACAACACAAACTATTTTAATTGTTACTTTATGTACCATCGCTGTTGGATCAGTGCTTTCAGGGGTTGGCCGAGGTATTCGTTTATTATCTCAATGGAATATGCTGCTTTCTCTATTATTAGTATTAATTGTTTTAGCAATTGGACCTACTCGATACATCTTTAATATTTTTTTCGAAAGCACTGGTAACTACCTTCAAAATATTGTGCAAATGGGATTATGGACCGACACACAAAAAGACACCAATTGGCAAAATTCGTGGACTAGCTTTTACTGGCCATGGTGGATGACCTGGGCGCCTTTTGTAGGCATGTTTATTGCGCGTATATCTAAAGGTCGCACAATTCGTGAACTTATAGGCGGTGCACTGATAGCACCGACAGCCATTGCATTTATTTGGTTATCTGTGTTTGGTGGCAGTGCATTAAAAATAGAGCAAGACGAGCGAAACGCCTTTGAAAAAAATAACGTTGCAGCTCAAGTAAGCAATTCAGAGCAAGTAATTAAGCAAGATGTATTTATAGGTGGAACAGTCCTTAAGGCCACAAAAGAAGACAGCACGCGCGCACTGTTTACATTATTTAATAACTTAGATGAAGGTTTATTAGGGACGATACTCAGTATTCTAGCGTGTATATTGCTCGCAACTTACTTTATCACCTCTGCAGATTCAGGAACGTTAGTCCTGTGCATACTTGATGCCGCAGGCGATACAGAACCACCTAAATCTATACGTGTCTTATGGGGAGTTGCAATTGCGGTGATTTCATGGGTATTAATTTATGCAGGTGGATTACAAGCAATTAAATTTGCCTCCATTATTATTGGTTTTCCTATCTCGATTTTTATTTTAATGATGGGTGTAACGCTATTTTATAGTATTCGACGTGAGCCAAAACCTTGGGCAATGCTTCCACAACATGTTCGCCCAGGTAAAGATCAACTCGACGAACCAATAAAGCATACTAATACAATCAACTAAGCTACTAAATAAGCACTAAATACGCGCTGCTCTTAGGTTTGCTCCTTAGGCAGCGCATTCATACTATTAAATATCAGAATCTACACGCCAAATTCTAACCTCAAAACCGAGGGTAATTAAACGAGTCCTCGTTCACCTACCTCATCTGGAATTTGCTGTAACAACCATTCTCTAAAGTGCTTAACGCTTGTTGGCATACGACCACGATTATTAGGTTCTATCATAGAAAACTTAGAACCTGTAGTAAGTACATGTTCTGTTGGCCGGATCAATACTCCACTTTGTAAGTATTCATCAACTAGTGACCCCCACGCTAATGCAATGCCTTGACCGTTAATTGAAGCTTGTAAAAGCATTGGGTAGTTATTAATGTTTATACGGTTTCTTGGCTCAAGTTGTTCAAGTCCAACACCCGCAAACCACTCTTCCCAGTTAACCCAGCCCATTTGTGTTTCATCTAGGTGTAAAATTGTTTTAGTAAAAATATCTTCCGGTTTAGTTGGACTGCCTATTTTTTCTAAATAAGAAGGGCTACACACCGGAAAAACTTCTTCGCAAAACAACGTTGTTATATTCATATTGGCAGGTTGGGTTCTGCAGTAAAATAAAGCGAGATCACACTCCAAGCGGTTTAAATCGACCTCGTTATCGGAGGCTAAAATACGCAAATCAATATCATCGTGTAAATTTTGAAACTCGGCGACTTTAGGTAACAACCATAACGAAGCCATGGCATTTGTTGTTGCTACAGTTATTTTTTTATCACCTTGCCATTTTTTAACTTGCCCAGTTATATCTGAAATATCAACTAAAGAGCGGCTGATTGCCTGATAATATTGAAGCCCCGTTGGTGTTAAATGAATACTTCGGCTTGCTCTAATAAAAATAGCCTTACCTAAGTACTCTTCTAATTGTCGAATTTGACGGCTAATTGCCCCTTGCGTCACATTTAACTCTTTTGCAGCAATAGTGAAGCTTGAATGTCGTGCAGACGCTTCAAATGCCACTAAACTATTTAACGGCGGTAACGGATTAATTTTCATATAGCTTCCTACTTTGTCTCTACTCAATAGAAAAGACTGACCAACCAATTTGAGAATACATACACGTTTATAAGGTATAAATTAAGGTGAGTAATTTGCAGGTAATTGTTGTGGTCAACTCATTGTTCGCTTGAGTTTTTCTACCAAGTCGATTGCCAGCAACCTATCATCTCAAATAGACTAATTCACTGTAACCGATTATAAAAAGTAATATAAGAGCATAAACTTATTTCAAGCAAAGCTTATGCTCTTCTTTTTTAAAAATAATAACCAATATTAATATTAAAACGGCGCTCAGTTTCATCGCTGTCACCAGCAATTGAGCCACCAACAAACGGCTGGTTTTTAGCGTGTACTAAGTCAAAATAGGTGAACAATCCACCGGCAGCAACTGAAAACCCTGTTACGTTCATCCAAGTATCTGCACTGCTATCAGATTTATCGTAAATTACTCCGTAATCATTATAAAACTGCAAAGCGGTTACAGGCCCCCATTTTACAGGTAAGTTGTAAGCAATATTTGCATTGGTTGTAGTGGCCTCAGCAGCAATACTGTCATAAAACGAGTACGCACCTACAGCCATGGTGTTTGCGTTTTCTATATCGTAATTGTATTCGCCATGTTGAAACTGTAAATTCCACGGCCCTAAATTACTATTCACATGCACTGCCCACGCATAATAATCACCCGCTCTGTCTACACCATCATGTAATCCACCACTTAAAGCAGAAAAGCCAACCTCAGTCTTCCCTTTATCGTGTTCAATATGATAGCCATAACGCGCGGAAAATGTATTATATTCAGCAAGTGGATTATCAAGCTCTGCGTATGTCCCCTCCTGTGCGCCCCTAAAACCCACTACATCATATGAATAACGATCACTACGGTTATCAACATAGCCATCTATGCCACCTAGCTCATCATTTTTAAAAAAGCCTAAATCAAGCTGCCAATTATCTGCTATTTTACGTTTAAATATCACCCCTAAATCGTGGTCATCCTCGAGCCCAATGTAGTAATTAGTACTAAAAAAATAGCTGTGCGAATTATAAGGCCAATTACCAAATGGTACCTTTGTAATACCGGCTTGTACTTGCCAAATGTCAGCAAAATCATATGCTGCATAAGCATATTTAACTGCGGTCATATAATCAAAAAAACGGATCTCGGCATTTAGTTTTACACCACCTATATCGCCTGTAAAATTTATCCTAAAAATATCAAAATCAAAATCCCCACCTCTGTTTTTACTGCCATCCTCGTACGACGTATAACTGTAGTTAGTACGAACAGCCCCACCTACTTTTATTCCTCCTGCTTTTTGCTCAGCTACAACATCTTGCGCTTCGCCACTATTTGATAGTTTTTCAGTATTGCGTTTTATAGCATTTATTTCATTTTTATTGGCGTTTGCAAGCTTAAGCTGTAAATTTTCAACCTGTTGCTGTAATTCGCTTAATTGCTGTTTAACTGTGTCTAGATCATCGCTTGCATTAGCACTACAGGTAACAACCCCCATAGCAACGGCTAAAGCCGATAGTTTAAAAGCTCTCATTGTGTGTCCTTGTGTGCCGTGTTGATGTTTATTATGTGTAGCATTACTCGTTTTTTTATTACTTTTAGCTGTGTATTCACGTAAAAAGGCAATAATACAATTACAAAAAAAACAATAATTCCATTAAAAAGTAAGCCTAATCACACGTTAAAACCAACCGCGTAAAAGCAATAATGCTAATAAAAACAGATATTTTTCGATATTTTAAATATGACTAATAATTATTAACCACATTTATTATTTATTAAAATTAGCTCTCAAATTCTGCTTAACATTTCAGCAACAAACAAACTACTTTTTTGATAGGTCACCATGAGAATTAATCATCAATTAATTCTAAGCGAGGCTATAAGTGCACAGATTTAAAACACAAGGGATGCTGGGCGTTATATGAGGAGTGTTACTTTTATATTGTGATGATGTATGTAATGCATTTTATCAATGCTATAAACACAAAAAAGCCGATGTTGGGGTTTAATCCAACATCGGCTTTTTTACTCTCGCTATTTTATATTATGCTTTAGTAAGCACTTTATAAAAGACCTTATAGAGATAATTCTTCTTTAGCGCGAGATAAGTTGTGCGATACCATTGAGCTGTTAGACAATTTTGATGCCTCGTATAAATCAGCAAGTGCAGCTGTATCGTTATGCGCTTTTAAACGTGCAACACCACGGTTGCTTAATGCGAATGACGTAAGTTGGCGTACTTTAAATTTAGGGCCATCTGCGTCTTTTAAAAGTGCGATTGCTTTAGTACAAATTGCTTCCGCCTCAGCGTAGTTTTTTGACTTAACATTTAGTGCGCAGCTATTAAATGATTGCTCAAGTGGCTGTGGCGCTGTTGCAGTTTCAATAACCATTAATTTGTAATCACTTTGATCAGCCATTGCAGCAGCTGAACATGTTAATAGTGAGCTAAGAGCGATAGTTTTGATAAGTGTAAATTTCATGATTAATTTCCTGTAAGTTAAGTCGTACTTGTTGCCGACAACTGAACTTTAGAGAATTAACACAACTCCGACAAACGATTAAAACAAACCTAATAAGTGAAGAAAATTAACCTATAGACCTTAGTCTAATACGTTTAAACTTTTTCTATATATTTAAATAACTTACGCATCAACAATCGTGCCTAAAATCGCTACTTTACGTTTTAAAATGTATATAATTATTTATGCTTTTTTTTAGTTGGTTTTATTTTAAACACCTTACTTTGGCATAGCTGAGTAACTATCAAACAAATTTATACATTTAATTACATGCAATACTAAGTCATGTATTTATAATTACAGCTCTGGTAACTTTTCATCATTAATGGGTTAACTTTTTTGAAACACATACTTTCTCTTTTTGTTTTATTAAGCACGCTTTTATCATTTAGCCAAAATGCTAACGCAAGGCTTTTGCTCGGTAATGACATGCCTAACACCGGTATGTTTATAAAATCAGAATTTAATGGCGATAGCAGCATTACATCTGCGGGTGTAGAAATGATGGTTAAACAAAATTACAGTAACTTTGGTGTTGTTTTTACAAGCGCAATTGGCGCGGCAGTAATCGATAATAAACAAGGCGAGCAAGAAGAATTTATAACGTGGGACAACGGCATGAAGCTTGGTTATTTTAATGACTTTTTTATATACGCCGAGCTTGGCTTAGATCTGTTCGAACTCGCCTTTAAAAACGATAGGGGCGATAACACCTACCAAATAGAAAAATCGAACAACGACATAGACGGCTACGCAGGTATAGGTGCGGGTTATCACTTTAAGCCATTTAAAATAGAAGTATTTACTCGAGCACGCCAAATAGATGGCGACTACTGGGAAGCACAAGAACATATTTACAGCGGTGTGCAGCTCAGTTTTACGTTTTAATTGCCCTTTTGTTTTATAAGAAAAATAAAAAGCGTGTGAAATACAGCTATTTCACACGCTTTTTAAAAAATTATATTTAACGGATAGTTTTGGCTACTTTGCCAATACTCAAACCCTGAATTAAAATAGAAAACACCACAACCGCATAAGTAAGAACCAACAAAATATCGCGCTCGTTCCCATCAGGTAATTGCAATACCAATGCAACCGAAATACCACCGCGCAAGCCACCCCAGGTTAAAACTTTCCACGCACCAGATGGCAACTCTAATTGCTTATTAAATGTAGTGGTTGTTATACCCACAACAATTAAACGTGCGAGTAACGCGATAAAAATAGTTAAGCCACCAGCAATAAACAAATTACTCGAAAATGCAATCATGACGACTTCAAGCCCTATGAGTACAAATAAAATGGCATTTAAAATTTCGTCAATCAGTTCCCAAAATAAATCAACGTAATGGCGTGTTTTGTCGCTCATAGCCATACTACGACCATGATTGCCCACCATTAACCCCATCATTACCATTGCAAGTGGGCCCGACAAATGCCAATGGCTTGCAAGTGCATAGCCACCAATAACGCCCGCTAAAGTAAGTAGTACTTCTTCTTGGTAACTATCAATACTTTTAAGTAAGTAATATAAAATACCACCTAATACCAAACCAAAAATAATACCGCCACCCGCTTCAACCGCCAGCGTGTGCGCCACATAATAAGTTGTAGGAATATCACCACTTGATAAAACACCCAATAAAAGCACAAAAATAACCACGCCAATACCATCGTTAAACAACGATTCACCCGCAATCACGGTTTCAATACTTTTAGGCGCCCCCGCAGATTGTAAAATACCCATTACCGCAATAGGATCGGTTGGCGAAATTAATGCACCAAATAGTAAACACCAAATAAACGCTAAATCAAAACCGAGCAAAGGGAGTACTAAATAAAGCGCACCGGCAATAATAACCGTTGATAGCAACGTACCAACACAGGCCAAAATACCTATTGGCAATTTATAGCGCCTTAAATCGCTAACATTTACATGTAGCGCCCCAGCAAACAGCAGCATAGAGAGCATGCCATCGAGCAAAACTTCAGTAAAATCTAACTGATCGAGTAAGCTCACTTCGTAATCTATAAGATCATCAAACCCTAAAAAGCCCAAAAATATAGCGCCGATAGATAAAAGCATCGAAATAACCATAACGCCAATGGTTGTTGGCAAGCCAATAAAGCGATGGTTTACATAGGTGAGTAACGCGGTAATTGATAAAAAAATCGCACTTATTTCAAGTACGCTTAGGCTGGTTCCTGGTGCCATGGTTTAAATCTCAATATTTATTTAATGATACCTTGCTCAAAACAAGCAAAGCAGAAGGGTTATTATTTTTTATACGGTTATCTCGCATTATATTCGCGTAGCCTAAACAAGCATACCCAAAATATTAATTATAAATACACACCCTACTCTATTAACATATTTAGGGTATTAACTTACGCATTAAATAAAACAAAAAAGCCCATGTTAGGAATTAACCTAACATGGGCTTTTTTACTCTCGCTATTTTATATCATACTTTTGTAAGTATTTTATAAAGCGCTTATCAAAGATAAGTCTTCTTTAGCGCGAGTTAAGTTATGCGATACCATTGTACTTGTAGACATTTGGTTTGCTTCGTATAAATCAGCAAGGCCAGCAGTGTCATTATTCGCTTTTAAACGTGCAACACCACGGTTACTTAATGCAAATGACGTAAGTTGGCGTACTTTAAATTTAGGGCCATCTGCGTCTTTTAAAAGTGCGATTGCTTTAGTACAAATTGCTTCAGCCTCAGCGTAATTTTTTGACTTAACATTCAGTGCGCAGCTATTAAATGATTGCTCAAGTGGCTGTGGCGCTGTGGCAGTTTCAATAACCATTAATTTGTAATCACTTTGCTCAGCCATTGCAGCAGCTGAACATGTAAGTAGTGAGCTAAGAGCGATAGTTTTGATAAGAGTAAGTTTCATGGTCGTAGTCCTGTTGGTTAAGCCGTGCTTGTTGCCGACAACTGAACTTTAGAGAATTAACACAAAACCGACAAACGATTAAAACAAACCTAATAAGTGAATAAATCTAACCTATAGACTTTAGTCTAATGCCAAATTACTAATTTATGAAAATTGATATTTATAAAAAAAACCAACGAAACTTAAACTTATTGAGTGCGTTTCAGTAACTTAACTACTGACTTACAACTTTAGACTTAAAACCTTTGACTACAACTTCATTAATCCACCAAACCAGCTGTTTAGGCACCAAACGTTTAGCAAAGACTCTAAAAGCTTTCTTAAATTTATACGAGGGATTAAATAATAGGATGGTTAAAAACACTGGTTTCATTTATCACTGACCCAATAGCCGATTTAAGCGGCAGCTATGTTGAGCGTAAACGCATAGCGGCAGAAATGGCCGCTGATGTAGCACGCGCTGAAAACAGCTTTAAAATTTCCCAGTTTGAAGCCAAAGCAAGGCGCTACTTAGGAGCTAGCGCTTTTACTTGCCTTTAAGCGTAAAAGTGGGTCAACTCCTGTAATAAATATTACATTCCCTATAGTAAAAATTTATTCTCAAAAGTCAAAATATCTAAACCCTATATCAATCTCATGTTTATCAATATAAGCAACCAATTCACGATACGAGTTTAAAAGTGGAACCCTATTGCCCCAATTATTCCCTTCAATATCAACTTTTGGGTCAATAAACGTACCATAACTAGAAATTAAGATGTCACCCTCTTCTAAACATAATTTTGTATATTGCCAATCTATATTGAATACCAAATCAAAGGCTGATAGGAAGTTAGATATAAGAAGGTTAATCTCACTATGAGTTTTAAACCCTCCTGACTTTTGGATCGCTAATGCTCACTGATCCTTTCATTGTGCTGGCTAGCGATTAATGGTGTGTCACTGGGGTTGTCATTTTGACGCATTTTTTACAAGGAAGGCGAAAAGGAGTGAACATGTTAGTTTTTGATTCTCAGTTAATAGTTAATTGGTTATTTACCACATAGAAAGCCACTGTGTATAATGACAGTTAAATTTATTAAAGGTTGGTGGTTATTATGGCGCGGGTTACTTGTCCAAATTGTGAAGCTAAAGCAACGATAACATAGCGCGCATGTGGTTAATTTATATTGCTAATGTTCTAACACTAAAAAGTACGGGGCTGCGTTTAGAATTCCCAGTCTTTTGGTCACTCCTTAAATCCACCTTGTAAAACCACCGTGCAACTCGCCGCTGCACTGATAAAAAATTTACCTCGCGAACAACGTCTCGAATTAATTAGACTTTAAGTCTATATATTTTCTAATACCTAAGATCAACTCCTTTATATCATCTTCATTTGAACTCTCTATTTTTGCGGGGAAAGGTAAAATGTTTATAAACGTTATCGGTACGATATATTTTTTATGTAATTCGTTTGCTTCAATTTCAGATAAAAACTTCAATTTTATTTTTTCAAATTTATCTGATTTTCTTTCTTTTAATATACCTGTACTTTTTTTACTAGAATACAAAATGTAGTCAATCAACTCCAGTGTCTCAGTAAAATAGTTAGAATATTTCACATTTACATAATTTAGATATTCAAGCCGTCCAATTAACATTGAGAGTTTAATCCCTAAAACTCTTAAACTTTGGTTTTGTTTCTCAATAAGCTCCAACCAAGCTTCGCTAATGTCACTATTATCTCGAGGGAATTGTAAATGATTGATAGCAGTAGCTGCCATATTTATTACCGTAGATAGTTGTTGCTCTAGTAACGGCAATATTCCCTGTTCCAACTCTAGTAACCAATTTAAAGATGTATTTCTTCTGTGTTCTTTTTTACTTGTTTTGTATGTAATAACTGCAATCACTACCGCCGCTATCGTGAATAAACCACCTAAAAAGCTACCTGCATTACCAAATTTGCTCGCTAAGCCCATAGGGTCAATAAAAATTACAGCTGTGCCAGCAATCCCGATAGCTATGACGATGATCCAAAAATAAACTTCCCAGTAAGGAGATTTTAAATTATCCATGTATTTATCTAGCCTTTTAAACATTCCATTGAATCCATATTCATAATTATTTTATTTATATACATTCTGTTGTATGTAAAGTCTATGAATTTAAGACATAAAAAGGCCGACACTCCATGTCAGCTTCTTTTAAGATTTAAAGTTTTTAATTATATAATAGTCACCTTTAAAGGTAGTCCTTTTTTAGGTTGTGTGAATTGATATTTTGCTAGTTGATCACTCGTCTGACCTAGTGGGGCTGAAAATCGGGTGTTGTCTTGTGTAGGGTGACCGTAGAGTTGTAAACGTTTTTTAGAGTTAAACTCGCGTATATAGCATTCTTTAGGTTTGAGTCCATTATTAAAAAGGTTAGGCCGTCTTTGGTTATGTAAAAATAACTAGCCGCTGGTTATACCCCCTATCAACTAAGTTTTAAAATTGCCATATTTAAAATCAGTTGAACACTTTGAGTTACTTATTAAATCATCGTCTCAACTGTGTTTTGTCAATTAATAGTTTTCAGCTTCTCTTTTTTCTTTACCAAAATTAAAAGCTGCCCTGAACTTAAAACCAATATTAGTTTCCTTAAAAAGCAACTTTTTTATATTATCAAGCTGATCATCTCGATAATGTGTAAAAAGTGGGGTATCTGTTAAAGACAATATATCGTCTCGAATTAGTTCTTCTTCTGCTATAAAAGTACAATCAGAAAAAGAAGTTACATAGTCTTTTAATTCATCTAAAAATGTTACTTGGATGATGTCGATGAATCTGCGCAGATCTTTTTCGCTAACTTTTTCATATATGAAGGCAATAAATATATTTGCTATAAATTCAGACTTATCAATATCAGTAATTGATTCAATGCAAAATAAAATTTTATCGGTAGCGCTATTTAAGTCATCTTGGTTTACATACTTTATTTTGCTAGACATATCTTCACGTTCTTTACCCGTAACATCATCAAGTGTTTCTAAAAAGCGCATTACTTTAACTACAAACATACGGTCTCTAATAGAGTCACTCAAATTCCATGCTTTTAGCAACGTACTCACGTAAGGTATATCTTTAGCTATTCCTGTTAGTAGCTGACTTTTAACTGCGACCTCAGTTAATTCGGCTGCTAGCTCAACGCCTTTATTCATATCAACTCCTTATTTTATCACTTACATATGTCCCAGCTAATTAAGTAGTTAACGGTTACATTTGTCCGTTTTAGTTTAGTGCATAATAATCGCAATGACTAATTCTCGTTGCTACACCGCTTAATACTAATCTAGGCTAATCTAAAGTACCAACAGCGAAAATATATTTTCTAATTTTTGAATATAGTCTATTAGCTACTGAAATACATCGCCGTTGGGTTCTTGCTGGTAGCTAGTGCAAATTTCGGTGGCGAATACGCTGTTATTACTTTTTCCACACTGACCGTATTGGGTTTAGGCTTTGCCTTATCGAATTTAGTAATAAACAGGCAGTGCTGATCTTCTGCATAGCCTTTTGACAAAAGTCCTGGCAACTAATATATGCCTTTGGCATGAGTACTTTTGAAATTTAAATTGTCATTTCCTTTTATACGACATAAAATCCAGTGTCCACCAATCGTTATTGCTAATTGCTGAAACACTCCCTATTTAATGAAAGTTACTAGTTCCCAATCGCTAATGGTGATTAGGCCTCTGTTATTTCGTGTTGGAATAAGCGTTGTACGCCTTCCTCTTCCTGCATGCTTATAAATTCGCGGGTTTCGGTCCAATCTTCGTCGGTGAATAACCAACAGCCATCTTTTGCGCTGATAGTTTCAGCTGTTGCCTCGATTGCTAAACGTTTTTCGTGCTTAAATTGCGCTGCTGCGTCTAATACTTGTCATTGGCGGTCTCTTACTTTGTAAATTTGGCCGTTTATCACGTCCCTTTCACCACTATTTAGATCGTTTATTAAATCATCAAGACTATATTTTGAAAAACCCACCATATCCAGTAATAATTCGGCGCTATAGGCATACAATTATTACTACAAGCCCAAGATAGATCCGCTTCGTCGACGTTGGTGTTGTCCTTAGCATTGAGTTTTTCGGTAGTGCCTTTGAGTTGCCTTCTCCATTCTACTAGGCGAGTTTTAAGGCTTGTTTGAGTCATTACGTTATATATGTTTTCAAGTGTGCATTTAAGCACGGCCTATGCTTATGCCACCTCTGACTTTTACGTAGCCTTTCTAGTTGGCGGTACCTGCAGCGTACTGAACCCTGAAACGATAGTGGTATTGCCAAGTAATAGTCCCCTTAGCTGATACCCTTACACTTAAACTATCTCTATGCGATAATACGTACAGTGTTTGATTTTTACCTAGCAGCTTTCTTAATTTGGTGTCACTGATTGCCATTTAATTTTTTA
Source organism: Pseudoalteromonas sp. NZS100 (assembly GCF_015864815.1). NCBI lineage: Bacteria > Pseudomonadati > Pseudomonadota > Gammaproteobacteria > Alteromonadales > Pseudoalteromonadaceae > Pseudoalteromonas > Pseudoalteromonas sp. NZS100. The sequence goes on from NZ_JADYWM010000015.1 coordinate 76,986, forward strand.
TACACAGTTAGCAAAAAATTGATACACGAAACTATACACACAACGCGCCAATTACAAGAAACTCGAAAATACAAAAAGAAACTTAGTAGCGCTAATAACCCGTAAATATAAAGGGCTAAGACATAGAATGAATAATGAAAGCTATCAAGAGAATCAAGCAACAATCTATTGGCACGACTACGAGACTTGGGGGGCGAGCCCTCAAAAGGATAAGCCGAGCCAATTTGCGGGTATTCGTACCGATCTTGATTTAAATATTATTGGCGAGCCACTTATTGAATATTGTAAGCCGCAAGCGGATTACTTACCTCACCCTGAGGCGTGTTTAATAACGGGTATTACGCCACAAGTGGCGATGAAAAAAGGCTTAGTTGAAGCTGAGTTTATAGCAAAAATTCATGCCGAATTTAGCGTACCAAACACCTGTGTCGCCGGTTATAACAGTATTCGGTTTGATGACGAAGTAAGTCGTTACAGCTTTTACCGTAACTTTTACGACCCATACGAGCGTGAATACAAAAATAACAATAGCCGCTGGGATATTATTGATTTAGTACGCGCTTGTTACGCGCTGCGCCCTGAAGGCATTGAATGGCCGTTAAAAGAAGACGGCAGCCCAAGCTTTAAGCTAGAGCACTTAACAGTAGCAAATGGTATTGAACACGCCGCAGCGCACGATGCACTAAGCGATGTAACCGCCACTATTGCACTGGCTAAACTAATAAAAGAAAAACAGCCAAAGCTATATACCTTCTTTTTTGGTTTGCGTAATAAAAAAGCCCTTGCTGAATTGGTTGATGTATTTAACATGACGCCGCTGGTGCATACCACGTCGCGTATACCTGCAACACAAGGCTGTACAAGCTGGGTTGCACCAATGAGCTTTCATCCGGTTAATAAAAACGCGGTTATTTGTTTTGATTTAACCCAAAACCCGCAAGTACTCATTGATTTAAACGTGGAAGAGTTACGCAAACGTTTATACACCAAACGTGTTGATTTAGCCGAGGGCGATTTACCTGTTGGCTTAAAACTGGTGCATTTAAACAAGTGCCCTATTTTAGCCCCAGCTAAAACATTATTGCCTGAAAACGCCGCCCGCCTTGGGATTGACCGCGAGCAGTGCTTAGCTAACTTAGCTATTTTAAAAGCCAATACCGACCTTCGCGATAAAGTAACCGAAGTGTTTAACGAGCAAGGCGATTACAGCGCAACTACTAACGTTGACTACTTACTTTACGATGGGTTTACAAGCCATGCTGACAAAGCTAAATTTGCGATTATTCGTGATGCTAAACCAGATGAATTGGCTGGGTTGAAGTTAGACTTTGAAGATAAAAAGTTTAATACGTTATTGTTTAGATACCGCGCCCGTAACTGGCCTGAAACGCTAAACCAGCAAGAGCTTGACCAATGGCGCCAGTATTGCCAAAACAAGTTAATGCACGGAGAAGATCAACCGTCGATTAATGCGCAAGATTTTATGATCACCCTTGAAAACCTAGCGCATGAACATGACGACAGCGAAAAAAATCTTACAATTTTAAAGGCGTTGTATAACTACGCACAAAGCATGTAATTTTGTTTGTATAACGCATTAAAAACGCGACGCTTTAGCAATAAAGCGTCGCGTTTTTGTTTATAAATATCTGTACCACTTCAAACAAAGCAAAATCTATTTCACAAAGAGAAGCGAATGAGGAGTAAATGAGAAGACATAAAAACAATAAATTTTAGATCTATTACTTCCTCTAAAAGCGCAGCGCCTCTAAACCTCTTTGTGAGTAAATTACTTTACGGACTTTGCCCGTCACGCTAGCTTGGCGTCTACATCGACATACTCAACGTAAACGTTACTTTTTATGCAGCGCTTCAATGCGTGCTAGTAAGCTTGAGGTGTCGTATCTGCCGCCGCCGAGTGCTTGTACGTCGGCGTAGTATTGATCGACCGTTGCGGTCATTGGTAAAGTAGCGCCGTTGTTTTTAGCTTCATCGAGTGCAATACCTAAATCTTTACGCATCCAATCTACGGCAAAACCAAACTCATATTCACCCGCCCACATTGTTTTGTAGCGGTTTTCCATTTGCCACGAACCGGCTGCACCTTTAGAAATGGTTTCTATAACTTTTTCGCCATCAAGCCCAGCTTGCTTGGCAAAATGTAAGCCTTCGGCTAAACCTTGCACTGCGCCAGCAATACATATTTGATTAACCATTTTACAAAGTTGCCCCGAGCCAACGCCGCCTAACAGTTGGCTAAAACGACTAAACGCCGCAATAACTGGCTGCACTTTAGCAAATACGGCTTCGCTGCCACCCGCCATAACCGTTAATACGCCGTTTTCGGCGCCAGCTTGTCCGCCCGATACAGGCGCATCTATAAAGTCGATATTTTGCAGAGCCGCTTTTGCAGCCACTTCGCGTGCTACTTCGGCAGAGGTTGTGGTGTGATCAACCAAAATAGTGTGCGGTAACATGCCCGCTAACACGCCATCGTCGCCATACACTACTGAGCGTAAATCGTCATCGTTACCAACACACATAAATACAATGTCGGCATTGCTGGCAGCTTCGCGCGGGGTTGGTGCAAAGCTTCCTGAGAATTCTGCAGTCCACGTTTGTGCTTTAGCTTGAGTACGGTTATAAACGCATACGCTGTGCCCTGCTTTTGCTAAATGCCCCGCCATTGGGTAACCCATTACGCCTAAACCTATAAATGCGACTTTCATTGACATAAAAATGACCTATTTAACTGATAACTTAGAAACTAGACCTCGATTATGTCAACCGGTCGATAAAAAAGCGAATGAAAGTCTTTATAAAATTTCCTTAACGGGAAAGGTAAGTAGGTAACCTATGGACAGTATTTATCAATTTAATGCACCACTTTATAACAGCGAAAATTTTCCTCTTAGCCAGTTACAGGGCAAAACCGTCCTTATTGTTAATACAGCGAGTAAATGTAATTTTTCGGTGCAATTAAACGCACTCGAAAAGCTCTATCAGCAATACAAAAGCAATGGTTTTACTGTGCTTGCGTTTCCGTGTAACCAGTTTGGCCAAAATGAGCCGCTTGATAATTTAGCCATTAAAGACTTTTACCAAGATCAATTTAATATCTCGTTTGAGGTATTTGGTAAGGTAATGGTAAACGGGCCAGAAACACATCCGTTGTTTAATTATTTAAAGTCGCATACGCGGGGTATTTCGCAAAACCGTGCAATTAAGTGGAATTTCACTAAGTTTTTAATTAATTCACAAGGGCAACTTGTTGCACGCTATGCACCGCGTACTAAGCCCGAAACGCTTAAACAAGTAATAGAAAATAACTTACTGCAAGCAGCTAAGTTAAGCGCAGCAAGAGGTGGTAAAAAGGTAGCATCAAAAATACCTTTGTTTACGCCAGCTAAGGCTTAATTTAAATCAATAAAATGCGTGTTACTAAAGCACAGGTTTATAAAGTAGTTTATTGTATTGATACTTATTAAGCGTCGAGGCTATTACCATGAACATTGCTTTTTTTAGTACACAAAAGTACGAACTGCCTTTTTTTGAACAAAGTACACGCGATCACCGTGATATAAAAATAACGTATTTTGAGCAATCCCTGAGCGAACAAACGGCTATTTTAGCAAACGGGTTTGATGCCATATGCGTATTTGTAAACGACACTGTAAACGCCACGGTTATTGAACAACTGGCAAGCCAAGGCATAAATACTATTTTGCTGCGTTGTGCAGGATTTAATAATGTTGATTTACCTGCAGCAAAAGCACATAAAATTAAAGTATTACGCGTACCAGCATACAGCCCAGAAGCAGTAGCCGAGCATTGTATTGCACTTATGCTGACGCTTAGCCGTAAAACCCATAAAGCGTATAACCGCGTACGCGAAGACAACTTTGATTTAAACGGATTGCTTGGTTTTAACTTGCACAATAAAACCGTGGGTATTGTAGGTTGCGGTAAAATTGGCCTTGCGCTGTGCAACATTTTAAATGGCTTTGGCGCTAAAGTATTAGTGTGCGACCCTTATGCAAAACCAGGTAATTATACAATTACCGATATAGACACCTTACTTAGCCAAAGCGATGTGATTTCTTTGCATTGCCCTCTAACGGAACAAACTCATCATTTAATAAATGACGAGGCGTTTAGTAAAATGAAAACCGGCGTTATGCTTATTAACACCTCACGAGGCGCACTGCTTGATAGCAAAGCATGCATAAATGCGCTTAAAACTAAAAAATTAGGGTACTTGGGGCTCGACGTTTACGAGCAAGAGTCGGAGCTGTTTTTTAAAAACCACAGCGACGAAATAAACCAAGACGATATATTTTCGCGCTTAGTGAGCTTTAAAAATGTATTAGTAACGGGGCATCAGGGCTTTTTTACCCAAGAAGCACTAACCGAAATAGCAAACACAACCCTACTAAACGCGCTTGAAGTAAATGAAGGTAAACCTTTAACTAATGAGGTTTTATAAAGTTCTTGGCTATACCTAAATAACAGGCATAAAAAAAGCGAATAAGGTGAGCCCTATTCGCTTTTTTGTTTAAAAATTCACTTTAAATAGAGCTTAGCCAAACGCGACGTTTGCAAATACTAAGGTCATTAATATTGGGCAAACAAAACGAATATACTGAGCAAACCAGTAATGTACGCCGGTTGTTGCTTGATGTAATTTATTACCACGCTGCCACATCCAACCTACCGTAATAAAGTAAAACAAGCCCATAAGCGGTAATTGGTATTGGGTAAATAGCATAATAACTAAGCCAAATAACCAATCAAAATTTAATATAATTGCGCTTGCACACACAAGTACAACGGCGCTCACTGCCCATGTTGCTTTAGTGCGACTAACGTTGTGGTTTTCGACTAAAAACGCTACCGGAATTTCAGTCGTCGATATAGTTGACGTAACCGATGCAATAGACATTAATACAAAAAACAATAAACCAACTAATAAACCAATTTCGCCCATGGTGCTAAATAGCTCAGGTAAAATAGCAAAAATTAGTTGCCCTTCGCCAATCAGTTTACCGCCACTAAATACTTCAACACCGTTGTGCTGCGCCACATAAATAGCAGGAATAATAAGTAATCCCGCTAAAAAAGCAACGCCAGTATCAAGTAGTGCAACACCTGCTGTGAGCTTTGGTAAATTAGCATCTGGCTGTAAATACGAGCCGTAAATCATCATACAACCCACACCTAGTGAGAGCGAAAAGAACGCTTGCCCCATTGCGGCAATAATTAAATTAGGGTCGAGTATCTGGCTAAAATCAGGTATTAAATACGCGGCAAAACCTTCGCTTGCGCCTTCGAGTGTTGCAATGTAGGCAATTAAACCAACTAGCAGCACAAGTAACAGTGGCATTAAACGGCGCGACCAGGTTTCGATTCCCGACTTAACCCCTTTTAAAATAATACTGGCAGTTAAAATAAGCATAAGCGGCGTAAATACAAAATTACGCAGCACTGAGTCGCTATGTAAAAACTCGCTTGCGCCTGTAAACCCAAAAAAGGTTGTTATGGGTTCAATAGCGTACGAAAGCATCCACCCTGCCACTATTGAATAAAAACTTAGCATAACAACTGCGCCTGCAAGGCCTATGTAACCGGCTGCTGCACCTACTTTACGGCTAGTGTTTTGCCATGCATCGCCCAATGCTTTTACCGGGTTAGCTTGTGCTTTGTGACCTAAATAAAGTTCGGTATACAGCGCAGGAAGCGCAAGTAAAAATATAACAATAAAATAAACCAGTAAAAAAGCACCGCCGCCATGGTTGGCCGCTTGCGTAGGAAAACCCCAAATATTACCCAAACCCACTGCTGCGCCAGCAGCGGCTAAAACAAAACCAAGTCGGCTTTGAAACCCATCACGCACTTGTGCCATACATCTACAAATCTGTTATTATTTTGATTATTGTGAATTAAACCATATTTCATGCCAGCTGAGTAATAAAATTGTACCCAGCCTTTATTAGTGGCGTTAACCGTTCACAATATCAGCGACTTCTTTTGCTTTAGGGCTTTTATGACTGAACACTATTTTAAAAACGCCTTGAGTATTACTTCAACTCAATTGGCAAATTTGTCTTTAGCGAGTAACAGCATTTTATTATTTAATGCTAAAACACTTGAGCTTAGTGACTTTAATTTGCCCGATTGCTTAAGCCCGTTTGAGTTAAACATTATAAACTGCCGTAAAAGCCCACAAGCTAAGCAAGAGTATTTAGCTACGCGGTTATTGTTAAAACACCTTATTAAAGTAACGCAGCCGCAACATGCGCACGTAGCCCTTAATAAAATAAGTACCGAATTTGACGAGGCAAGCTCAAAGCTGCAAATACACGTAAATGGTGATGTTATTAATACCTGTATTTCGCACTCGCATGGTTTAGTTGGGGTCGCGCTAAATTTTGATAAAAGTGAGTTTGGGTTTGATATTGAAAAAGTAAGCCTAAAGCGCCCGTTTGAAAAGCTCGCTAAGCATTTTTATCATAATGATGAAATTACACTTATTACCGAGCCTACTAATACCCAAGCCCAAGCAGATACGTTTTTTAGAATTTGGACATTAAAAGAGTCACTTGCTAAAGCCACCAGCCGCCCTATTGCAAAATTACTTAGCCCCAATGTGTTTGACGAATTACATAGTGCAAAGCTGAGTGCTTGCAGTAATCGCGTTACTGTAGCTGATAGCAGTGACAGTAATGTTTGTTTTGATGTGAGTGTGGTGCATAGAAAAAGCATCGACTGGCGATGCTTTTTATTAACTGATTTTGTTAAGTAACTTTATTAAGTGACTTTACTAGTTAACTTTACTAGGTGATTATCCTGAATAACAGTTACTTACGCAGCAAAATCGTTTTCTAATAAACGGCTATGGATAGACTGTACTACGTTATCTGACTCAGTTTGCTCTACTAAAAAGCACAGGTTGTGCTTACTAGCACCGTGACAAATTAATCGAATGTTAAAATCTTTTAGCACACTCATTAAGTTCATTTCGTGTTGGCGTAATTGAATCTCAGAGCCAATAAGTGCCACCAATGTTAGGTTGTTTTCTACCGAAACATGGCAAAACTCTGCAAGCTTATCTAGGCATTCTTGATCAAGCTCTGGGCGCGAGGCGTTTTGCGCGTTATCAAGGGTTATAGCTACACTGATTTCTGATGTGGTTACCAAATCTACCGATATATTGTATTCACTTAATAGTGTAAATACGCGTGCTAAAAAGCCGCTTGCTAGGAGCATTTCTGGGCTTTTAAGCGTAAGCAATATTTGGTTTTTACGTTGCGTTACTGCGCGTATACCTGGTTGCTGCGATTTTTCGCGCTCAATCCACGTACCGCCACGCTCTGGCTCGCGGCTAGAACCTACAAACACGTTAATGTGGCTACGGCTCGCTGGTAAGATAGTTGCTGGGTGTAATACTTTTGCGCCAAAGGTTGCCATTTCAGCGGCTTCGTCAAAACTTAAGCGTGCAATAGGCGTCGCTTTTGCGCACAAACGCGGGTCGGTGCTAAAAATGCCCACTACATCGGTCCAAATATGCACGCTTTTAGCGTTAATCGCCTCTGCTAGTAATGCAGCGCTATAGTCTGAACCACCTCGTCCTAGCGTTGTGGTTTGGCCGTATTCGTCACTACCAATAAATCCCTGAGTTACAATTACTTGAGCGTCTAATAACGGAATTAAATGCTCTTTAGCAGCTTGCGCTGTGGCTGCAACATTGGGCGTTGCTTTGCCAAATTGGCTGTCGGTTTTAAGCACCTTGCGCACATCAAAGCGATCGGCATTTAAACCTTGTAAACGCAGTACCTGAGCAAACAAATACGACGATAAACGCTCACCAAAGCTAAGTAGCTCGTCGTGTTGCTGATCGGTTGTTAGTGGCTCTTGAGCCAATGTTTGAAATGCTTTTAAGGTTTCGTTAAAGCCAACCGCTAAATCGGCATCTAGCGATAATTCATCTAAAATAGTTTGTTGAATAGCAAGCACGCCGTTTATGTGTTCTTGGCGCTCACTTGAGGTAATGCTTGATTTACACAGTGCAACTAAGTGATTAGTTACGCCGGCACTGGCGCTCACGGCAACAATACGTACGCTTTTATCTGCAACAATAATTTCGCTACAGCGACTCATCGCTTCAAAATTTGCAACACTGGTTCCGCCAAATTTGGCAACGATGTAATCTGATTTTGCGCCTGATACTGTTTGTGGCACTGATTGGGTAGTCATTTAGTCTCCTTTCGCGGTATCCAAACCGCAATAAAACAAGAAGAACTTGGCAAAGGAATGCTTGAAGATAAGTCCACTGCCAGAAGCTCTCCACCTATATTGGTGACAGTTTTGAGGATTCAGCCCCATAAACCGAAAAACAATGACGACGTACCATTATTTTCCTCGGCGAGTACTTCCCTCCTTAATGATCATCGGCTTTCGTCGCCTAACATTAAGTACCTAAGTATCGCACCTCTTCTGAATGCTTTATTAACCAGTGGCTAATAAAACAAAACCCCACTAAGTAGCGGGGCTTTGAAAGTTATCGTTTAGACGTCTAGCTGTCAAGCATTTAATAATTTATGAGTTAAATAAAACTGCCCATGTAATACGAGCCCGCATATCCAACCGTGTAACAAATTAATAAATGTAGCGATAAACGCAAGTAGCTCATAAAGGTAAGCGCTTTAACTTTACTCATGGCAATAATGCCCGCAGCCGACCCAATAATAAGCATTGAACCGCCCACGCCCGTTGCATACGTAAACGACAACCAGTGTTGTTGGCTCATTACTATATCGGCTTTTAATAATGCAGCGGTAAGCGGTACGTTATCGACCCCTGCTGATAATATGCCCATTAAGTAGTTTGCGTACTCAGGTGCCATTACCGTGTATAGGTCGGTAAATTTACTCAACATACCAATTTCTTTAAGTGCGCCTACAAGTAAAAGTACACCTACAAAAAACAATAATGTGTCGTATTCTATATCGCGAACAAAATCGATTATGTCTTTGTTTATGTCTTTTTTGCGCATTAAAAATTGCGCCACTAAAAACATCACTGATAAGCCAAACAAAAAGGTTAATAGAGGCGGTACGCTGTAAATTACACTCAGCGTAAGTGTGCTCACTACGGTAGATAAAAATATAACAGCAATGGTTATGTCGGTTTTTTCAATGCGGGTTTTACCTGCACTAGCAAACTCAACACGCCCTTTCATACCGATAGACAGTAACGCGGCAAGCAGCATAACGCTTGCAAGTGCTGGCGCTATAAGTAGTAATAAATGAGCAATGGTTACTTTGCCATCTAAAAATATCATTAGTGTGGTTACGTCACCGGTTATTAACGATACCCCACCTGAGTTAACCCCAAACACAATAAGCGTGGCGTATTTAACGAGCTTTTTAGGTTCAAGTTTTAACGACATAACAACCGCAAGCGATATAAGCGTCGCTGTTACGTTGTCTGAAATCGACGAAAACAAAAATGCAAATCCACCCACCAAAAACATGAGCTTTTTTTCGCTAATACTTTTTGGCATAACACGGTGCACAATATTTTCTATAAACCCCTTTGAATTTAAATACGCTACAAAGGTCATTGCAGCCATTAAAAATAGCCATAATGAGGCAATTTCTAAAATATTTTCATTTAAAAGATGTTGAATCGTATCGGGGCTTTGCCCGTGTAGGGGGTATATAAAAAGAAGAATCCAGCAAAGCGTACCAAAAAACAGCGTGGTTTTAGCTTTATTTACGTGGATTATATCTTCTATAACGATCAGTAAAAATGCAATCGCTATCAGGGTTAGAATAATCGAGGAAACCATGGTAGTTAAACAACCTTTGATATAGTTTTAAAGAACACACAAATAACATTCCATTTCATGTGCCTATTTTCGGCGCGAATTTTAGCACTGCCTCTATGCAAAAACTATTATTAAATGGTCTTAAAAACGAATACTATATACAGACAAGGTTAATTAAAAATACGTAATAATGAGTCTTCTAAAAGAACTCAATAATAAAATACTAGGATGTTGTAACCCCTTATGATCCCAGCTAAAAAGCTGCTAAACACCATAACCGAACATTGGGGTGTATTAGAGCTATTATTTAAACGTTTTAAAATGGCTGACTTTAGCCTAAAAGACGTACAAAACGCGATTAAGCAAAAGCAGCCTACGTGGTCAAACGAACGCATTTATAAAGAAACAAATCGTTTGTTAAACCAAGATATTTTAATTCCACTGGCTAAATCCTCTCAGCTTGAAATAAATCGTGCTATTGCTGATTTTGCTACTTTTTTACTGCAAGAAGAGCATTTAGGTTTAGCGCAAGAAATTAGCGTATTAGTAGAGGACCTAGCTCGTTTAGGTAACCGCCTAGATAACGCTGGCGAAATAGAAGACTTTGACGATTTACGCCGCTACAGCCGCATTATGGATGATCGGGTGCGTAAAATAATGAAGCTCTATACGCACAACGAAAACGCTATTTTAAATATTGTTGAACAAGCCAAATCAAATAATGCAGTGCAATCGCTGCAAAAGCGTTATAAAGCGGTAATAGAAGCCTTTGATGAATACATAGAGCCAATGCTTGAAATGGTTGATATTCGTGGTGAGTTTCATGCATGTTTTACCCTCATTGAAGAGCAAATAAGTAAGCAAATACTGCACATTGAGCGCTCAGGTAAAGCGTATACCGACAAACGCATGCTGGAGCAATTACGTACCCGTATACTCGAAATGCATTTAATGGGCCGAGAAAGCTTACGTAAAAGTGCCGATATGCTTATGCCACTGCGCGAGGAGCTACGCCGTAATAACTTAATTACTCGCCAAGCAGCCAAAGTACTTGGGCTTGTACGTAAAAATGGCGTAGACAATATGCTAAGTGCTGTGCAACCACATTTTGTAAGCGACGCGCAGCGATATTCGCTTGGTCAGCAACGCCATATTGTGGCTTACATGGCAAGCTTGGTTGAATTTGAACACGAAGAATACCAATTGCCTGACCAGCAAGACGTGCCTGCATTTGTTACACCTAATATTCCTGACTACAACGATGTTAAAACCAGCTTTGCTAAGCGCTTTAATAAAAAACGCAAAAAGCCGCAGCCCTTGCTGCAATTTTTAGACGAAAGCTATCCAGATCTCGATGCCGACGAAATGCTATTTTTGTATCAAAAATTGGTCAGCGACAGCGATATTAAAATAATTCAAAGCGATGAAAAAGCCCGCGTAAAAATTGCCGGTCAGCACTTTTCTTTATATCCATTTAATTCAGAGCCTCAGCCAGATCAAAAGGCAGGTAAATAAACCATGACACACATAAACTTAGACGAGCTAACCCATCTACAAGCCATTAATAAAAAATTAGTAGCGGGTTATCACATTTGCGAGCAAGACAACGTAATGTGGCAAGAGCTTGACCAACACATAGAAGACTACACCGCCCTATTTACCGCTTTAGGTAACGATTTAAAACACGACAGCCGTGGCTTTTATTATTTTGGTAGCGACGAAAGCACACCCAATATGGGCAAAATATCTCGCGCTATCGCGCTCACCATTTACATTTTAATTGAGCACTACGCCAATACGGGTAAAGACCCAATGCGCGCATTGTTTGACGACATAAACGATTTAGAGCTTATGCAAACGCTGGTGCAAATTAACAAACATTTGTTTGATCAGCTTGAGATATTTTCGGGATCGGACCTACGTAAAGACGTTTACCTGCGCATGGTGCGCTTAGGTTTAGCCCGTGAAGTAGAAGGCGGCTTTATGCTACAAGCGCCAATTCACCGCTACATAGATGCACTCATGGAAGTAAACGAAGAAACCTATTTAACAGAGGACGAGGAATGAAAAATCTATACGGACTAAGCAAACTCGCCCTACTTAACACCGCAGGCTATGCAAAATGTGTGATCCCGCTTGATAAAAGCAGCTCTATTTGCGCGCCTAATAACACAGGTAAAAGCTCGGTTATTAACGCCCTGCAGTTCCCGCTTATTAACGATTTACGCTTAACAGAATGGGATGGACACGATTTAGATGAAACTCGTAAGTTTTATTTTTCATCCGATCAGTCGTACATTTTACTAGAAGCTAACTTGCCTCATGGCTCGGTAGTAATAGGCGTTGCGGGACTTGGTAAAATTGCTGGTTACGCGCATCAGTACTTTTGTTATCAAGGTAAGCTTGATTTAGAACAGTACACGCAAGGTAAAACTATTATTAAATTTACCAAGCTGTTCAACCATTTAAAATCGCTTAACTACAACCCTATTGAGTTAAAAGCACAAGAACTCAACGCGCTACTTACTGGCGGCGCAACGCCTTTTGACGGCGACATAAACTTAAAAATGATCCCGCTTAATAATGTGCAAGACTCCTCTATTTATAAAGAAATATTTAGACGTATTCTTAACTTACACAAATTAGGCGCAAGCGACGTAAAACGCTTTATGCTACGCGTGTTTGAACGCCATATGTCGAACTCTAAAGTCGACTTTTATGAAGTATGGCGCCGCTCGTTTGATAAAGTAAATCGCTCAAAACGCGAATTAAAAGCCCTTGAGTCAATGCAAGAGCCAATAGCCGCGCTTGAATCAATGCTTGAAAACCAAACCGTGCTTAAAGGTAAATTAGCCGCATACGCACCTAAAATTGACCAAGCACTGATTGATTTTGATACCTATCAAGAGTCGCAACTCTCTGAGCTTGCCATTGCCCTTGAAGATATAGAGCACGAAAAACACGAGTTTGAGCAAAAGCAAAGCTTATACGTACAGCAATCGCGTGATATAGAGCGCAGACAAACTCAAATTGAGCAATGGTTTTTAGATTACGATGCGCTTAAAAGCGAGTTTGAACTGGTAAATAAAGCCACGCTTAAAACCAGCCTGACTCAGTTAAAGCAAGATTACGAGTCGCTTTCGCACTCTATAACCAGCGCACAAGGGCAAAGCCTACACACGCTTGACTACCGCATCAGCGAAACACAAAAACAAATTAAGAGCTTAAAGCTGCAACTTAAAAATCTTGAATTTAATTTGTTTACCCGCATGCGCGAAGACCTCTCGTTAAAAGAAGTAGAAGAAATATCGCGCATTTTAAACCCAGATATTCTCTCGTTTGCAACCACCACTAATGGCGATATAACCATTGATGATGAAGATGCATTTGGTGAGTTTTTATCGCTATTAAGTGAAAACGTTAAAGGCGGCGTATTAACGCTACCAGGTGCGAGCATTAAGCTTAAAAAGCTCTCGCCTGTGCAAATGCAAAGCGGCGAAAACAAAGAGCAATTAACCGCTCAGTTAAATGCACTTGAGCATTCACTTAAAGAGTTTAAGCAACAGCGCGATGTTGCTGCAAACGTTGCCGACAAGCAAAAAGAAAAAGACGCGTTATACGATGAACTAATGAGCGCTGAGAACGCCCTAAAACGCTTAGAGCAGTTTGATATAATGCAGCAATCGGTTGAAGCGCAAGCCATGCTAAAAGAGCAATTGTTAGCAGAGCGCGAACAAGTTGACGACTACCTGCAAGATATTCAAAAAAATAGCGGCTCAATTGCCGATCGTCGCTCGTTAATTAAATCGAAACAAGAGCAAATTAATCGTCAAACTGAGCGCCTACGCCAAGTTAAAAGCGAGCGAATTGACCACACGCTTGATTTATACAGTGGTAAAGTAACCCCGTACATGATTGATATTACGGTCGACTTTGATAACTTAAGCGACCTTGTTCATCACTTTAATAAAGACTGCCAAGAACTGCGTAATTTTGACATAAACGTGCGTAATACCTATTTGCATGTATATAACGCGGGTATTACTAAATTCGACAACGAAAATGACGAATACACTAAATACCAAAAGCTAATAAGCGCCTTTCATAATATTGATAACGAACGCGACGCTGTTGAGCGCCAAGCACGTGTTGCGCTTACCGAAGTGGCCGCAACTATTAAAGGCTTGCGAGAAGATTTAGACCGCCTTCGCCGCGAAATGAACAGCTTTAATAAAGGCATAAGCCAGCACCGAATTTCAAACCTGCAAGCGTTTAAAATTAACGTCATACCGCGCAAAATGCTGGTTGATAGTATAGATACCATTATCAGTACGTCGCATCAGTTTGAGCAAGGTGACACGCTTGATTTACTTAGCCAAGAACCGTACAGCGAAAGCGCGGTAAACGAAGCAAAAGATCACTTAATTAAACTCGCCTCAGATAAAGCGGGTTTAACCTTAACTGATTTATTTGATATTCGATTTGAAGTGGTTAACCGCGCAGGTGAAACCGAACACTTTGAAAAAATAGATTCGGCGGGTTCAAATGGCACACGTATTACGATTAAGTTATTGTGTGGCATGTTGTTTATTCGTTACTTATTAAGCGATCAAGAACAAAACCTATACCGTATACCTATTTACATAGATGAAGCGGCCGACATTGACCCGCAAAATCAAAAAGCGATTATAGAAACCGCACTAAGCTTTGGTTTTGTGCCTATATTTGCCTCAGTTAAGCCACAAATAAGTTGTGACTACATTGTGCCTATTCGTTCAGTAAAAGACGGTGCACAAAACTGGGTGGATGAAAAAGATTGGATTGAAGTTGAACACAATTAATTGGCCGTTAAGGCAAACCAACTAAACTAAAATATAGGACGTTTAAATAATACACATTTAAACTATGTGTGTTATTTTAAATTAATGCATTTTATTGGAGCAAACGTAATGAAAAATATACTTATTGTTGCAGCGCTAGCACTACTTACAGCCTGTACACAAACCCCTGATTGGGATTACGATAAATCAGCCAACTTTAGTAATTTTAAAACATTTGCTTGGGTAGAAAACGCCAGCCTAACTAAAGACACAAATAACTACCAAATTAATGGCCTAATGGAAAAACGTGTTCGCACTGCCGTTAACGCAGAACTGAGCCAAACACTAGGTATGAGCTTAGTTGATGCAGCAAATGCTGATGTACTTGTTAACTATCATGCATCGGTAGACAAAGAGCTTGAAGTAGATACATTTAATGTAAACTACCGCCCGCATTGGGGTTATTGGGGTACTGGTTTTCAACGCGATACAACTGCGCGTGAATACGAAGTGGGTACACTGATTATTGATATTGTGGATCGTGAATCTAACCAGCTAGTATGGCGCGGCGCAAAAGAAGGCCGATTAAAGAAAAACCAATCGCCAGAACAACGTGAAGCATCAATTAATAAAACAGTGAGCGAAATTTTAAGTAACTTCCCGCCGCAAAAGCAGCAGTAAGTTAAAATTAGCTATAAGTAAGTTTTAAAAAAGCTCACAGTTCGTGAGCTTTTTTGTGGATGTGTATTTTTGGGCTTACAGACTTAAGTAATTACGAGCTGCGCTCGTCACGTCAGCAAGCTGCACGTCTACAAAAAAACACCGAGTTAAATTTACGATTTATACTTATGCAATAACTCAAGCGGTATATGGCAATAGTCATCAGGATGATTAGTTAGTCGGTCTTGATGCTCAGGATCGCTTGGCACGTAGTTAGTTAGCAGCTCTACCCCTACCACAATTTTATCGGCATCACTGCGCTTGTTTATATAATTGCTTGCTGCGTCTAAATGGCTTTGGCTTTTGCTATAAATGGCAGTGCGGTATTTAGGGCCTACATCATCCCCTTGTTTATTAATGCTATACGGGTCAATAATTTCAAAAAAGTAGTCATACAGCTTATTTAGGCTAACGACTTTTAAATCAAAAATGACCTTTACGCATTCGGCATAACCATCGTATTCGCCGTCAGTGGTTTTGCTTGTACCATTAGCGCGCCCTGCTTCAGTACTTATTACGCCTGGTAAGTGCTTTAAAAATTCTTGTACGCCCCACAGGCAGCCACCAGCAAAGTAAATAGTATTATATTCTTTAGTATCCATTATAAATGTTACCTAATAAGTAATTATACCGATTGCATTAAAATAGTGTTCTATTATAGCGCCAAGAAAATAGCGCAATAACAAGGCGAAATTATGACATATAGTTGTTCTATATAAATAATTTTTAACGCAGTGAGTGCGCTATTTAATACGATAGAATGACCATGTTTTTAATAAAGCCGGTATTACGTAAATGGTTATCAAATGCAGTTATTAACAAATTAATGTACAATCGCGCACAAAATGACTGCTGTTACATTTAGTTATTTTATCATGCTCAAATATAAGCTTTAAAATTAATTGTAACCGCAGCTACAAATAAAAAATGATGAGAAACACATGAATCGCACACCACACATTATAATACCTGCAATATTATGCAGCGTTACTGCATTTGCTAATGCTAATACGCTATCTGATGAGTCGGCAATCGAGAAAATAACGGTTGAGGCCTCACCCACTGCAAATAAGTTGCCAGTAGGTACATTCGACTCACCTATTTCTAATTTAGAATATGACCCTCGTGTTGATTTACAATCGCGTAATATGGCTGAGGCGCAGGCTGATGTAACTATACGCGGCGGTATTTTCGAAAACACCGGTTTTAGAGTAGGAAGCACTACCCTGCTTGACCCGCAATCTGGTCATTATTTTGCTGAAATACCCATTGCACCGCAAATGCTAAGCGGCCCAGATATTTTAACCGGTGCCGATAACGCACTTTACGGTATGAATAGCTCTGTAGGTACGGTTTCATTTGGTTGGAAACCGATTATTACTGGCGGTAGTGTTTCCCTTGGTACTGGTACAAACGACTTTAATCTGCAAAGTATTCACGCTGCTAAAAACACACAACTTGATAGTTTAGTTAACTATACTCTGGGTTTTGAAGGTGAGTATTCTCATTCGCAAAGTGATGGCACCATTGATAATGGCGAGCATGACTTCTCGCGCGCCTCAGCTCGCGTTCAATTAGCTAGCGAGCACAGCCAAACAGATTTGTTTTTTGGCTCACAAGATAAGTTTTTTGGCTGGCCTAACTTGTACACCCCTTTTGGCGTTAACGAAACTGAAGATTTAGAAACCCGTCTTTGGATGCTTAATCACAAGCAAAACTACGCTGATAACAGCAACTTTGAAGTATCTGCTTATTATCGTACCCATGACGATCACTATATTTACTCGCGCGAAAATCCTAGTGCATTTGAAGCTTTTCATAAAAGCGAAGTTAAATCGCTTGGACTTTCGGGTCGCCATGCACAAAGCGATGCACTGGCAATAAACTACTCTGCACAGTTTATTGACGACTCGATTGAATCAACCACACTTGAAAACAACTTTACCTCTCGTAAGTATTATAAATTAAGCGTATTGCCTGAATACAAAATGGCGCTTGAGGATAATAAACAACTTACATTTCGTTTAGGCGCAGCCTATGACGATACAAATCGTGATGATGCTGAAGTATCAGCTATTGGTGACATAACCTTAAACACCCAAAATAGTGACGGCACAGCACAAACCCTTTACTTATCATACGCGCAAGCGAGTCAAGTTGCAGGCTACACAGCCATTGGCGGCAGTGATTCAGGCGGGTTATTTAGAAGTAACTACAACCTTGAGCGCGAAACCACATCAAACTTGGAGCTTGGTTTATTACTTGAAGAACAAACCTGGCAGTTAAACTCGGCTATTTTTTATCGAAAAGATAATAACTTAACCGATTGGACCTTTAATTTTGATTCAACCTCAGCGCGCTTTGCAAACCCAGTTGATATTGATACAGCAGGGGTTGAATTTTTAGCGACTAAGCACTTTGATACAGCAAAACTTATAGCAAGCTACACCTATTTACATAAATCAGAAAACTACGGCGCAGCCGATATTGATGCCAGCTTTTACGCGTTAAACTTTCCTGATCACCGTTTAACACTTGGCGCTGTGTACAACCCAACTGATATTTTAGAATTTAGAATAGATAACGAATGGCGTACACAACACAAAAATTCACTTAGAAACGGCAATGACAACGCGTTATTTACCCAGCTAACACTTAAAATAACGCCGCCACAGTTGAGTAATTTATTTATCACCCTAGCGGCAGATAACTTATGGGATGAGTCGTTTGAAGAAATACCAGGTACACCAGGGCGCGGTGAGCAATATACGTTAAGCGCAACGTATAGCTGGTAACTAGTAACGTAAGCAAGCTTCACGTCTGCAAAAACAGACACAAACCTACACTTTGGCGGTAGACGCAGAGCTTGCTCGCGTGAAAAGCGCAGCTTTTAATTACTTAAAATAAATACTCACTAATAGATAAGTGTAAATATATGTGTATTTCAAGAGCTCACTAAGTTAGCTCTTCGAGCTCTGTAATAAGCGCTAGAGCTTGTGCATTTGTTGACCCGCACACATCAAGCGTGGCGCTAAAATCACTACATACTTTTGGGCGACTTTCATCACCAAATAACTTACATAAATTACGTTCATCTAGCTGAATACAACGTTCTCCGGCTTTTTTACCATTTGGCATACCTGGAATAGGCGAACTAATACTTGGCGCAATACAACATGCGCCGCAGCCTAGCCTGCAATTCATCGATTCGGTTTTCATAATTTCCTCTGTATAAAAAACACTTACTTTATTTTCTTTTTAGGAACTTAATTAGTCGCATAGTGAGTTGTAACACACACATGTAATGCTTTGTTACATCTTAAAACAGCTTGTAAACACTTTATTGCGTATTATTGCTCTGTCACCACCAATTATGAAGGAATGCCTTGTGGCTACTACAAAACAAATAATACTCCCAATCGCTGTTTTAGCAGGCGGTATTGCTTTAGCTTTCGCCTTTATGGCAATGAAAAAACCACCCGAAGAAAAGCCAGAGCAAGATTTACGTCCTTTAGTAGCAACACAAAGCGTACTTTTAGATTCTATAACGCTCGATGTTAAATCGTACGGCATTGTTAAACCAAAGTATCGTACCGAGCTAATAGCACAAGTTAGCGGGCAAGTTATTTCGGTATCAGATCAATTTGTTGAAGGCGCGTTTGTAAAGCAAGGCGATATTTTAGCACGAATTGATGCAAATGATTACGAGGCAGACTTTATTGAAGCGCAAGCGGGTTTAGCACAAGCAAGCTCAGCACTTGAAATAGAACGCGCGCAAGCACATGTCGCTCAAGCTGAGTGGGAGCGCATTAAGTCAGATTCAAGCGACGCTATCGCATCAGAACTTTATTTACGAAAACCACAGCTGGCCGAAAAATTAGCGCGTTACCGCTCTGCTCAAGCAAGTGTTAAACGTGCTAGCCGCAATCTTGAGCGTACTTATATTAAAGCCCCTTATGATGCCATTATTAATGAGCGCACAATTAGCTTGGGGTCAGTAGTAAACCCAGGTAATAGTTTTGGCGCACTAAGCGCAACCTCAGTTGCAGAGGTACGTTTACCGGTTGCCGATCAAGAACTGCAATATTTAAAAAATGGCGGCGTAGGCTCAAATGTTACATTTAACGCAGAATACGCAGGTAAGCAAACAATGTGGCAGGCAAAAGTAATTCGCACCGAAGGTGTGGTTGATCAAACAAGCCGCATGAGCTATTTGGTAGCACAACTTGCAACACCTTATGGCGACAAAACACGCCCTCTTCGTTTTGGTTCGTACATTAACGCTACCATTGAAGGTCGCCCGCTTGATAACGCAATTATTGTTGCCCACCACTTAGTTAAAGATAATAAAATTGTAATTTTAAATGACGATTTAACATTGTCGTTTAAAACCCTCAATATTATACGCGAACAAAACGGCATGATTATAGCCAGCCAAGGGTTAAAAAATGGCGAGCAAATTGTTACCTCAGCGCTTGAATACCCAACTGAAGGTATGGCAGTAAAAATTGAAGATATTGCGCCTGATAAAACTGATGTAACTCAACTTGCGCTGAAAGAGGAATAATCATGAACACTCGTGAAACAGGGTTAATAGCATGGTTTGCCCGAAATCCCGTTGCAGCCAACCTACTAATGATATTTATATTAGTGGGCGGTATTTTAATGGCGATGACCATTCGCAAACAAATGTTCCCACAGTTTGAAAGCAACTGGATAAGTGTACAAGCAGTTTACCCAGGTGCAGCCCCGCAAGAGGTTGAAGAAGGCATAACCATAAAAGTTGAGGAAAACCTCGAAGGTATTGAAGGCATTAAACGCCTAATTACGTACTCTAACCGTGGTTTTTCACAAGCGTGGATTGAAATAGAAGAACAATACAATCCACAAGAAGTACTTGATGAAATTAAAGTACAAGTTGATTCAATAAACACCTTTCCTGCGGGAATGGAGCGCCCTGTTGTGCGCCGCGATAAGTTTGAGCAAGAGGTAATGATACTCGCGCTTTACGGCGACATGAGTAACTACCAGTTAAAAGAGCTTGGCAACGATATAAAAGACGAGTTACAAGCACTGCCTCACGTTAACCTTGTTAATTTTAACGGCGGCTTAGAATACGAAATTGGTATAGAAGTCAGCCCCGATAAACTGCGCGAGTACGGCTTAACATTTAGAGATATTGCAGGCGCGGTGCAAAACTTTTCGGCAAATATGTCGGCGGGGCAAATACGCTCTGAAAATGGTTATATTTCGATGCGTGTTGAAAAACAAGCCTACCGTGGTTTTGAGTTTGAAAAACTGCCACTTATTACCCTTGCTGATGGCGCACAAATTTATTTAGGCGATGTTGCAACTATTAATGATGGCTTTGAAGAAGGTCTACAATATTCAAAATACAATGGTAAAAACTCACTCTCGTTTGAAGTTAACGCATCAAAAGATCAAGACATTACCGATGTAGCAAAAGTACTTAAAAGCTACATGGCAACTAAAGAGCCACTTTTACCTGCAGGTGTTAAGCTATCTCCTATTGTTGATTTAACTTACTACCTTGAAGGTCGACTCGATATGATGGTCGATAACATGATTTGGGGTGGCTTGTTAGTAATGATAGTGCTGGCACTATTTTTACCGCTACGCTTAGCATTTTGGGTAATGATGGGTTTACCGGTGTCTTTTCTGGGCGCCTTTTTGTTTATGCCTATTGGCTTTTTAGATGTAACAATTAACCTAGCCTCTCTTTTTGCCTTTATACTTGTACTCGGGATTGTTGTTGATGACGCCATAGTTGTGGGCGAGTCAGCCAGTGCCGAAATAGAAAAACACGGCCATACACTTGATAACGTTGTACGTGGTGTAAAACGCGTTGCGATGCCAGCAACCTTTGGTGTGCTAACCACCATTGCGGCATTTTTACCACAAACACTCGCAACCGGCCCTGGCGCTGCTTTTTCTAAGGCCATTGGTGGCGTTATTATTTTATGTTTGATTTTTTCACTCATTGAATCAAAACTAATTTTACCTGCGCATATTGCAGCAATGAATCCGCGTAAACCAAATCCTAAAAACCTATTGCATCGCTTACGTATGGTGATTGATAGTGGTTTAAAAGGCTTTGTGAATAACTACTACCTTCCTTTTGTTAGCCGCTGTATTCATTATCGCTATACAGTGATTGTCGGCTTTATGTGTTTGCTTATTGTAAGCGCAGGTATGTTTGCAGGTGGTTTAGTTAAGTTTGTACCAAACCCTAAAATACCGCACGACTTTCCGCGTATTGATATAGAAATGAACCTTGCCTCATCTGAGCAAGCAACACTTGAAACCGCACGTAAAATAGAAAGCGTGTTGTTAAAGGTCGATCAGCAACTACAAGAGCAATACGGTAAACCGATGATCCGCGATTTATCGGTAAGTCTGCGCGGACGAACGCAAGCAAATATTATGGCCATTTTGGTAGAGCCTGATTTACGCCCTATCGATACCTTTGCCCTAAGTGCGTTATGGCGCGAGCAAATGCCCGCTCTACCCAGCATTAAAACCATGACCATTCAAGACAGTATAATGAATGGCGGTCGAGATGATGGCGACGTTAGCTTTAAACTTGAAGGCAAAAATGCTAACGAGCTAAAAGAAGTGGCTGGTAAATTAAAAGCCAAATTACAAACAATGGAAGGCGTTGGCGACGTAAACGATTCAATGCAAAGCGCTACCGACGAAGTGCAACTTGATTTGAAACCACTCGCTTACAGCATGGGTTTAACGCTTGCTGATGTAGCGTCGCAAGTTAGCTTTAGTTACTACGGCTTAGAAGCGCAGCGAATATTGCGTGAAGGCGAAGAAATTAAAGTCATGATTCGCTATCCAGAAGACGAACGTAACTCAATAAGTGACATAGCAAGTGTGCGTATTATTACGCCTACAGGCGCTGAAGTACCGCTAAGTGAAATAGCCGAAGTTAAGCTGGTTGACGGTGTTAACCGTATTCGCCGCGAAAACTCTAAACGTACTGTAAACGTATGGGCTGCGGTAAATACCGACCAAGCCGAACCATTTGCAATTGCAGAAGAAATTCGTGATGAATACTTACCAACATTACTTAAAAGCTACCCTGGCGTTACAAGTGATGTAGCTGGGCGCATTCAAGAAGAGATGGATAGCGCTTCAGAACAGCTTCGTGACTTTGGTATATCAATGATGATTATATTTGCTTTATTAGCGATTCCACTTCGCTCTTACTCGCAGCCACTTATTATAATGTCGGTTATTCCGTTTGGTGTAGTGGGCGCTATGTTTGGCCATATGATTTTAGGTATGACCATGAGTAGCTTATCGATGTTTGGCATTATTGCTGTAGCGGGTGTGGTCGTAAATGATTCCCTCGTTATGGTTGACTTTGTAAACAAAGCCCGCGCCGAAGGTGTTGCAATTAAAGATGCAGTAGTACAAGCCGGTGCTCGTCGCTTTAGAGCAATACTACTCACCTCAATCACTACCTTTATTGGTGTAATGCCAATTATTTTTGAAACGAGTTTACAAGCTAAAATTGTTATCCCGATGGCTGTATCACTTGCTTTTGGTGTGTTATTTGCCACAGTAATTACACTGATACTTATACCGTGCCAGTATGTTGCACTAGAAGATGCTAAACGATTAGTTCGTAAAATGCGCGGCAAGCCGCCACTAGTAGATGCCCAACCAGCGCCTACAAATAGCTAAATTAAGTAACATCCCAACCAAAAAAGCTCGGCATATTATATGCCGAGCTTTTTATTTTTAGCTTAAAAATAATATTCACCTATTTGCTAAGTCTTTATCTTACTGATAGTTTAACTCTATAAATATAACCCTCAAAAGGAATAATGATGGGCACAATTCAACTTATTTTATTTATTGTTTTTGCTGTATTAACCACTCTTGGCTACAAAAAGAATAACCGCAACTTAATGCTATTAGGCGCCGTTGCAATATAGTTTGCGTTTGTAGGGCTCGACTTTTTAATCGGCATAGATGAAGGGATATCAGGCATTAATTAATCAATAAAAATTTCAGCTTGAAAATTAAAGGGACTTTAATGCGCTTATACATACTGATTATTTCTTTAGTTATTTTTTTAAGTGGTTGCCAGAGCTATATTGCTTATCAAATAACTAAGCCTCCGGAGAAAGTTCTCCCTAAAGAATTTGAGAGCTCTATCGCTTTATCTGGAGCACAAACCCATTACTGCAGCAGCGAAATAGGTTGTCTTGATTTTAGGATTATTTCACCTAAGGATATTGATAATTATCTACTAAGTGGCAATACGTTAACATTAACTTTAATTAGTAAAGGAAGCACTGAAGACGATACTTTTGAATATCAACTCAATGCTGATAATTTACCGAGTAAGTCAAATGATGGGCTTTTAATTATTTTTCCGGGATATGGCGTAAATAGTTTGGTTTACACCATGCAAGCCCGATGGCTTAGCCATATCACTGGAAAGAATGTAATAGTGATGCCTGCAAGTAATCAATACGATGAATTTAAGTATGGCTTAAACTCCCTTGATTTATTAGTAAAATATATAAATGAACACCAATACACCGACATTTCATTGCTTAGTTACTCTATGGGTGCAGTTGCAAGCATCGACCTCACAACCAAACTCAATATTAATAAGCATATACTTTTTGCTCCAATGATTAATTTTAAAGCCGCACTAAGAACAATTGCTAAATTATCATACCCTGTTTATAGCAAACTGTTAGGTGATGATTATATAAACGAAGTCGCGGCTAAGGTAATTGAAAACAGTAAAGTACCTCTTAATAAACTCGACATATTAAGTAATCTAAATAAGACCCCTCATGCAAGGCAAACTTACATCTTTTCAAGTAATGCAGACAAAGTGAGTCCATATAATGGGTTGCTTACTCTTAGTAACCCAAAAGTGAGCATTTATGAGGTAAAAGATTTAAATCATCTTGAAATGGTTTCTTTAATATCCGCACAACAAAGGAATGTGCTCCTTTCCTTGCTTGATGGATAACTTTGGCAACAATCCTAATAATTGAGAGAGATATTGCTCGTTTTTTATCCCTAATACGTTATGGTATTTAAATAATAAATAGACATAATAAAGTTAAGGAACAGCTATGAATACATCCCCTTCTGATCACATTCCTCAAGAAGCCTTTGATTGGTATGACGAATACGCCCATGGTTTGATGGACCGCCGCACGTTTATGAAAAAACTCGGTGGCCTTGCTGCACTTGGCTTTTCGATGGCTGTACTTACATCAGCATTATTACCTAATTACGCATTGGCTGAACAAGTGTCGTTTAATGACGATGATATTAAAGCAACGTACGAAGAATTCGATTCGCCAGATGGGCACGGTAAAGGCAAAGGTTACTTAGCAACCCCTACAAACATAGAAGGTAAGCTTCCTGTTGTACTTGTGATACACGAAAACCGTGGTTTAAACCCTTACGTAAAGGATGTAGCAAGGCGCTTAGCTAAAGTAGGTTTTATTGCATTTGCACCCGATGCGCTTTTTCCTCTGGGTGGTTACCCTGGTAATGATGATGAAGGACGCGCTATGCAAAAAACCATGGATCGCGCTAAAATTCAAAACGATTTTGTTGCCGCAGCGCACTTTTTAAAATCGCATGCTAACAGTAACGGTAAATTAGGCGCTGTCGGTTTTTGTTTTGGTGGCTATATTGTTAATTATTTAGCGGCAGTAGATAGTAATTTAATCAGCGCTGGCGTGCCTTTTTACGGCACTCCCGCCAGTGAAAGTTTACGTAAAAATATTAAAGCACCGTTAATGATTCAATTAGGCGAGCTGGATAAACGTGTAAACGCGTCGTGGCCACAGTACGAACAAGATTTAAAAGCTAATAATGTTGAATACACTATGCATATGTATAAAGGGGCAAATCATGGTTTTCATAACGACTCGACAGGTCGCTATGATAAAGACAATGCCGAACTTGCATGGCAACGTACCGTTGAGTTTTTTAATAAAAAGCTAAGTTAACGAATAAAAAATAATGCCACCAGCTCTAAGCCGGTGGCACTATTAAAAATACTTGGTTTTTATTAACTTTAATTTTTTTTGCTACGCATAACTAGGGGCTGTTGATCTTTGTAGTACATATATCAATCAGCCCACATTGGTAGCCACATCATAGTAAATGCTAAAGCGA
>NZ_JADYWM010000016.1:0-99004 GCF_015864815.1 Pseudoalteromonas sp. NZS100
ATTGCTTTATATTGTTAAAGAACGTTTTGAGTCGCTTTAGCGTCTCAAGGGATGCGAATAATACACCCTTTATTTTTTGAGTCAATACTTTGTTTTAAATTTTCTTTTGGAAGATTTAAAACCGAAGTTTTATTTAACTCTGTGAGTAGTTCGTGCCTTGCTATGCTTCGGCGTTTCCCGTCTCAGTGGGGTCGCATTATAGGGAGATCCGAAAACAGATCAACCCCTTTTTTGAAGAAAACTTTAAATAATGTGCTGTTCGCTGAGTATTTGAGCTAAACGCTCAAAAACACAACTAAACCACCTGTATTGAGAGGTTTATAGAGCTATTTAAAGTCAAAGTTATGGTAACTAGTGATCAGTAGAGACATATTTGGATCATCAATGCTGAAAAAGCCAACCAATAAGTTAAGAGTCGTGTTACTAAAATCATTTGAAATAGTCAAAAGCTGAGATTTAAATTCATTGGGCTATATTTTTATTTGAGAAGTGAGTTTACTAAGGCCCCAATGGTTAGCTTTACTATGAGGTTCTTAGTACCGGTATATAGATAAGAGAGCGACCCTTATATCTTCTGATCAGCTCTAATCAATAAAAACTTCGTTAGGGATTGCTTAATGGCAGTTAAATTCGAAGTGCTATTATTAATAACTGTAAATCACTATATAAAATAAAAATGCTCTTTAACTAAAACCGGATAGGCTATTTTGGATCGATGGTAAGTAAAGGGTAACTAGGCAGGGCTATTAAAATAACTGTAAAAACAACCTATCGATTCAGAATCTATGAGTCGATGCACATAATAGAAGGTAATTACTGGTTCATATAGTTTGACAAATTTTAGGCAAGAAAAAGCCGAGCATAAGCTCGGCTTTTAGGTTTCTTTAAGACTTACTCTGCAGACTGTGCGTCTTCTTGAACTGCTTCGCTAGTCGCTGGGCGACCAACTAGTTCAATATAAGCCATTGGTGCATTATCACCAGTACGGAAGCCACACTTAAGAATACGAGTGTAACCACCTGGACGATCCGCGTTACGTGGACCGATTTCACTGAATAATTTACCAACAACTTCATTATCACGCGTGCGAGCAAACGCTAAACGGCGATTTGCTACACTGTCAGTCTTAGCCAGTGTGATTAAAGGTTCAATTACACGACGTAACTCTTTCGCTTTTGGCAAAGTAGTTTTGATGATTTCATGTTTCACCAAAGAACCTGCCATATTGCTAAACATCGCTTTACGATGGCTACTGTTACGGTTTAATTGACGACCACTCTTACGATGGCGCATGACCCTATCCTTCTAACTAAACTAATATAGTGATTTAGATTATTCAGCTAAGCTTGCAGGTGGCCAATTTTCTAGGCGCATGCCTAGAGAAAGTCCACGTGAAGCTAGCACGTCTTTAATTTCAGTTAGAGACTTCTTACCTAAATTAGGCGTTTTAAGAAGCTCAACTTCAGTGCGCTGAACTAAATCACCGATATATTGAATTTGCTCGGCTTTCAAACAATTTGCTGAGCGTACTGTTAATTCAAGATCATCAACTGGACGAAGTAGAATAGGATCGAATTCTGGCTTCTCTTCTTTCTCTTCTGGCTCAGTTACATCACGTAAATCTACGAATGCATCTAATTGCTCAGCTAAGATAGTAGACGCACGGCGGATCGCTTCTTCTGGATCTAAAGTGCCGTTTGTTTCCATATCAATGATTAACTTGTCTAAATCTGTACGTTGCTCAACTCGAGCTGATTCAACCGAGTACGCAATACGTTCAACTGGGCTAAATGATGCATCAAGCAACAATCTACCAATTGGACGCTCATCGTCATCAGAGGATAAACGACTAGATGCCGGCACATAACCACGACCACGTTCAACACGAATACGCATGCTGATCTCGCTGTTATTTGTAGTTAAATTACAAATAACGTGATCTGGATTAGCAATTGTTACATCGCCATCGTGCTGAATATCAGCCGCAGTAACAGGGCCTACACCAGATTTAGTCAGGGTCAGAAAAACTTCATCTTTGCCTTCTAACGTTACTGCTAAACCTTTAAGGTTTAATAGTATTTCAATGATGTCTTCTTGAACGCCTTCTTTCGCGCTGTACTCATGTAATACACCGTCGATTTCAACTTCAGTTACTGCACATCCAGGCATAGATGAAAGTAATATACGGCGTAAAGCATTACCCAGAGTATGGCCAAAGCCACGCTCTAATGGTTCTAAAACTATTTTAGAACGCGTTGGGTTGATAGCGTCGATGTCGACTAACCTTGGTTTTAGAAATTCTGTAACAGAACCCTGCATTTTATCCTCTCTTAACTCTTAACTTTACTTAGAGTAAAGTTCGACGATTAGTTGTTCATTAATGTCCGCAGACAGGTCTGAACGCTCAGGTAGACGCTTAAAGCTGCCTTCCAATTTCTTACCGTCAACTTCAACCCAAGTCGGCTTTTCACGTTGCTCAGCCAACTCTAGAGCAGCGATGATACGTGCTTGCGTCTTAGACTTCTCACGGATTACAACAGTATCTTCTGGAGTAATTACGTATGAAGGAATGTTCACAACACGACCATTAACTAAAATCGCTTTATGGCTTACTAACTGACGTGCTTCTGCACGTGTGCTAGCAAAACCCATGCGATATACAACATTGTCTAAACGTTGCTCTAAAAGCTGTAACAAGTTTTCACCTGTGTTGCCTTTAAGGCGAGCAGCTTCTTTGTAGTAGTTACGGAATTGCTTTTCTAATACACCGTAGATACGACGTACTTTTTGCTTTTCACGTAATTGTAAACCGTAATCAGATAAGCGACCTTTACGAGCGCCGTGCTGACCAGGTGCAGTCTCAAGTTTACACTTAGAGTCGATAGCTCTTACGCCGCTCTTAAGGAACAGGTCAGTACCTTCACGACGACTCAGCTTGAGCTTAGGGCCCAAATATCTTGCCATGTTATTTCTCCTAACCTATTGTTAAACGCGACGTTTCTTCGGTGGACGACAACCATTATGTGGTATTGGCGTCACGTCAGTAATGTTGGTAATACGGTAACCAGCAGCATTCAAAGCACGTACAGCAGATTCACGACCTGGACCTGGACCTTTAATGAAAACTTCTAGATTTTTTAAACCGTATTCTTGAGCAGCAGTACCTGCACGCTCTGCAGCAACCTGAGCAGCAAATGGTGTAGATTTACGTGAACCACGGAAACCTGAACCACCGGCAGTAGCCCATGATAGTGCATTACCTTGACGGTCGGTAATCGTTACAATAGTGTTGTTGAAAGACGCATGAACATGAGCCATACCATCAGCAACTTGTTTTTTAACCTTTTTACGACGAATTGGTGTCTTAGCCATAATACTATCCCCTTATCGCTTAATAGGCTTACGAGGACCCTTACGGGTGCGCGCGTTAGTCTTAGTTCTTTGACCACGTAATGGTAAAGAGCGACGGTGACGTAGGCCACGATAACAACCAAGGTCCATTAGGCGCTTGATATTTAAAGTAACTTCACGACGAAGATCACCTTCAACAGTGTACTTGCCAACTGCATCACGCAGTACGTCAAGAATTTCGTCTGAAAGTTCACCGATTTTTGTGGTTTCGGCGATACCAGTCGCTTCTAAGATAGCCTTAGAGCGAGTCTTACCTATGCCATAAATAGCTGTTAAACCAATAACTGCATGTTTATGATCAGGGACGTTAATGCCAGCAATACGGGCCACTAACACATCTCCTATATTCGAATTTGGTAATCAAAAGTTTGAAAAGCCCGTAAGGATACTCAAACGAAGACCAAATCACTACTAAAAACACAGGCCGAGAAAACTCAGCCTGCACGACTGTTTACTTAGCCTTGCCTTTGCTTATGCTTAGGCTCACTGCAAATTACGCGTACTACACCAGCACGTTTAATAACTTTACAGTTACGGCATATTTTCTTAACGGAAGCACGTACTTTCATTGCTCAACTCCGTAAACTGACCTTATCGACCGTAGCCTTTAAGGTTCGCTTTTTTCAGCACAGAATCATACTGATGAGACATCAGGTGAGTCTGTACTTGTGCCATAAAGTCCATGATTACTACAACGATAATCAAAACTGATGTACCGCCGAAGTAGAATGGCGTTTGCCACGCCATCGTCATGAATTCAGGCACCAGACAGATAAAGGTTATATACAAAGCACCTGCCAATGTCAGGCGTGTCATCACTTTATCAATGTATTTAGATGTCTGCTCACCTGGACGAATACCTGGGATAAATGCGCCAGATTTCTTAAGGTTATCTGCTGTTTCACGTGGGTTAAAAACCAACGCTGTGTAGAAAAAGCAGAAGAAGATAATAGCCGCAGCTAAAACAAGCGAGTACAACGGTTGACCTGGAGTCAACGTAGTAGCAACAGCTTGTAATACATCAGCGACTGGACCTTCACCTTGGCCGAACCAGCTAGCAATTGTACCAGGGAACAGAATTATACTGCTAGCGAAGATTGGTGGAATAACACCCGCCATATTTACTTTTAGTGGTAAATGCGTGCTTTGGGCAGCAAATACTTGACGACCTTGTTGGCGTTTAGCGTAGTTAACAACAATACGACGTTGTCCACGTTCGAAAAACACTACAAGATAAGTAACAGCGAATACGATTACCGCAACCATCAACAGTACAAAAACATTCAAATCACCTTGGCGCGCCATTTCGACTGTCGAACCAATAGCAGACGGCAAGTTAGCTACAATACCAACAAATATTAGAACAGAGATACCGTTACCGATACCACGCTCTGTTATTTGTTCACCCAACCACATAAGGAACATAGTACCAGTAACTAAACTCACCACAGCGGTGAAATAGAAACCCATACCAGGGTTAACAACTAACCCCTCCATCATGCCCGGTAAGCTAGTAGCAATACCGATTGATTGAATAGTAGCTAGCACAAGCGTGCCATAGCGTGTGTACTGGCTAATTTTTTTACGCCCTTGCTCACCTTCTTTCTTAAGCTCTATAAACGGAGGATACATATGCGTTAATAGTTGCGTAATAATCGAAGCCGAGATATACGGCATAATACCCAGTGCTAACACTGAAGCTCGCTCAAGTGCACCACCACTGAACATGTTGAACATTTCAACAATGGTGCCCTTTTGTTGCTCGAAGAAATCGGCAAGTACAGCGGCGTCAATCCCAGGGATCGGCACAAATGAACCTAGACGGTAAATTATGATAGCACCCAATACGAAGAGTAATCGGCGCTTCAATTCCGAAAGTCCACCTTGTGCACTTTTTGTATCTTGACCTGGTTTAGCCATTAGTACTTCCTTAGTCTTCTACCTTGCCTCCGGCAGCTTCAATAGCTTCGCGAGCACCTTTAGAGGCTTTAAGGCCTTTAACGGTAACAGCGCGTGAAACTTCGCCAGATTTAACAACTTTAACGAAAAGAACGTTCTTTTTAACTAGACCAGCTGCTTGTAACGCGCTTAGGTCTACCACATCGCCTTCAACTTTAGCGATTTCAAAAAGGTTTATTTCTGCAGATACTAAAGATTTGCGAGAAGTAAAACCAAATTTAGGTAGACGACGTTGCATAGGCATTTGACCGCCTTCAAAACCAACGCGTACTTTGCCGCCAGAACGTGATTTTTGACCTTTGTGACCACGACCACCAGTCTTACCTAGACCAGAACCGATACCACGACCAACACGTTTTGGAGCAGTTTTTGAACCTGCAGCAGGTGAAAGTGTATTCAAATGCATCGAATTAACCCTCTACCTTAACCATGTAAGAAACCTTGTTTATCATACCACGTACACATGCTGTGTCTTCTAACTCAACAGTGTGGTTGATACGACGTAAACCAAGACCGCGTAATGTAGCTTTATGTTTCGGTAAACGACCGATAGAGCTTTTTACTTGTGTTACTTTTACAGTTTGATTTGCCATGGTTACCCCAGTATTTCGTCTACGCGAAGGCCACGTTTTGCAGCGATTGACTGTGGAGAATTCATATTCTCAAGAGCCGAAATCGTTGCACGTACTACGTTGATTGGGTTAGTAGAACCGTAACATTTAGAAAGTACGTTCTGAACACCAGTCACTTCTAGTACTGCACGCATAGCACCACCTGCGATGATACCAGTACCTTCAGAGGCTGGTTTCATGAACACTAGTGAGCCAGCATGACGTCCCTTAACAGGATGCTGTAATGTATTGCCATTTAGGTCTACATTGATCATGTTGCGACGTGCTTTTTCCATTGCTTTTTGAATAGCAGCTGGAACTTCACGTGCTTTACCATAACCAAAACCTACTTTACCTGCGCCGTCACCAACTACAGTTAGTGCAGTAAAGCTAAAGATACGACCACCTTTAACTACTTTAGACACACGGTTCACCGCGATTAGCTTTTCAGCTAGATCAGGCTGTTGTTGCTTTGCTTCTACGTTAGCCATAGTCTACTCCTAGAATTGCAAACCGGCTTCACGCGCAGCATCAGCTAGCGCCTTCACACGGCCGTGATATTTAAAGCCACTGCGATCAAAAGCAATCTTTTCGATGCCTTTGTCAGCCGCACGTTCAGCAACCGCTTTGCCAACTGCTTGCGCAGCTTCAACGTTACCGGTGCCTTTAACTGTTTCGCTAATAGCCTTTTCAACAGTAGAAGCAGCAGCCAGTACATTACCCTCAGCATTTACAACTTGAGCGTATATGTGACGTGGCGTGCGGTGGATAACAAGACGCGTTGTGCCTTGTTCAATATAATTTCTACGAGTGCGTTTAGCACGACGTAGACGAGCTGTTTTTTTATCCATCGTCTTACCTTACTTCTTCTTAGCCTCTTTACGGCGTACATTCTCATCTGAATAACGAACACCCTTACCTTTATAAGGCTCAGGTTTACGGTATGCACGAATGTTAGCAGCTGTTTGACCAACTAACTGCTTGTCTACGCCCTTAACTAGAACTTCTGTTTGGCTTGGAGTTTCAATCGTAATTCCTTCAGGAACTGCGAAATTAACTGGGTGTGAGAAGCCAAGAGTTAAATCTAATGTTTTACCCTTCGCTGCAGCACGGTAACCCACGCCTACTAACTGAAGTTTCTTCTCGTAACCTTCATGCGTACCAACAACCATGTTGTTGATTAGAGCGCGAGCAGTACCTGCTTGAGCCCATGCATTAGCTACGCCATCACGAGGTAAAGTAGTAATAACGTTGTCATTAACTTGTACTTCAACAGCGTTGTTGATTGTACGAGTAAGTTCACCGTTTTTGCCTTTAACTGTGATTTCCTGGCCTTTTAATGTAACTTCTACACCGGCAGGAACAGTAATTGGTGCCTTTGCTATGCGAGACATAGTTCCCCTCCGATTAAGCTACAAAACCAATGATTTCACCACCAACACCAGCACTACGTGCTGCGCGGTCTGTCA
Source organism: Pseudoalteromonas sp. NZS100 (assembly GCF_015864815.1). Taxonomy (NCBI): domain Bacteria; kingdom Pseudomonadati; phylum Pseudomonadota; class Gammaproteobacteria; order Alteromonadales; family Pseudoalteromonadaceae; genus Pseudoalteromonas; species Pseudoalteromonas sp. NZS100. Next base: position 7,451 of record NZ_JADYWM010000016.1, read on the forward strand.
TTAGGCCTTTAGAAGTTGATACGATAGCGATACCAAGACCACCCATTACCTTAGGTAATTGGTCACGTTTCTTATAGATACGTAAACCAGGGCGACTTACACGCTGGATATTTTCAATTACAGCTTTGCCTTCGAAGTACTTCAACTCGATAGAAAGCTCAGGTTTAGTTTCGCCGTTAACAGCGAAATCTACGATATAACCTTCGTCTTTTAGTACTTTAGCTAATGCTACTTTCAGCTTTGAAGTTGGCATCGTTACAGATACTTTCTTCGCTGATTGACCGTTACGAATTCGTGTGAACAAATCCGCGATAGGATCTTGCAAGCTCATAGTCTTACTCCCATGATTCTATTACCAGCTAGCCTTTTTAAGGCCAGGAATTTCACCGCGCATAGCTGCTTCGCGAACTTTAATACGGCTCATGCCGAATTTGCGAAGGAAACCATGTGGGCGGCCCGTAATGTTACAACGATTACGTTGACGTGCAGGGCTAGAATCACGTGGTAAAGCTTGTAGCTTAAGTACCGCGTCCCAACGATCATCTTCAGATGTGTTAACATCACTGATGATAGCTTTTAGTGCAGCGCGCTTTTCAGCGTACTGAGCAACTAGTTTTGTGCGCTTTGCTTCGCGCGCTTTCATAGAATTCTTTGCCATAACCCTACCCTTATTTCTTAAATGGGAAGTTAAACGCTTCTAACAACGCACGGCCTTCCTCATCAGATTTCGCAGAAGTAGTGATAGTAATATCCATACCGCGTACACGGTCTACTTTATCGTAATCGATTTCTGGGAAGATGATTTGTTCACGTACGCCCATGCTGTAGTTGCCACGTCCATCAAAAGACTTTGCACTTACGCCACGGAAGTCACGAATACGTGGGATAGCGATTGATACCAAACGCTCAAAAAAGTCCCACATACGCTCGCCGCGTAGGGTTACTTTACAACCAATCGGGTAGCCTTCACGCACTTTAAAGCCAGCAACAGATTTGCGTGCTTTAGTGATTAAAGGTTTCTGACCAGAGATTGCTGCTAGATCCGCTACTGCGTTATCTAAAATCTTCTTGTCAGCTAGGGCTTCGCCCACGCCCATATTCAATGTGATCTTTTCGATCTGAGGGACTTGCATGACAGAGCTGAAACCAAACTTCTCTTGAAGCTCAGCAACTACTTTGTCTTTATATACTTCATGCAGTTTCGCCATCATTCTACTCCAACTATTAGATAGTTTTACCAGTAGATTTAAAGATACGTAATTTCTTACCATCTTCAATCTTGAAACCTACACGATCAGCTTTACTCGTTTCCGAGTTGAAGATCGCAACGTTTGATGCATCCATAGATGCTTCTTTCTCAACAATGCCGCCAGCTTGGTTCAATTGTGGAACCGGCTTTTGGTGTTTCTTGATCAAGTTTATGCCTTCGACAAAGATTCGACCAGATTCAGTAACAACTGAAAGCACTTTTCCGCGCTTACCTTTGTCTTTACCTGCTAGTACGATTACTTCGTCATCACGACGTATTTTTGCTGCCATGATTGGCTCCTTACAGTACTTCTGGGGCTAGTGAAACGATTTTCATGAACTTATCATTACGAAGTTCGCGAGTCACAGGGCCGAAAATACGTGTACCAATTGGCTGTAAGTTATCATTTAAGATAACAGCAGCGTTGCTGTCAAAACGGATCAGAGAACCATCTGGACGGCGAACACCTTTTCTGGTACGCACAACTACCGCGTTTTTAACATCACCTTTCTTCACTTTACCGCGAGGAATAGCTTCTTTTACAGAAACTTTAATGATGTCGCCAATCGCTGCGTAGCGACGGTGAGAACCACCAAGGACTTTTATACACTGCACTTTGCGAGCGCCGCTGTTATCAGCAACTTCCAGCTGAGTTTGCATTTGGATCATGTTAATGACCTCCGGTGTAGTAATTACAACGTGTCTTAAATTTGTTTAAAATCAAGACATTTCGATTAAATCCCACTCAAAAACAAACGAGTTGTCTCTTAAGGGCGGGCAATTGTACCAGCATTGAGGGGGTAGCGATAGGTTATTTTTTAATTAATTTGGAGTGATGGGAAATTAAAGCTGAGTAATTCCGGCTATGTAGCTATTTTACAGGTGGTTACAAAACAAACAAGGCACCTGTAATGTGCCTTGTTTGTTTAAAGTGTAATAAATTAACCAAATAAACCTTTTAATTTATCTTTAATTTTATCTTTTGCTTTGTCTTTGGCTTTTTCTTTTGCCTCATCGACCTTCTGCTTAGCTTCATCTTTGAGCGCATCACCAACATCTAGCTTTATACCTACATCGTGGAAAGGCCCTTTTATACGTAGTGGTATTTTAAAGCCAGTGCTGTCATCGGTAGTTCCCTGACCTTCGATAGATCCAACTATACCTGTAACCAAACGATAGTTGACCGTTGTTTGCGGTAAATCAACGTCGCCTTCACCTGATATTCTAATAAGTGGGCTGATAAGTGATAGGTCGGTATTTTTGCCAACGCCATTAGTAAAGTTAAAACTTCCAGTTAATGCTGAAAAATCTGTTTGCTCAGATTCTTCAAATCCGGTATCAAGCCCTTCAGATGCAGCACCAAAGTTACCTGAAATGAGTTCCTTACCTTTACGAACCATCTCAGCTATATTTGCACCTTTTACAGCTCCATCAGCAAACTCAAATCCAAGCTTTCCATTAAGCGCACCAATAAACGACTTTTGACTTTGGCCAGTTGTGTTTAGGTTCCAATTTAAAGACCCCTTACCCATTAGCTTGTCAAAACCTGCCGCATCCGTTAATAAAGGCTGTGCATCTATTCCAGCTAAGTCAAAGTTAGTTGATATTTTATAAGGTACTTGCTGTGCGTTTACATTGATAACGCCTTTACCTGACCCTTCATAAGCAGAAAAGCTATCTAGGCTTAGTTTTGCAACGCTATTTTTTAAAGCAACAGTAAATTGATTTGCGCCTAATTTAATATCATTTGCTTTTAATCCACTTGAACGAATCACTACATTTGCATCTAGTGAATTTAATGCACTTAAATCAATCTTAGTGTCATCCCATACTATTGGCTCTGCAGGTTTATCTTCTTGTTCTTCTGGCTCTTCTTGTTTTGCCACTGCTTCAGGTAGATACGGGTTTAAGTCAAGCATACCTAAATCAATATCAGCATTTACTGCTAAACGCTTACCTAGGTTAAGCTCGCTCTTACCTTTTATTTCTAATGCGTCTAACGTCGCAACTAAATCTTCTAAATTAAATTTCTCACCTAGTAGGTGCATTTTACCGTTTACACTAAATCCGTTAAAAGCATTGTCTTTAGCGTCTAGCTCTACACCTTGCCATTTCGCAATACTTTTAACAGACTCACCGCTTAGTGCTAACTGACCTTTAATATCTTGACCTTGCTTAGCTATGCTCCCTTCGAACGTTAAATCAACTAAACGAGAATCTAAGGTTTGTTTAACATTAAAAGTAGCACCTTCAATTGCTTTAGCAGGAGTATCTAATTTTATATCAAGATCAAAACGCTCTTGCATATAAGTAATACCCCCTTTTACTTCTAATGTTTTACGAAGTGAAGGAAGTAAAATAGCGAGTTCTAAATCGCTAATTTGTTGTTTGGCACCTGTTTGACCATCTAGATAAGTGAATGTGCCGCCATAAATAGCAACCTCACCTAACTCAATATCAAAGTTATCTGGAAGCTTTATCGCTTCACCTGGTTGGCTCTGCTCTTTTGGTTGCTCTGCAACTGCATCAAACAACTGCCAATTGGCTTTACCATTTTTGTCGGTTTCTAATAGGATATTTGGTTCGTTTATAACAAACTTATCTAATTTAAACTCACCACCAAATAATGAAAACCAAGGTATGTGTACAGCAAGCTGTTTCATACTCGCCATATCGGCGCGCGAACCTGATTCCATATTTGCAAAATGCACGTCGTTAAGTTCTAACTTTAATGCAGGGAATACGCTAAGTGTTTTATCACCTTTAATGGTAAGAGTGCGCCCAGTTGTTTGTTCTACCTGCTGCGACACTTTGTTAAAAATAGTATCAGTAGGGATTAAAAACGGTGCGGCAACAATTAGTGCTATACATAGTAAAAGTATTACACCTACAATTTTAAGTAAGGTTTTCATGATCGTCCTTTCAAACGTGCAAATAATGTTCTTATCATAGCGAGTGTTAGCCTTAAAATCATTGTCGTTCTGATAAAAAAGCTTTTTATTAGATATTACATTCTTATCCTGAATCGCCCCTGAAACATTTTGATACCTTTAGGTTACAAATAAGTATTGACCCAATGAAACCTTAAGGTTACATTGATACCTACAGGTTACATATTGTAAAAATTTTAAAAGGAAATGAGCTATGTCTAATTACGATATTAAAAGTGAAGAAAAATTTATGGGCCAAAATGCATGGTTTTCATTATTCATGGGGGTCACTTTATTAATCATTAGTGTTTACCCAATGCTTAATCAAACATCAGCCCCACTATTGTTTTTAGGAACTGCTGCTTTTTTAGGTTCATTCTTTATGTTTGTGATCAGAGGCGGGTTTACATGGAGAATGAAATACCACCTTACATATAAAGATGAGTATTTAAATACCATCGACACTATTGCCTATAAACATGTCGTGCTTGGCTTACTTTTTAGTATGGGTGGCGTGTACTTACTCTCCGATACTCTTGCTTTAGAAGTATCTCACAGCATGATGGCTACATTTTACCTTGCTGTAATGAGTTTAATATACGGCGTATCAATTCTTTGGCAAAGCAAAGATTAGGAGCAAAAGTGCAAAATAAAATTGCAAAATACCGCAAAGAAGCAGGCCTTTCTCAACAAGACTTGGCTGATCTAATTGCGGTTTCACGTAAGACTATTAGTACAGTAGAAACGGCACGATTTACCCCTTCGGTAATAATTGCTCTAAAAATAGCAAAGCATTTTAATACCTCAGTTGAAAGTCTCTTTGTACTAGATAAAAATGATTGATACATGTTAAAACGTTGGTCTCATTCTATTAGCAAAAACGCCGATTTAGCTACTTCAATTACAACGTATGGAGGACAGCGCTGTTGTTATTAGCGTAATTGCGCTAAAATAGACCAGCAAAAAAATATATATCTAAACCGGAGATTCTACAAGGCATGAAAAAACTGCTAATTTCACCGTCAAAAATGACGCTAGGCGAACAAGAAAATCAAATCTATCAGAACATTCTGAAGCAATCTTCAGAATTAAGCCTTAACCTTATGGCCGTGAAAGTAGAAAACCACCCTGATGATTTTTTACCTTGGTGTTACGAATTGCTAAGTGCAAGCAGAGATCGTATGAACTACGATTTACTAGAGCCGCAGCAATTACCAGTACTTAAAAAGCTACACGATCAGCTTATTTCAGCTATCAGCTTTTTACAGGTTAAAACTTTACGTATTGCTCCGTGGCCTGTAGTAAGTGTATTTGTAGAACAACACAAAGACGTTATTGCTCTTGATGAACAGCTTCGCTTAGTAGACTACATTAAAAGCATTCGTGAACAATCTCTTAAAGATATGATTCCTGAAGACTTACTTGCGTTTAGCGGTAAGCACATGGCATCACTTGATCCAAGCACATACAACTTTGACGTTGAATGGTTTGCATCAACAAAAAGTGCGAAGAGCTTTCATCAAATGCTTGGCGATTTACCAGGTGCCTTTGACGATGCACTAGTAAATATTCCACTTGAAGGTGACATTACTCAATACGAATATCAACAATTTATTGCTGCTTATTCAAAAATATTCACCGACAATAATGAAAAACCAACACTTGCGCCTGCAACACGACTGCTTGCAATGCGTCGCCCTGATATATTTACTCCGATCACAAACAATCGATTAGATGCATTATGCGGTGCCCTTGGTGTTTCTAAACTAAAAAATAGTGATTTTGAGCGTTACTGGCAAGATATTGTAAAAGGTATTCAAGCTATGTCATGGTACAAAATGGCTAAACCTAGTAATGAGTTAGAAGAACAATTAGTTGCTATTAAAGCACTAATCCCATGTTTCTTTCACTATGCTGATGCAAAAACACCAGATAACTCTAACTACATCAAACTGTTAAGTAAGCCTAAACGAACTACAACTACGACAGGTAAAACTCAGCGTAGAGGTAAAGAGTCTGCAGAAATTTTAGTAGACCGCGCACTTGCTGCTGACGATATTCCTGAGCACATTCGCAGTAAGCGCGATTCAATTGTGAGTGAAGTTCAAAAAGGTCGTAGTGTAAACGAAACAATTAGCCTTATGCGCACTATATTTGGCTAAAAACTTCTAATTTAGCCGTACTTTTATGGTGCGGCTAGGTTAATTTATGCACCAGCAGTGTGCGCAACATCTTCCTACATGCCATATCTCTTCTCAATCTATAAAATACAAGCCCATGTTTTTAATGTATAAAAATAATTTTTAATAAAAAATAATGAAGCTGGCACATACAGTGCAATTATCCCGTTAGTTAAACAATAAAAAGCCGTCAGCCTAAAGGTTCCGAATACATAATAAAAACCTTGGCGAGCAAAAATCATATAACGGGAAATGGACATGCTAAAACTAAAAAAAACCATTGCTATAGGTGCTATAGCATTAATGGGCGCAACATCTTTAACGTCAACAGCCGTACATGCTGAAGTAACTGCTAATGCAGCGGCAACATCAAACTACTTATGGCGTGGTCAAGAGCAAACTGGGGGCGATGCAGCTATTTCAGGCGGTATTGATTACGCCAATGAATCGGGCTTTTATGCAGGTACTTGGGCTTCAAATGCATCGTGGGCAGATGAAATGACCTATGAGCTTGATTTATATGCAGGCTTTGGTGGCGACATTAACGAAAGCGTTAGCTACGATGTTGGCTATATTTATTACGCTTACCCAGATGCCGCTTCTGAAGCTGACGCAGATTTCTCTGAAATTTACGGTAGCATCAGCGTTGAAGGCTTTACATTTGGTGCTTCAGTACTTGCAACATCAGCTGCAAGTGGTGATGGTACAGACTTTGGTGATTCACTTTACCTGACAGCTGACTACGGTTTTGCTGTTGGCAGTAACGGCACTGAAATGGCACTTCACTTAGGCCACTACTCTGGTGACTTTATTGGCGATGATAATATCTTAGATTATGGTGTATCAATTTCGAAAGATGGGTTCACTTTTGGTTTATCTGATACAGATATGGATGACTCAGATATTAAAGCTTACGTTGCTTATTCTGTAGACTTTAATTTATAAGAAAGAATGTGTTACTTGCTGCGACACGAAGGGCCTTTTGGCCCTTTTCTCGTTTTTGAACAAGACCCCTTACATCTGTTAACAAACCGTTACAATTGAATGAAAACAATACATACATTTTCCTTTATTCTATTACCTAGTCACTGGGCATTTATAACTGCCTAGCCATAAAATAGGTATAAAGGAATAATAATGAAATCACCTAACGCGTTTAGCGCCCTACTCGATATTTATATAAGTCCTAGTAAAGCTTTCAATGGTGTTGAACACGCCAAAGGTTGGTCATGGCTTGCTTTTATAGTCATGTCTTTAGTTTCAATGGCGAGTATTTATATTTTTTATTCCACTGTTGATATGCAGTTTTTGATTAATGAGCAAGTAGCAGCATCAACTATTGATGCGACGATTGGCGAGCAAAAAATGATTCGCCAAAGTATAGAGCAAAATGCAGAAGGCCAAATATGGTTTGGTTTGTTTGGCGGCGTAATTGCGCTGGCTATCATGAATGCATTAATGGCACTTTATTATATGCTTGTGGCTAAACAAGATCCTGAATCAGAACATAGCTACGGAGCTTGGTATGGATTCGCTACCTGGACAATAATGCCAGTTGTTATTTCAAGCCTAGGCACAATTGCTCTTGTACTAAGTGCAAGTACAGATCAAATATCTCAACAAGCCGTATTTAGCTACGCATCTATTAACCAATTAATAATAGGACTTGAAGTTAGCCATCCTTTTTATAGCTTATTAGAATCAATAAACTTATTTAGCTTTTGGAGCATTGCGTTGGGAATGATCGGCTTAAAATGCTGGACTAATTTTTCAACTAACAAAGCACTCCTATTCTCTGCTCTTCCTTCAATTATTATTTTTGGTATTTGGGCAATCATTGCAGCAAGTTAACTCTTAAGTGGAGGTAGATACTAGCTCCACATTACTTAATTCACGGATAGATAAAATGAAAAAAGCAATAATCATCACACTCGCTGTAGGCGCATTTATAGCCCTAATTGTGTCAAAGCAAATTTCTGGCGATAAAAAACAAGCCGAAGTAAATATTGCTCAAGTAGAGCTTGGCGACATTGCTGACTCAATAATGGCTTCAGGTAATTTAGTTTTTAATACACAAGTGCAATTACGCTCTGAAGTGACAGGCCGAGTAGATAAAATATTTGTTCAAGAAGGCCAAGGAGTTAAACAAGGCGATATGTTAATGCGCCTTGATACAACTGCTTTTGAATCAGAAGTCACCCGTAGTAAAGCAATCCTTCGCGCCACAGAAATTGAAATTAAACACAATAAAACACGCCTTGCTAACCTAGAGCGCCAACTTAAAAGACAAAAAGACTTATATGATGTCGGTTTAGGTAATCAAGAGAGCTACGAGAATATTGAAAGCGCACGCGATCTAGCTAAAATCGATATTGAATCACGAATAGAGTCGTACAACCAAGCACAAGCGTCACTACAAATTGCGCAAGATCGCTTAAGTAAAAGTGTATTTAGAGCTCCAATGAGCGGCTTGCTTGCATCTGTAAATATTAAAGAAGGTGAAACCGTTATAGCCGGTACGACTAATATTATTGGCTCTGATTTAATGCTAGTAGCCGATCCTAGCGCTATCTTAGCCGAGCTACGTGTGGATGAAACCGACATTGCGAGCATTAAGCTTAACCAAAAAGCGAATATTTATGCTGCCGCATACCCTAATAAACCATTTAGCGGCACAGTAATCAATATTGGTACTTCAGCTAAAAACCAAGCAGGCTCTCAAGGTTTATCATTTAAAGTAAAAGTATTACTCGACACTACTGAGCGCCAGCTATATGCAGGAATGAGTTGTAGAGCAGAGATCGCAACAAGCATTGCCGAAAACGGTTTAAAACTTCCAATAGAAGCAATCCAAAAAGAGGACGATAAAACATTTGTATGGCGACTAAATAGTGACAACACAGTTAGCAAAATTGCCGTAACTGTTGGAATATCATCTGATATAGAGCAAGCCATTACTGACGGCTTAAATGAGGGCGACAAAATAGTTATTGGCCCTGCGCGCCCAGTAAGTCTTCTGACTGAAGGTGATGTGGTAAAACTTAAATCAGATGCAGACAAGGAAGAAGCCTAATGTCTGCGGTAATCAAGCTAGAGCATATTAATAAACAATACAAAATGGGCTCAGAGGTATTTAAGGCACTTGATGATGTAAACGTACATATAATGCAAAACGAATACGTGGCGATTATAGGACCTTCTGGTTCAGGCAAGTCGACCTTAATGAACTTATTAGGCTGTTTAGATACACCCAGCAGTGGCGAATACTACTTAAAAGATAAACTAGTAAAAAGTATGACCGAGACAGAGCTTGCTCATCAGCGTAATGAAAGTGTCGGGTTTATATTTCAAAGCTTTAACTTAATACCACGTGCAACCGCACTAGAAAATGTAATGCAGCCTTTAGTATATCGCTTTATTCCTAGTAAACAACGCAAGCAACAAGCTCTAGAAGCACTAAAGCGGGTAGGTCTCGGTGATAAAGTTAATCATTTATCTAGCCAGCTATCGGGCGGGCAACGTCAACGTGTTGCTATTGCCCGCGCTTTAGTCACAAAACCACATATATTATTAGGAGATGAACCCACAGGTAATCTTGATAGTAAAACGACCCGCGAAATTATGGATTTGTTTGATGAGCTGCATAACGAAGGTCACACTATTATTTTAGTAACACATGAGCAAGAAATTGCCGATCATTGCCAACGCGTGATTCGTTTAGTGGACGGTAAAGTGGTAAGTGATGTAACTAAAGATGAAGGAATCAAGCAGCATGTTTAAATCAGCTCTTGCCATAATGGAAGGCACTAAAGCCGCTTTTTCAGCTATTAAAGCTAATGCAATGCGCAGCGCACTGACCTGTTTGGGCATTATTATTGGTGTTGCCGCCGTAGTTACTGTCGTTGCAGTAATGCAAGGTTTTACAAAGCAAATAAACGATCAACTTGCTGATATGTCGCCAGATGTAACAACAATAAAACCTTACACCAGTATTGAACTTGAAATGGTTGGTAAAAATGCCAAGCTTACCTACGACGATTTTTTAGCTTTAAAGTCGCGTATAAAAGAAGCTGAAACGCTAACTGCCCTAATGTTTACCTGGCGCTTTTCGGGGGGAGCTGAGTATGGAAATAAAAGCCATTCATCGCGTGTTATCGGTACCGAGCAAGACTATCAAAAAGCGTATCGTACCTATCCTGAACTTGGTCGTTTTATTCGTGCTGAGGACGATGATAAACGAAGAAGGGTCGCATTTATCGGCCCTTCAATCATAGAAAAGCTAAACCTTCCTGAAAACCCAGTAGGTGAATATATAAAGCTAGGTGGTGAATGGTTTAGAATTATTGGCGTTGCTGAAAAACAAGGTAGCTTATTTGGTTTTGACCAAGACGATTACATTAATATTCCAATTAGTACCATGAGTGCTTTAGAAGGCGGAAGTACACAAACTAATGTGCAAATTATGTTTAGGTTAAATGAAGGTACTAACGAAGAACAAGTGCTTGCAAAAATCACTCGTGTATTGCGCCAACTACATAAACTAAAAGAGAAAGATGAAAACGACTTTGAATTTGAAACCGCTGAAAAATCTCGTGCTCAAATAGATAAATTTACCAGCAGTGCTACTGCTATTACTGCTGGTATTGTTGGCATTAGCTTACTTGTTGGCGGTATTGGTGTTATGAACATAATGCTAGTGTCGGTAACTGAACGCACACGCGTTATTGGTACATTAAAAGCACTAGGCGCAACACCTGGTTTTATTATGCTGCAGTTTTTAGTTGAAGCCGTTGTGCTTTCACTTTTTGGTGGTTTAATAGGACTCATTATAGGATATGGCGCCGCAGGGCTTATTTCGTTTTTAGTCCCAAGTATGCCTGATGCATACATACCAGTATGGGCTGTAATACTATCGTTCGGATTTACATCAATGATTGGGATTATATTTGGTTTAGCCCCTGCTATTAAAGCAGCAAGACTAAACCCTATAGATGCACTGCGTTACGAATAACTATTTTAAATAATTATTTAGCTTTAAATGGTACCTTATTACATTGTACTTCTACTGTTTTAGGGTACCAAGCTGGGCCAATTTGATTCACAACCACCTCAGCTAAACCATTAGTAAACGATTTATACGTATGAACGCTTTGCCACTCCCCTTGTGGGCAATGTTTTGTTAAATCTAACGGCTCTGATCCCTCGTACAACGCAAGTGCAAAATTATGATGCCACTGTGAGCTTTTTAGCGTTTTATTGCTTACTTTGCTCTGCATACCGTTATCAAAGTAAATATTTGTACACCCCGTTAAAATAATCAGTGTGCAACCGGCTGCAAATAGCTTGATGCTCATAATGTCTCCCCTAGTACTTGCTCTTGGCACCACACTTTAATGGTATGGGGCGAGTATATTCCAAGCGTAATTAAACTCAGCGCTCCATCACTAAACGTTTGTTGTGACTGCATTTGAATAACCGGTGTATTTGAACATATTTGTTTTACGTCTACCCGCTGCTCACCCACTAATCCCCATAAATAAAATGGGCGGCTATCTTCGTAATTAGCTTGGCTCGTTATTTTTGCTGTTGCCTGTGGCTGAATGGTTACCGCAGAACAAGCACTGAGGCTTAATGCTATCGCGCCTATAATTAATGGTTTCATACTCTTCCTTATAAACTAAATACCAGTAAGGTAACTTTATAAGAGAACATAAAATATTAGCGTAAAAAGCTGTGGGGAATATGTAGAAACGCTATGAAGTTTTATACAGTTTATTACACATAAAGGCCGCATAAATGCGGCCTTTAAAGTAGTCAGTTTAAGTGTTTAGTAAATAAATAGACTTTAAAACTTAGCTAAGTTGTTTTTACTGTCTTTATCGACCAGCTTAATGTAAGGATCAACCCCTGCAAATAATGGTTTTTCTTTTACTTTTAGCTCAATAGTATTATTACCAGATACTATTTGATGCTTTTTCGAGTAAATAACAAAGTCTTCAGCGAGTAAGTTTTCAGGGTCGTCGCTAAATAATGCAATATCAATTAGCTCATCGAGCGGCTGCTCAGTTTCTTCACCTTGTCCATCGGCATGCTGCTTAGTTGCTTCAACGCTCAGTGTTACTGTATAAAAACCTTCGCCATCAACATCATCAGTAACCGACACTTCTTTCATTTCAAGCTCATAAAGCGTTATATATTTAAACTGATCATCAATAAAACGTTGTTCAGCTTGTGTTGCATCTCGCTTTAAATAACTAAGTAAATCAAGCGTAGTTGGGTATGGCGTTGACTGGTACTGAAATTCATTTAAAAATGCTTTGAGAGCATTGTTTAAACGTTTTTCACCTAAACGATCATAAATCGCCATCATCACAACTGATCCTTTATTGTAATGAAGATATTGTTGCGACTGTGTTTTATATAGTGGCATTTCTTCAAAGGCTTCCCCTGTACGCCCTATTAAGTACCTATCAAGCTCATATTTTAAAAACTTACGTAGCTTCTCTGCGCCAAAGCGTTTCTCAAGCACCATAAGCGCACTGTACTGTGAAAGCGTTTCAGAAATAACCGCGCTCCCCTCTACATTAGCCGCCGATACTTGATGCCCCCACCATTGGTGCGCTACTTCATGTGCGGTAACATAGTAAGGGTAGTCAACTTTACTCTCATCTCTTAAGTCTGTAATAAACCCCATGCTTTCGGAGTATGGCACTGTGTTGGCAAAACTTTGTGCAAACGAGCGATACTTAGGAAATTCAATAATACGTAGTTGTTTATGCTGATACGGCCCAAATGCTTGTGTAAAGTAATCTATAGAGTCTTGTACCGACTCAATCATACGGTCAACATTCCATGCATGATTTTTGTGGTAGTACACCTCAACATTTACCCCATTATGCTCAACCTTTTTACTTTCAAGTTCTGCCGAAAGCACCGCGTAAAAGTTTAAAATGGGCGCATCCATTTCATAAACAAAGGTACGGCGCCCCTCTTTTACACTTTCACTTTGTAAATACCCTGGGGTAATAGCAAATTGCGACTCGTCGGTCGTTACCGTCGCCTTAAAGTTAATAAACCCATTAGCTGCACCTAAATCACTTTGTGTATAGTACTGACTGTCCTCTAGCTTATGGGCACGTTCAAGTTCTGGTAAATCATGCTTACGACGTTCAAATTTATCAGCTACCTGTAAACCACGGTTATAACCAAAGCTAGGAAGGAGTTCCCAATTATTAATAAAAGTGCCATTGGCAACTAATTGTGTATCAGAGTCTTTATCGGTAAAGGCTGTATGATCACGAGTAACCGACAGTTGCCCTTCTCTTACTTCGTTTGGCATAAGCGGCTGCTCAAACTCAAACCATGCTGAATAAAACGCTGGTAATTTTTCAACTATCTTTCCGCCAGCCATGGCTACATCCCAACTTTTAGCGTGTTGAGGTGAGGTAATCAAAACTCGCGTAATTGGCTCTTTAGATGTATTGGTAAATTTAATTTTTGCCACAGCACTTAAAGCACGCTTTTTTGGATAAATATCAACAGTTAAGTCAACATCGGTCACCATAGGTAGTGCTAAGTCTTTGTATTGTGCAAACTGCTGCTCATAACTTATTTGCTTGTCTTGAAACTCATCGCTCGTAGTAAACTCATTCAAAACTCGCGTGTTGTTATAAATATTGTAGCCTGCACCAACAAACACTAATGCACTAATAACCGCAACCGCTTGCCCTTTTAACGACATATTATAACGAAGCATAGACAAGCGTGTGCGCAGCGTTTGTGAAGGACCACGATGCCATAACGCAAACCCAACAATCGCTAAAACAAGACTTAACGCACCCCAATATAATGTGTACCAATGCGCGCCTTGTAAAAAGTGCCCATAACCATTTATATCAGAATACGGTACGCTACTGCTTTGCGAAAAGTGATACATATGGTGCTCAAACCCATAAGAACCCATTACTGTTTGCACTATGTAATACAAAATAAACAAGCCCATTCCTACATATTTATTCGGGCTAATAATTTGTAAAAAGAAGGCGAGTACCGTCAGCATAATTAACGGTAAAATCGATAAATAAACAATCCTAAATAAATACTGTCCTAACTCTAAATTAAATTGACCTTTAAATAACTGAACTGTAATTGTGAGTATCATGCCCACGAGGAACAACCCAGAAATAGCGGCGATTAAAGCCAGTATTTTTGACACCCAAAAAACACTGTTATGTACAGGAAAGCTGTCAACAATATCGCCCATGCCACTTTGTCGCTCTCGCCACACAAGCTCAGCACTATAAAAAGCGATAATAACAAACAAAAATAAACCGGAAATACCACTAATAACATTTACCATATTCTGAGTTAAAGGCCAGTTAGTAGTGCCATAAGCACCGATAGGCGCAAACAGAGGGATCATAAGCGTTACAATGCTTACACCCGCTAAAATCATAAAAGGAGCACTAAATATAACTTGTTTAAGTTCGAATATACTGCGCATTATTAGCTGAGATTTAGTACTAACCCCCGCTGATTTATAATTTTTAGCACTATTGATAAGTGCAGCTTGTTTATTTTGTACAAAAGCAGAGACTTTAAATTGCTTCTTCTGTTTTTTAGTTACTATGCGATTGCTTAGCTTTCCAAGGCCAAAAAACAGTGCAACACTGATTGCCACCCACAATATACGGTTAACTAAAAGGTCACCTGTGAGCGTTAGCACTTCTGTGTTTTTATCATTTACAGTCCAATAACGTGTTAAATCAATTAACGAACCAGAGCCAAATGGGTCGGCGTAAACAACAATATTTCTAAATGCTAAATCATCAAAGTAAACGCCGGCAATTTGATAGGCTATAAAAATCACAACAGCTGCTACATACACCGACATCATGGTTTTAAAATAGACCGCTACACTATTAAAAATAGCCGAAAGCACCAGTAAACTTGGCACTGCTAAATAAAGATAAGGCGCAGCGTAGTACATTAGCTTATTAGGACCAATCAATTCGCCATCGAGCCAGCCAACTAATAAACCAAATTGCGACCCTAAAAACACACCCAATGGCACGCTTAAAAACACAATAAGTACAACTAAGTAAGAACCAAAAAAACGCCCTGCTTGATAAGGCACAGGATTAACAGGCTTACTAAAAACCAGCTCATCCATTTTGCTTTCACTGTTGCGAATAGCAGAGCTGGCAACAAAGTTAACCACTAAAAACATAGCGAGTGTACAAAATGTAACGGTTAAAAGCATAATAGAGAAAGGCGAGTTCATATGAACATTCGCCCCACCTAACGGGAACTTACTACTAGAACTTATAAAAAACGCCATAAAAAAGAAGATTAATGAGGTCACATAAAACGAAGGCTGGCGCACAAAGTAGCGCAGCTCAAACGCGAGCATATTAAAAAACATAACGCCTCCTTATGCTACTTGGCTGTTACGATGATTAAGCAACGTAGAAAAATACACATCTTCTAGGTTTGCACTGCTGAGCTCAAAACCTTCAGGGGCTTCATTGGCTAATACATGTAATATGGTTTGCCCTGCAAATAGGCGCTTAGAAATAACCGGTAATTGCGGCTCAAGTTCTTGCGCTTCTTCTTGGCTCATGGCTTTGCGCCAAATTTGTCCTTGGAGCTTATCGGTAAGGGCAATTGGGTTGCCCTCTAATAGTATTTTACCGCCTGCCAGCACCGCCATGTTTGGGCAAAGCTCTGCTACATCTTCAACAATATGGGTCGATAATATAACTACTTTTTGCTCGCCTAAGCTTACTAATAAGTTATGGAAACGATTACGTTCCTCTGGGTCTAGCCCCGCTGTTGGCTCATCAACTATTAGTAAATCAGGGTCACCCAGTAATGCCTGTGCAATACCAAAACGCTGGCGCATACCGCCCGAAAAGCCACTGACCGCTTTTGAGCGATGTTGATATAAATTAGTGTGCGCAAGTAATCCTTCAACCGACTCTTTACGCTCTGCTTTATTATGAATACCCTTTAAAACAGCCATATGGTCCAGTAAGTCGTAAGCACTAACACGCGGGTACACACCAAAATCTTGTGGTAAGTAACCTAAGCGTTGGCGCAGTGCCTGTGGGTCTTTAAATACATCAATGCCATCAAAAGTAATTGAACCTGAATCAGCCGACTGCAGTGTTGCAATGGTACGCATAAGCGATGATTTACCTGCGCCATTTGGCCCAAGTAATCCAAACATCCCTTTGCCGATAGATAAATCAACACCTTGTAGTGCATGTACGCCATTATCGTAGGTTTTAGATAACCCTGTTATTGATAGCATTTTTACTTCCTTGAATATGAGTAATTATTTTTATAATGTTTTATACCACAAGGAAAATAGGAACATAAGTTACTTGATGGTTAAATTTGTAACAACAAATAAACATAATTTAAACTCATAACACTTGCCTGCACTGTATTCACTCGGTATAAAAACCACATATACTTTTTATAAGAAACGAAAAGCCATGCAAGATCACCAAAGCCAGCCGTTAAATGACTTTATAGAATATCCACATGAAGAAATGCTAAATCGCGCTAACGAGTTTTTACAAACCAGCCAACGCCGCCATAGCATTCGCAGCTTTAGCGATCGCCCAGTACCAAAAAATATTATTGAAGCATGTATAAAAGCAGCTGGCACAGCACCAAGTGGAGCGAATCATCAGCCTTGGCATTTTGTGGCTATAAACAGTAGCGATGTAAAAAAACAAATAAGAGAAGCCGCAGAAAAATTAGAGCGTTCTTTTTACGAAGGCAGAGCAGGTGAAGAATGGTTAGATGCGCTAAAACCGTTAGGTACCGACGCCAATAAACCTTATTTAGAGCATGCACCTTGGCTTATAGCTGTATTTAGTCAAAAAAAGGGCGGCGTAAGCACCGATGATAAAAATACGAATTATTATGTGCATGAGTCTGTTGGCTTAGCTACCGGCTTTTTAATTCAAGCTTTGCACCGCAGTGGTTTGGCAACCCTTACTCATACTCCAAAGCCAATGAGTTTTTTAACCGACATATGTAATCGCGATAAAGATAACGAACGTCCATACATGCTACTTATTACAGGCTACCCAAGTGATGATGCAACAATACCTGCTCATGCACTGGATAAAAAATCACTCGATGAAATAGCTACGTTTATTTAGTATTTTCTTGTCGGCAAAACCACTCATATAGTAAAGCAATGATCGACTCAACTTTTGGGTCGGTCAACGAGTAATAAATAGTGTGCCCTTCTCTGCGAGTAGCAACCATATCTGCCTTGCGTAAACTTGCTAAATGCTGAGATAACGCTGACTGTGCTAAAGGCACATTTTTATTTAGCTCACCTACACTTTGCTCACCTTGTAATAAACTACATAAAATCATTAAGCGATTTTTGTTAGCCATTAATTTTAAAAACTGTTCGGCTTGCTCTGCGTTGACAGCTAGTTGTTCAATATTCATTTTTATTGTTTCTCTTTTTGATACCTTTTTAAGTATAGACTTTTACATTAGTAGGTTCTAATATAATTAACATTAGACCTTACTAATATTAAGGCAATCACAAAATTAACGATGCCGTTTTATTAATCGGCGGAAGTGCTGTGGCAGTATCCGCGCTATTAAGTTACTTTGTATAAAGTAACTTTCAGTTTTTAACGTTATTTATAGGTATTAACTTAATTCAACCTACTTATACCAAGTGGTGCACATTAATACCTTTTTTTTAGAACAAGAGGATTTACAAACTAATGCTTACATCAATCCCTGACTTACTAAAAATTATCACACCTAACCAACGCCGTATTGACGCAGCGCAAGCAAAACTCGAGCTTGAACAAAATAAAGGTTTACTTATTGATGTACGAGAACCTGCAGAGCACGCTACAAAAGCAGCTACTGGCGCTATAAATATTCCGCGTGGATTACTCGAGATGAAACTGATGGAAATAGAAAAAGACGCAGCTCGCCCTATTTACGTGCACTGCGCAAGTGGTGCACGCGCAACGTTGGGAGCAGAAGCGTTAACGCGTGTGGGTTATGAAAACGTAACCGTTATTACCTGTGACGCAAACCAAATATGTAGTGTGTTTTAAACATCAACTGAATACTTATAATGATGCGCCTAGTAAAGGTAGGCGTTTAACTTTGTGATAAGTCAGTGCTAATTTAATACACTCTTTAACTGGGTACTCTGGTAATGGCTTTTCACTATTAAATACAATTGCCCGGTTACCTTCGAAAGTGAGAGTGTGGGAATACAACTCTCTAAATGTGCTTACTAGCTTTGATTGGCAATGAAAAAACAAATAACACGAGGAGCCCTTAAAGCCTACGCGAATGGGGCTGCCATTTATTGTGTTATAACTTGGCTCTCCCCACTTTAAAGACTCTTCAACAGCTCCTAAGTTTTGCTCTTGTGCTACGGTATAAATTAACTCTCGTAATTTTATAAGCTTACTTTTTACTATCTCAGGATAATTATTAAATATATTTTCTATTTCCGTATTCATAAAAATATCCTTATAAACTTTACAATTTTAAAGCAGGCTACTTTTGCTGCCTTTCATCAAGTAAAACAAGTAGCATCTGCTCAATATTTTTAACACTATAAGTAAGTGCTCTCAGTAGCTCTTTCTCACTTTGCTCTGTTGCCTGCTGCGACGCTTTACCTTGATTAGCCAATACATCTTTTTGCTCAAGTATCGCCTCTCTAAACTCACTCGCATTAACTACACCAAGCAAAGACACTAAAGCACCATTTCCTGACTGCCCAGCTGTTTCAAAACTTAAACGATATAATCCAAAAATTCGCATAAGCGGCCCTTGGCTTAACCCTACATCTGTTATTTTTTCAAGCGGAATAGATTTTTCTTCTTTAAATAATATGCCACGTTTAACTACCAATTTTTGTGGTAATAAGTCAGCCGACATAGCTGCGAGTATTCGTCCGCCCACCAGCCATACAATCAGTAAAATGATAGGTATAAGCGGTATAGTAACAAGAGCCAACATTGCAAATAGCGAGGCAGTAACCATCCAGTATTGTTTTACTTTAGGATCAAAATTAGCACTTTTTAAGGTTAAGTTACTCATTAGCTTTCTTTTGTATGGTTGGGGATTTATAAAAGTACGCCAATCTAATATTGAATGCAATTTAGTCCAAACATTTATAATTAGCATTCAAATATGCTTTCACACACTTATGTACATACAAAAAAGCCGAGCATACAGGGCTATGCTCGGCTTAGGTCTGGGAAAATAAACTGCTATTACTTATTAATAAGTATGCTTACATTTTCTCTATCTGGGCCTATTACATTAAACGTGTAAGTACCTTGTTCGGTAATATTTAGTGCTATATTGGCACCTACAGCTTCAAGTGGTGTTAGTTCATCAATTGCCACTACCGGCGTATCGCCTGCTCCACCGTAATCAACGGTACTCCAATCTTCAGACGCTACTTTAAATTCGTAGTCACCTGCTTCTAACTCTATTGATGTAGAGTAAATTGCATCACCCTCGTACATAAGCGGGTTATCAGTACTCCAGTCATTTAAGCTGCCACGAATAAACACTGTCGTTTGTGCAAACATTTCAGCGTTGAGCACTTTTAGCGATACGTTATTTAAATCACTGGCGTCAAATATAAACTGGTATTCACCTTCTTCTGCAATGTTTATGGTCATATTCGCGCCCGCAACCGACAACTGCTCTGCAGTGCCAACCATAACACTGGCATCTCCCTCAGCCGATCCATAATCAACCGTGCTCCAATCTTCTGACGCTACTTTAAATTCATAACTTGCAGCGCTCAGTGTTTTAGTAAAGGTGTAAATACCTTTACCTTTATAACTTAACTCATCGGTTACTCCCCAGTTATTAAGCGTACCGCGCATATAAATAGCAGTGCCTATAAATGGCTCTTCGTTGTATAAAGTAAGCGTTGGATTTTCAGGGTTTGAAGCATCAAGCGAAAATACATAGGTTGCATCAATAGCAGCGCTGAAGGTCATGTTTGCACCTGAGCGAGTTAATGCCTCGCTTTGGTTTTCAACTACATCTTTATCAGCGTCAGTAAGCGCGCCAAAATCAACTGTAGACCAATCTTCAGAGGCAATTTTAAATTCGTAATCGCCAGCGCTCAGTGCAATTGCTATACGGTATTCACCCTCGCCAATATATTCAAATGCATCGCGTGTGCCCCAGTCGTTTAAAGTCCCGCGCACAAACACAGCGGTGCTGCCATAAGGTACTACATCAGGTGCACCCACTGTCGCATTTGCACTTAAACCAGCACCTTGGCTCTCACCTTGGTTTTTAGTAAATACAGCTAATGTGTAAGGCGGTACAGTAAATGTGCCTTCGTTATCGCCTGCGGCAAAATTGGCGCTAGCCATACTTGCATCAACACTGTTTTTTAATACATTGTGTAATTCAAAATCCGCTGCGGTGGCAATAGTATGGCTAAGGGTTTGCTCGGTTGCGTTAATCACGACAACAAGCGCATCAAATGCAGGGTCTAAGTCTGTTAGCCCTTCGCCATCATCAATGCTCATTACTATTAAGCCATGTTGCTGCGCTTTACCTACGTTATGAAAACCCACCCGCTCAATAACATCTTGCTCTGTGGTTAATCTAAAGAGTGGGCTGCTACTACGTATTTGTAAAAATTCATTAAATACATCATGTGCAAAGGTAATATCTTGTGGCTGTGCAGCCGCTTGGGTATTAGCAGAAATAGGCATAATTTCTTGCCATTTCACTTCGTTGTCTTGCGCGGGTGGCAAGCCAATATTCCAGTTATTGGTATTTTGGGTAAAATCCACAAAGTTAAACCAGTCGCCCGAGTCGTAGCTGTTACGATCCATCGATTTTGAACGTAGCAAATCGGCGCCCATTTGCATAAATGGAATACCTTGGCTCATAAGCGGAAGTGCTAACGCCATATTATGAGCACGAACGCGCTGCTCAATACTCATATTAGTGCTGTGTTTATATTGCAGCTGATCCCATAGTGTTTCGTTATCGTGTTTAGATACGTAATGAATGCTATCGGCAGGGTCTAGTGCATACGCCGTTGGCTGAGTATTCCAAGTAAAGCTATTACCCTTTGCTGAGTTACCTTTAAAGTCTTTTAAAATGTAGTTTTGTAAATTACCCGCAAGTGACAAACGTAAAGTATCTTGCTCTGCTAAATTGCCATCTGTTGAGCTATTACTAAATAATGCACCACCGCGAACGGCTTCACGAATACGGTCGTTAAAGGTACCTACTTCGCTACCGGCCATATCGGCTTGTTTGGCTTGCACAAATAAGCGGTTATTTGCCACCTCACCAAAGTCCCAACCTTCGCCATAAAAGTAGTTATCTTCATCAACAGCTTGCACTGCATCACGTGCTGCAAGAATTGACGATTTTGGCATGTGCCCCATTACATCAAATCTAAAGCTGTCATAGCCAAATTCACGTGCCAAAATAACTAATGAATCACTAACAAACTTATCCATCATTACATGCTCTGTGGCTGTATTTTCACAACACGTTGAGCGCTCTATTTCACCACTTACTTCGTTATAACGGTGATAGTAACCCGGCACTAGTTTATCAAATACCGACTTATCCCAAATACCCGACGACGTTGTATGGTTATAAACCACATCAAGCACTACGCGCAGACCAATAGATTGCAGTGATTGCACCATAGCGCGGGTTTCTTTAACGCGGGCAATGCCCTCTGGGCTTGAGGCGTACGAGCCTTCAGGCGCAATAAAGTAATGCGGATCGTAACCCCAGTTAAAGCTATCTAAGCTGCGCATAGCATTAGCAAGTGCTTGTGCGTCATCTGAGCCTGATAAATAACCGCCCATTAAATCAATAATGGTGCTGTTTTTATCTTGGGTTTTACACGCATCGGCTTCATCATTAATTTGCTCACATAAATCACCTAGCGTATCGCTAATATCTACACGCTTGCTGACGTCTTCATCTATGGTGCCAATATCAGTAATAGGTAATAAATGAAAATGCGTTAAGCCATTTTGAGCCAAAGTTTGTAAGTGCTGCATAGGAGCACTATTTAGCTCAGTAAACGCAAGGTACTTACCACGGTTAGCCTCTGTTACGCTGTTATCGCGTGCGCTAAAATCACGTACATGGCCCTCGTAAATAATCGCATCTTCTGGATTTTCTACCGTAGGAATAAGGCGTGTATCCCACCCTTCTGGTTTAGTGTCTTCATCGGCTAAATTAATCAACTGGCTGTATAAACCATTGGTAGATACATTTAGTGAGTAAGGGTCTGTGCTCCAAAGCGACTCTATTTGCTGAGTCAGTGGGTGGTAAACATCAAAATTAAAGCGGTAGTAGTGGCGGTCGTATTGCATATCTAAACTTGCTTGCCAAATACCTGTCTGTGTATTTAATGTCATTGGCGTAGAGTGCACTTGTGTTTTTGCATCATCAAACACGTTTAGCATCATGTTATTAGCGGTGGGTGCCCACACAGTTACATCAATCGCGTTATTGCCATAATTTACACCCAGCACAGCTTCATTAGCATCGTCTTCGCCTTGCGTATAAAGGGCATCGAGTGCTTTAGCGGTTTGCACATAGCTTGCTTCTAGAAGCGTGCCTTCACTATCGTAACCTGCAATAACAAGCTGCGATTTAATAAGTGTTTTAGCCGTGCTTGTATCCCAACTTCCTTCGTATGCGTTCCAGGTGGTTAAATGCGGTACTTTTGACACTTGCTCATCAGTTATATTGCTTGATTGCAGCGTAACAGTATCGCCGTTTAAACCAGTATCAATATCCACTTCAAGCTCAGCCGTAGCTGATGAATGTAACTTAATCAGGCTTGTAAGCTCGTTACTTGGTTTATACAAAATAGTATTTAAATCAATCCAATGCGCTGAAGCACCTGTTATAGCAACTGCGCGTTCGCCTAAACTTAATATAGGGTATTCAAACACCGAAGGCTCGCCATGAATGGTAAAGTTCATACGCTGAAAGGTTTCATCGTCTTGCATCAGCGGCATGGTTAAATCAACATCACCAAACGCCTTACCTGATCCTTCTGTACCAATA
This sequence comes from Pseudoalteromonas sp. NZS100, assembly GCF_015864815.1. NCBI lineage: Bacteria > Pseudomonadati > Pseudomonadota > Gammaproteobacteria > Alteromonadales > Pseudoalteromonadaceae > Pseudoalteromonas > Pseudoalteromonas sp. NZS100. The sequence continues at coordinate 30,916 of NZ_JADYWM010000016.1, forward strand.
TGAATAATAAAATTGGCACATTCGTTATAACCCTCTTTAAGGTTAATTATCCAGTACGCACCGTAGTTAGGGTCAATACCATCGTATTCATGGCCGTTAGCCCAATCGCTGGTATCAAATGGTGGTGCATAAGCATCACACACATCGTTATTCCACGAATGTAATCGGTAGCCTTCGTAATTGTCATCGCCTAAGCGGTTATAAAATAAAACCGCCTCTCCCTCCCCTGCAAATACAACAGGGTCTGGCAGGGTTGGGTCGGCGCCAACCACGCAACTTTCGTTATTTTCATCAGGTACTGTAGGTGCAGGGCACGATATAGGTTCGGGATCGACACATTGTGTCCCCGCTTCATTAGGGACTTGTGGCACATTACAGGTAAGTAATGGTTCACCAGATTCAACATCATCTGTTCCACCACACGCTGCTAATAGCATTAACGCTAACGTTATTAGCAAATATTTAGGCATAGTTATAATTTTCATTTTTAAACGCTCCGTTTGCTAATTAATGACTGTATGTAAAACCAAGGTAGAACTGACGACCAAAGTACTGAGTCGTCCCTGTTCGTTGCTCTGAGCCAAAGTAACTTTGGGTTGGTTCATCGGTTAAGTTATTAACTTGCAAAAGCATTGTTAGCGAGTCGCTAAAGCGATAAGAGGTTTGAAAGTCGACTACGGTTTCGGCATCAAAATTAACCACTTGCTCGTTAATGGCAACCTGCTCCGATACAAATTCATCGCGGTAACGCACATTAAGGCGGGTTTCAAAATCATCCATTGAGTAAAACACCGTGGCATTAAGCACGTTATTAGACAGCCCAGGTAAAGATTGCGCTAATGTATCGCCCCCTAAACTGGTAATCGATTCAATTTCACTTTCGGTGTATGAGTAACTTGCGTTAGCGCCTAAGCCATTAAATGGCGAAGGTAAAAAGGTAAACACTTGCGTATACGCAAGCTCTAGCCCTCTAATGTAGCCACCTTCACCGTTATTAACTGCCGTGGTGTAAATACCGTTAGTTGTGGCAACTTGCTCGCCACTAACGGGGTCTTCTATAAAGTCGGGTACATTAAAGCCATTACCTTTAAAGTCGAAGTTTTCGATTGATAAGGTTTCAACAAACGAGTCTATATTTTTATAAAATAACGCCGCAGCGATAGTGCCATTACCTTCTTCAAAATAATATTCGTAAGATAAGTCGTATTGGTCGGCATAAAAGGGTTTTAAAAATGGGTTATTAGTACTTGAACCATTAATAACACCATCATCACTCACATTTGCACTGGCATCGCCCGCTAAGCGGTTAATTGGCGCACGCGACATTACTTTAGCCGCAGCAAAGCGTACAAGTGAATTATCGTTAAGTTGCAGGTTTAAATTTAATGATGGTAAGTAGCCGGTGTATTTAGTGCCTAATACATTAGGTGCGTATAAATTATTTACAATGCCGTTCTCATCAACAATATTTTGCGCACCTAAGCGCGCATCGCCTGCTACGTTCTCTAGTACCGTTGCAGATTGGTCGGTTTCAACGCGGCGCACACCCACATTACCCGATAGGTCGAGCCCGGCAATTTGCGTGTTAATGTTTACCATAACGTACGCAGCTAGCACATCTTCAAACACCGAGCCGCTTTGCAGCACTGACCACGAATAGTTAGTTGTGTAACCTTGCGCGTCGTCTACGCCATCGGCGTTGCCCCATGTTTGAACAGGCTCTGGCGTACCATCTGGAAACCATGCGTTAAGTGCTTTGTCTAAATCAATGGCTAAATACGATGGGAAATAACTAAACTCGCCCTGCCAGTCAACCACTGACGCCATATCGTCGGTTAAACGCAAAGGCGGTTGCGTTGTTGAAAACGCCCCGTCATTACCGTACTCAAATACCGAGCGTTTACGGCTGTATTCTCTATCTGAGTAGCGCGCACCAAACTCTACTGAGCTAAATATGTCGTTTTCTAGCTCGTATTTAAAGTCGAGCCTAAATGCGGTTACTTCATCTTCTGTTTGATCTGGGTAAATACCGTATTTACTGACCATTACACGGTCTATATCACTAAAGGCGGCCGCCTGATTAAACCCAACGTCAGGTAAATTTAAGCCGTTTAATTGATAGTTAATTGCTACGTTGTTATCAAATACTGGCGTTTCTGCATTGGCATCTTCTGCTACTAAGCTCCACAGTAAGCCATTTCTAAAATTACTTTTTGCGCGAGAAAGCGACACATCGGCATTTACGTTTAGTCTATCGGTTACCTGCCAATCGGCATTCACGCCAAAGCTGTCTACTTCGTCAAAGTCTTGGTTGTCGTCGTTCACTATTTCAACGCGGGTATAACTTTGCGAAGTGCGGTTAACCGCTGCGCCTATTACGGCATTACCATCAAGCTGAGCGTTAGCATATGCAGCTGTTGGCCCGCCTAATTTAACCCTCAGGCCGCGAGCAAATGACTCTTTATCAAAGCGCGATAAAAACGCATCACCTTTTAATTTAAAGTTATCTACCGGCGCCCACTCTATAGCTGCTAAGTAACCATTACGGGTTTCTTCGCCGCCTAAATGCTGTAGCTCAAAACCTTCGCTAATGTATTCGTTTTCTGGATTAGCTAAAGGGCCATTGGTGTCGTTAACTGCGCCATCAACGTCTTTTGTGTCGTTGTACGCAAGGCCAATAAACTGCGTTGCTACACTTGGCTGAAACAAACGCGCATAGCCCAGCGCCACGCCTAATGTGTCGTCTAGGTATTTGCCTTGATACGAAAAACTAATTCGATCGCCAAATTCAGTGGCATCCGATACCTCTGAGGCGCGGTCGTTATACATACCGCGCACATTAGCTACAAATTTATGCGTTTGATCATTATTAAGTGGACTGGCGGTTTCAAGCTCTACCGTACCGGCCACGCCACCTTCAATAAGCGATGCCTTTGGCGATTTGTATACCGCCGCAGAGCTAATTAATTCTGACGGGTATTGGTCAAACTCAATACTGCGGCTGCCACTTGTAGATACTTGCTCGCGGCCATTAAGTGTTGAAAATACAAACCCGCCCGACAGCCCGCGTATATTAATTTGCGCCGCTTGCCCACCCGTTCGCACCGCTGAAATACCAGGTAATCGTGTAAGTGCATCGGCCATTGAAATATCAGGCAGTGCCCCTAAATCATCGGCAGAAATTTGTTCTGACACCGTATCGCTAAAACGCTTTTGATTTAAAGATTGAATTAAACTGCGACTAAAGCCTCGCACTTCAATAATTTCTAAATCTTCAGCTTGTGTGCTGGGTGATTGATTTGTTGAGTCTTCGTTTGCAGCCAATGCACTATTAGCGGCAAATAAAGCCAGCATAAGTGCACTTAGTTTAAACTTGTCCATGTGTGTGAACCTTTGAGTTATTGTTGTCAGGTGTTGCTGTGTTGTTTAAAACACAACCAACAAATTGTAACCAAAAGGTAAAATTAATGTGATGAATACGTATGCAGGGCATGAGGGTTAGGCTGCAGGGGCATATAGGCACGCGCCCCTGCATCGGGAACGCGATTTAAAGGCTTAGCACCACTTTTATCGCAAGGGCAATAAATAAGACTCCCAGTATTTTATCAAGCCACGGACTTTGCTTGGTAAAGCCAAAGCGATTTTTTGAAACCTCTGTCAGCAACGCCACCAGCAAATACCAGCCGGTATCAATTACAAACACGGTTAAACACATAATTATACCCACGCTGAAAGTAAGTAGCTGAGGGTCAATAAACTGCGAGAACAAGGCTAAAAAGAAAATAGCGAGCTTGGGGTTTAAAAAAGCAATGGCAAAACCATCTTGTAATGCTTTAGCTGCACTTACCTCACTTTTTTGTACTTCAAGTTCGTCATTACTTGGTTTTGCTAGCAATATTTTTATGCCTAAATACGCCAAATAGGCCGCACCTAAGTAAACGAGTATTTGATAAACAGTTGGAAACTGCGTCATTAAAGCGCCTAGCCCTAATAACGATGCACCTGCGTATAACCCAACACCAGTACCATGGCTGAGCGCGGCAAGCATTCCGTTTTTCATACTGCCGTTAAGTGAGTGCTTTAAAACCACCGCTAAACTTGGCCCTGGCGACATTGCGCCCATCATACAAATAGCCGCTAGGCTTAACCATACTGTAAATGTCATTTAAAGCTCGTCAGTTTCAATAAGTAATGTATAACCGTGCACTTGCCCATAAAAACCTGCCAAGGGCACTGCGTTTATTACTTTCCAGCCATCTTGGTTTAATTCCTGTATGCGGTCATTCAGTGCGACTATATCTACCCCACCCAAAAAACGGGTCTTTCTAAATTCGATTACTTTTTGCATTTTAATCCTTGAGTATCTTATAAAGTGTATTCAAAATCGTAGTAGTGAATCCCTTGCTCAATACGTATTTTCATACTGCCCGTTAACCCTTCTAGCTCATTAGTGCCTGAGTCGGGAATTACATTTAAAATTAGGCTGTCTTGGCCTTTATCCATAGTGCCAAAATGCTGCAGTACAAAACTGCCTTTTTTACCTTCAAGCTCGCCTATTACTTGCTCTATGGCAACATAACCGGCACTGCCTTGTGTGGGTGTCATGGCGCTTAGCATTTCGCCTTGGCTGGTGGCATTTAAGCTACCTTTAAATGTTTTATCTATCGACATACGCCCTAAATTAACGCCGTTTTGGCCGCTTGCGTAACCTTCAATTGGGGCTAGATTTACATTAAATTCTCCACTTACGGTTGCAGTAGTCATAACGTTTCCTTATTGGCTAATATTTAATAGTATTGATTTTTATTATCTTAGTGCCATATCTATACCTTAACCTTTAAAAAGAATCCACTATGTCAAAAACAAGCCCTAAGCCCGAAAAAGCCGCTTTTAGTAGTTTATTACCTATTTTTGCGTTTATTAAACCGTATAAATGGATGGTAGTAGCGGCGCTTGCTGCCCTTTTAGTCACCGCTGGTGTTAACTTATCATTAGGTCAAGGGGTTAAGTTTGTCATAGATCATGGCTTTATTGCTGGCTCTAAAGATCAGCTACAACAAGCTGTATTAGTGCTTATTGGTTTAATTAGTTTATTGGCCGTGGGCACCTTTAGCCGCTTTTATTTAATGTCGTGGATTGGCGAGCGAGTCAGTAACGATATTCGCAAAGCCGTGTTTAATCGCATTGTTACTTTGCACCCAAGCTACTTTGAAGAAAACCGCAGTGGCGAGCTTATGTCGCGTTTAACAACCGACACAACATTACTGCAATCAATTATTGGTTCATCATTTTCTATGGCGCTTCGCAGTGTACTTATGCTGGTTGGTGGACTTGCTATGCTGTTGTTTACTAATTTAAAACTTACTTTAGTGGTTGTTGCTTGTGTGCCGTTGGTACTTGTTCCTATGATGATATTTGGTAAAAAGGTGCGCAAACTTGCAAGCTCCAGCCAAGATGCCATAGCCGATATAAGTACCTACGCCGGCGAGATCATTCAAAATATTAAAGTAGTGCAAAGCTATAGCCACGAAGAGCAAGAGCAGCACGCTTTTGCACTTGAAACAGAAAAAGCCTTTAATGTGGCTAAAAGCCGCATTAAACAACGCTCGTTTTTAATTGCAGCGGTAATATTTTTAACTTTTAGCGCTATTAGCGCAATGCTGTGGGTCGGCGGCAGCGACGTATTAGCAGGTACCATGACTGGCGGTGAGCTAGGAGCCTTTGTGTTTTACGCTATTATGGTGGCAATGTCGGTGGCAACCGTTGCTGAAGTATATGGCGAACTACAACGCGCAGCAGGCGCAGCTGCAAGATTACTTGAGTTACTTGCTGTTAAAAGTGAGATAGAAAACCCACTAAATCCACAAGATAGTAACTTACTAAAAAATAGTAACAGCCCTGCTATTACGCTTGAGAATATAAGCTTTAACTACCCTTCTCGCCCAGACGTAAGCGCACTTAATAAAATAAGTTTAAATATACTTCAAGGCCAAACTGTGGCTATTGTTGGCCCTTCTGGCGCAGGTAAAACAACCTTATTTGAATTACTACAGCGCTTTTACGATCCGGCTAGCGGAGCCATTAAATTTAAAGATATAAATATTAAAGAATTATCGCTTAATACCCTCAGAGGTAAAATGGGTATGGTCGCGCAAAACCCTATCTTGTTTAGCTCCGATGTAATGCATAACATTCGCTACGGCAACCCAAATGCAAGTGACGAGCAAGTATATGCCGCTGCCAAACATGCTCATGCAGATGAATTTATTAAACAATTACCGCAAGGTTATAACAGTTTTTTAGGTGAGCAAGGTGTGAGGTTATCGGGTGGGCAAAAGCAACGTATTGTGCTTGCGCGTGCCATACTAAAAGACCCTGAAATACTGCTTTTAGATGAAGCAACCAGTGCACTCGATGCGCAAAGTGAGCACCACGTGCAAGCTGCGCTTGAGCATTTAATGCAAAATAGAACAACGCTTATTATTGCCCATAGGCTGGCAACGGTTAAACATGCCGATGTGATTGTGGTAATGGAAAATGGAGAGATTATAGCAACGGGCACCCACCAAGAATTAGTGGCAAGTAACCCGTTGTATCAAAAACTGTGTGAATTACAGTTTAATAAGGACTAATTATTCTTCAGTGTTTGGTACTATTTGAATTTCTACACGGCGGTTTTGAGCACGGCCATTTGCACTATCGTTAGTCGCAATTGGACGTGTTTCGCCATAACCCATAGTACTTACACGCTCAGCCATGATTTGCTGGTTCACTAAGTAGTTTTTAACGCTTTGAGCACGTTCACGCGATAGGTTCATGTTGTAGCTGTCTTTACCTGTGCTATCTGTGTGGCCTTCAATACTTAGGTACGTTTTTTCGTATTTGTTCATCACTTTAGCAATAGCATCTAAGGTATCGTTAAAGCCAGACGAAATATAAGATTGGTCGGTCGCAAACGTAATATTAGATGGCATAACTAAACGCAAGTTATCGCCTTCACGTACAACTTCAACACCAGAGCCTGCAAGTTCATCACGAAATGCTTCTTCTTGCTTATCCATGTAGTTACCCACTGCAGCGCCAGCTAGTGCGCCGATAGCAGCGCCTATAAAAATACGCTTATCTTTATGGTTACTTGTTGCTTTACCTAATACGCCACCCGCTGCTGCGCCAATAGCCGCACCTTTGCCGGTGTTATTCATTTCACAACCAGAAAGTAATACAGCTACTACGGTTACGCTTAAAAGTGATTTAGTTAAAGTCATGGTGATACCCTATTCATTAAGAATTTAGCAAGAGTATGCAAATACATGTATGAACAAACTATGAAGAGAGTGTTAAAAGCAGCGCATCTTGCTTGATTGTTAAACAGACCTCAAACTAATGTGCCGTTTTAATAAAAATGTCATACTACGCTGTGACAATTTAATGAATTTTACAAAGGATATTGGCGCAATGTTAATTGCTATTTTTAGACAATTTTTTTTACTAGGGTGCATGAGTTTTGGTGGCCCCGCTGCGCATTTAGGCTATTTTAAGCGCCACTTTGTAGATTCGTTAAATTGGCTAACTAACACCCGTTACGCACAACTTATTAGTTTAAGCCAAGCATTACCAGGGCCAGGCTCTAGCCAAGTTAGTTTTGCTATTGGTGTTGAGCGTGCAGGAGTACTGGGTGGTATAGCTGCTTTTGTAGGCTTTACCTTGCCTTCGTTTTTAATAATGGTGCTGCTTGCGGTTAGTGCCCATCAGTTTGACGCTGTTTACTTTGCAATTATTGCAGGCTTAAAGTTATTTGCCGTTGTTATAGTCGCGGATGCAACACTTAGTATGGCTAAAAGCTTTTGTACAAGTGCTGCGCTTAAGTTACTTGCGATAATGAGTACACTTGCCTTGGTGTTATTTCCAATGATGGGAACTCAAATAGCGATTTTAATCACTGCAGCAACAGTAGGTGCTATATGGCCTTTATTAAAACTTGGCACAGTAGCAGACGATGTTAGCAGTAAAAACAGTAATATTAATTGGATTGCACTGGGATTATTTGCGCTCTTACTTGGGGTTAGCTTTATTCCACTAGAACATGAGTTTGCTTTGTTTACCCCTTTTTACCAAGCGGGTGCAATGGTGTTTGGCGGCGGACACGTAGTACTGCCGGTACTTCAAGCTGGCGTACCAGCATTGAGTGATGATCAGTTTTTAAGTGCTTACGCGAGTGCACAGGCAGTGCCAGGGCCAATGTTTACTATTGCTACTTACTTAGGCGCACAACTTACTACTGAGCAACCTTTAGTGGGTGCCCTTATAGCTACACTGCTTATATTTATGCCTGGTTTTTTACTTATACTCGCATTCCAAAAGAGCTGGATTAACTTGGCAAGTAAGCCTCGTTTTGCAAGTTCAATAGCGGCGCTTAATGCAGCGGTAGTCGGTTTTTTAGCGGCTGCATTGTATTCACCAATTTGGACATCGGCTGTGCATAACCTTTGGCAGGTTGCGTTAGTAATAATTACATTTGCATGGCTGCGATTTAAAAAGCCACCTATTTGGTGGCTCTTAGCTTTATTTATTGCTGTGGGTCTTTTGCAGCACTATTTGCCATCACTCTAAATGTTGGCTTATCTGTTTGTTGCTCGTTAGGAGGGCTTAATTGCCCACTAACACTTTGATATGCCCTAAGCCCAAACACTGGCAATACTGCAAGTAAATGGTCCATTATTTCGGCTTGTAGATGCTCGTACGAAATCCAGCGTTTGTCTTCACTAAAGCAATAAAACTCAATCGGTAACCCGTGGTTCATTGGTTGTAGCTCTCGTACCATTAACGTAAGCGACGTATTAATTTTACTGTGCTGCTTTAAATAGCCCTCAGCATAACGACGAAACAGCCCTAAATTAGAAACTTGAGCGGGTAATGTCGTCACTCGGATATAGTCATGAAGCGGAATAGCCGCATCTATTTGCTTTCTAAATTCATCACTTACTAAACAAATACTGTGCATATCTATATTAAGTGAGCGCTTAATACGCCTACCGCCCGACTCTTGCATACCGCGCCAGTTTTTAAACGAACCCGCAACTAGCATATAAGTTGGAATAGTTGTAATGGTGTTATCCCAGTTACGTACCTTTACAGTGTTTAAACCCAAATCAATTACTTCACCATCGGCGCCGTAGTTTTCTACTTGAATCCAATCACCATAAGTTACTAGGCGATTTGCTGCGATTTGAATACTCGCTACAAAGCCTAAAATAGTGTCTTTAAATACTAATAACGTAACAGCAGCAATAGCACCAAAGCCAGAGAGAATATAAGTGGGTGACTTCTCAAGGAAAATACTTACAATTAAAATAGCACACACAATAAAGGTGATTAGCTTAACAACCTGAATTAAGCCCTGAATAGGGACTTCGCGTGCAAACTCCAATTGGTTATAAATAGAACCCGCAATACTTACAATACTGCTAAAAATAAAACCTACATGAATAATTAGTATAGCTTGGCCAACCGTTTTCAAAATTTCAGCGGTCAGCTCATTAACCGGATAAACACTGTCAAAGGTCGCCAAAAATAATACGCTGCAAAGCATACCTGCAATACGTCTATTAAGCTTATTAAGCATAGGCGACAACGAACCAATACGTTGAGGCGAAAGCTTAGTTACCACTTTTTGAATGCCTGGTAACATTAACCTACGAGTAAATAAGTAAACAATTAATAAAGAAAAAATCCCTATTGAAACTGCGGTAATAGAACTAAGAAAATCCGCATCGGGTACTTTTTCAAACCAAGGAGCTATTAACTCCTGTAGGTGGGTGTTGGTCATAATGTTTCAATTTCCTTACTGATTTGTGGTTCAGGTAAATCTTGTTGAGCATAAATATCGGCAAGCTGCTGATCTTTCGCAACCCATAGCTCATTCACATAATGTTGAAAATTAGCTTTAAATACGTCATCGGTTTGATAGCTGCCCTGCATATTGTCATTAATGGGCGTTACGTCTATTGAAACATAAATAGAATCTAGCTCGCCTTTGAGTAAGTTCCGACAAACGTGATCTGTTTTACCGCTATACACTAAACTTGTATTTAGCATGGCATCAAATTGGTTGGCTAGCACTTCAAGCGCAAAAGCAATGCCACCCGCTTTGGGTTTTAATAAGTGCTTAAAAGGACTTTGCTGCAGATTATGCTTAGCTGGCGTAAAGCGTGTGCCTTCAACAAAATTAACGATGGTAGTAGGATAGTGACGAAAATTGCGACAGCTGTGCTTTGTGCGCTCTACATCCAACCCTTTCAACTTTGGGTTTTTAGCAAGCTGTGCTTTGCTTACCCGTTTCATAAACGGCATACCCATAGCCCACGCACCAGTGCCAATAAAAGGCACGTATTTTAATTCATCTTTTAAAAAAAACTTAGGGGCTGGCAATGCATGTAATGAGCTAAGCACGGTTATATCTAACCAACTCGTGTGATTACATATAAGTAAATACCAACTTTTTGAATTTAAATCGCCACTTATATTAACCACAATATTAGGACAACCTAGCCACAAGCCAAACCGATTGCCATTACACCATCCTCGATAAGCGCTGTGCAATAAAGAGTTAACAACAGGCAAAGGCAGTAATAACTTAATAAGCCCTAGTACAAATACTAGTGAGCCAAAAAGCATTACATTAGAAAACAATACGCAGCCCACAATTAAGCCGTTAAGCCAATTTGGTAACCACTTTTTTAGCATAACTGTAAGCTCATATTTTTGCCTTTTATTTGGGATGTTTTTCGAGCGATTGTAATGTTTGCTCTTTATTTTCCCATAAACGATTTAGCTCGCTTTGAAAGCGCACTCTAAATTCAGAATCGCCGGTGTAGTCACCAATAAGCTCTTCGCTTACCGGCCTTACATCCACATGTACGTTGATATTTTTTACCTTACCACCTGCAAAATCCATGAATGTAGGAATGCCATCAGGGTAATGAATTGTAACGTTAACCACTTTAGTAATTTGCTCGCCCATTGCTTGCATTACAAAGGCAATACCGCCCGCTTTTGGTTTTAATAAATGTGGAAACGGGCTATTTTGGCGCGCGTGCTTTTGTGTAGTAAAACGAGTGCCTTCTACAAAGTTAACCACACTTACTGGCATTTCTTTAAATTTTTCGCAGGCTTTACGCGTGGTTTCTAAGTCTTTGCCACGCAGCTTTGGATTCTTTTTTAGTTGGCTTTTACTCGTGCGGGTCATAAACGGAAAATCAAGCGCCCACCAACACAAACCTAGAATAGGCACGTAAATAAGCTCTTTTTTCAAAAAGAAGTTTAAAAATGGAATTTTACGGTTAAACACGCGCTGCAATACTAAAATATCGACCCAGCTTTGGTGATTTGCAATTACTAGGTACCAATCCTTCAGTTTAAGTTCTTCAAGGCCAGTTACATTAAGTTTAGTTGGCGTAAATAACTTTTGATTTAAGCTATTAAAAGTCACCCAAATAGTTGCAAATTTCTTTGCAGCCCAGCTCATAATCTTTTGTAGAGGCTTAATAGGTATAAGCTTTATAAGCCCACAAACAAAAATAGGTACAAACCAAAAAAGTGTGTTTATTGTGTAAAAAATAATACTAAATACACCGCGAATAACTGACATTACTTCCATTCCTTTAAACATTGCGCAGCCACTAATACTGCGCTTTCAGTTGCTTACAAATTAATCTTCAAAATAGGTATAGCCTTCAAGGCCTGCATTAAGCTCAGCCAAGTAACCTTCTTTACACTGCGCTGATACATCAAGTTTATTAACTTGGTACGCAAAGTTGTCAGCTAAAATGGCGCTATCATAGTCAACAAACTTTAATACATCCTTAACGCTATCACCTTTTATGGCATTGGTTAACACATAACCTTCATCGTTAAGCTCTACATGCACTGAATCAGTGTCACCGAATAAGTTGTGTAAATCGCCTAAAATTTCTTGATATGCACCCACCATAAACATAGCAATGTGGTATTGCTCGCCGTGCTTATATTCTGGTATTGGTAGACTGGTTTCGATACCAGCGCCTTCAACGTATTCGCGGATTTGACCGTCAGAGTCACAGGTAATATCTTGAATAATCGCGCGCTGAGTCAATGGTTGAGTTAAGTTTTCGATTGGCATAACCGGAAACAACTGCTGAATACCCCATACATCAGGCAATGACTGAAATAATGAAAAGTTAACAAACAATTTATCGGCAAGCTTTTCGTTTAAATCGTCGAGGACTTCACGGTGCGCGCGCGCGTTATTACTAAGCGATGCACGTACACGATGTAAAATAGTAAAGTAAAGCTGCTCTATTTTCGCCCACTCTAGCATGCTTACTAAGCCATGCACGTACTGATCGTGCGCTTCGCTAAATAAGTGCATAGCGTCGTGATAAATCTCAAGTGCCATACGCGGGTTTAAACGCTGTAAACACTGCCACATTTCATCAAGCACTAACGCGCTATTTTCAAGCGGTGGCTCTGGATTTAAATGATTGGGCGCTTTTTCTACGTCAATTACATCGGTAATTAATACCGCATGGTGAGCGGTTAAAGCGCGCCCCGATTCGGTGATAATGGCCGGATGCGTAAGGTTATGCTGATCGCACACCTCTGCAAATGCATTCACTACATTACGCGCGTACTCTTCTACTGTGTAGTTCATTGAACACGCGCTGCGCGAGCCAGAGCCCTCGTAATCAACGCCTAAGCCGCCGCCTACATCAACGGTATTTAACGGTACGTTTAATTGCGTAAGCTCAGCAAAGTGGCGTGCGCATTCACGCAAAGCACGGTGAATATCACGAATGTTGGCAATTTGAGAACCAATATGAAAATGCACCATTTGCATTAAGTGCAGCTTATTATGCTTTTTCAGCACTTCAACAGCACTTAGTACTTGGCCTGCCGTTAAACCAAACTTGCCTTTTTCGCCACCCGTGTTTTGCCACTTGCCTTTGCCTACTGAGTTTAGGCGAATACGAATACCAATAGCAGGTTCAATGCCTAGGTTGTCTATTTCTTCAAGTAGTGTGGTCAGTTCTGAAAGCTTCTCTACCACAATTTTTACGCTGTGGCCCATGGCTTGACCAATACATGCTAAGCGTAAAAATTCACTGTCTTTATAGCCGTTACACACTATTGTGATTGGCTCTTTTGCTACGCCCAAAATAGCCATAAGTTCTGGCTTTGAGCCTGCTTCTAGGCCAACAAGCCCGCTTGGATGCGCTAATAGCTTACTTACTACAGAACGTTGCTGATTTACTTTTATTGGGTAAACACAGGTGTATTTACCGTTATATTCACGATTTGCTCGCGCTTGCGTAAACGCATTAGTAAGGGTGTCTACACGATTTTTTAAAATATCGGTAAAGCGTACTAAAACCGGCAACGTTAAACCTTGTTGTTTAAACTGCTCTGTTAATTGCGTTAAAGAAATGGCCGGTTTTGTTTGGTCGCCATCTGGGTAAGCCACCAGTTCGCCTTGTGCGTTAATATCAAAATAACCATCACTCCAATGAGCAACGTTATAAGTGGCGCGTGCTGTTTCTAAACCCCAGGTCATGGCAACTCTTCTTTAGTCAATTAGGTATAAAGGCGCATTTTAATACGTCACTATCCACTAGGCTAACAAAAATTGAACTTTCACTCACTCCTAACTAACTTTATTCGTCAAATCAGTTAAAATGTCATTGAGCAAAACGCCAAGCACTGGCAGAATTGCCCCTTTTTCATACTCAACCTAAAAAGTGTAATAGTAACTATGGCAAATTTAGATCAAAGTAAGTGGTTTACTGAAATTAGCGACCGCGATGGCAGCGCATTTTCATTACGTATTAATAAAAAGTTAGATGAAAAACAGTCTCCTTTTCAAAAGGTAGAAATGTTTGAAACCACAGACTTTGGTAATTTAATGATCATCGACGGGTGTACTATGGTAACAACCCGCGAAAACTTCTTTTATCATGAGATGATCAGCCACCCTGCACTTTTAGCGCACCCAAACCCTAAAAACGTCGTTATTATTGGCGGCGGCGACTGCGGTACTTTACGCGAAGTATTAAAACACCCAGGCGTAGAAACTGTAACGCAAATAGATATAGACGAAGTAGTAACGCAAATGTCGTTAAAATACTTCCCAGAGCTTTGTGAATCTAACAACGACGCCCGTGCAACGGTTATGTTTGACGACGGTATTAAATACATGCGCGAAGCCGCTGGCGAATCTATCGACGTGGTTATTGTTGATGGCACCGATCCGGTGGGTCCAGGTGAAGGTTTATTTAATCATGCGTTTTACACAAGCTGTTTAGATGCACTGCGCCCAGGTGGTGTTTTAGTACAACAAAGCGAATCACCACTTATGCATATGCCATTATTAGTTGAAATGCGCGAAGCAATGCTAAGCGTAGGATTTAATGATTTACAAACACTGCCATTCCCGCAACCAATTTACCCAAGCGGTTTATGGTCGGTAACACTTGCACGTAAATCACAAGCATTTGACGGTTTTAGAGAAGACGGCGCAGCACAAATAGCCGAGCAAAGTGAATACTACAACAGCGGTATTCACCATGGTGCACTCGCTACACCTAACTACATGAAACGCGCTTTTGATAAAAAATAATACTAATTCACTTTAGGCTTTGTTGACTTCTCAAGGTTAAAATTGCATTAAAAAAGGGACTTTTAAAGTCCCTTTTTATTTTTATAATGACGATTCAAACTGAACTCGAGCTAGCAAACAACATAAGTACAGTCATATTTCAAAACCTTAAAGAGCTATCTAACCAAATAATGAGTTTATTTAAACTTTAAATCGATGCACTAAGTGATTTAGCTCATCAGTCAATTGTTCCATTTTTTTAGATACATCCTCAGTAGTTCGAGCAAGCGCCCCCCCTTCTAAAGTTTGATCGTTTAATGATGATAGGTTTTGACTTATTTCATCTGCAACCGTTGTCTGCTCTTCAGTCGCTTGCGCTGTTTGCATCGCCATATCATTTACTTTAGTAGACGAGCTTTGCATTGCATTAAGCACATCATTAGTTTGACTAAACGAACCAACCGCATCATCTGCAAATTGCTTACCTTCATCTATCGCTTTAATTGATTGTTCTACGCTCGTTGCAAATTGCTCTATCATTTTTTGAATATCGTTTGTGCTTACTTGCGTGCGTGTAGCCAATGTTCTTACTTCATCTGCTACCACAGCAAAACCTCTGCCATATTCACCAGCTCGCGCGGCTTCAATAGCAGCATTAAGCGCCAGCAGATTTGTTTGCTCTGCAATTGCACGAATAACCTCAAGTACTTTGGCAATGTTATCAGAACTTTGTTGTAGCTCTGTAGAGCGCGCCATAGCTTGCTCCATATTTTGCGACAAAGAAATAATACGAGAACTAGAGTGCGCAACCGCTGTTAGTCCTTGCTGAGCTAAATTTAACGATTTATCAGCTTCTGTTGATGATTGCTGAGCAACACCTGCAACTTCTCTACTTGCTACACTCATCTCATGCACTGCACTTACTATTGACTCAGAGGCTTGGCTGAGCGTTTGATTTACAGCATTGTTTTTATTTGCAACCTGACTTAACTCACCTCCTAATTCACTTAGCTCTTTTGATTGCTCTAAAATATCGCGAATTAATTGCTGTAAGTTGTCGAGAAAACGATTGAACTGCGTTGCAAGTTCAGAAAACTCATCTTTAGACGTTATAGCGATCCTGCCAGTTAAATCGCCATCACCAGAGGCTATATCGTTAATACGAGAAGTTACATAGTTAATTTGCTCTGTTAATTGCTTAGGAATAAGGTAACTAAACCAACACGCCACTAATAAAATTAATATGACAAAAATAAGCATAGTTAACTTAGTTGAAGCAATTGTGTCTGATAGTTTTTGAACTTCTTCGACCGATGTTTGCTCTGCTAATTCACCAGCTTGATCAAGCGTAGATCTTAATTCGTCAAATGCTTTTTCTGATTGAGACTGTTTTTTTAGATTTGTTTTATCATTCATATAGGCCAGTGAAGCGTTTAACCAAGTATTATAAGCACCATCAAAACCGCGAAGCCCATTTATAGCTTTTGGATAATCCGATAACAAAGCTAAGTACTGCTCTAACCTTTGCGTTACTTGCTCAGCATTTTCTTTATGCTCTTGCAAATAAGCTTCTTTATTGTCGTTATGTGCGACTAAATTTAACTCAGCAACCTTTGCTTGATACAAATCCCTGTCGGCACTCAAAGCAAGAGACACAGCCTTAATAAATTTATCGGATTGCACATCTAATGCATTTTTTTGTAAGTTAATTAAGTATGAATACCCAATAATTAACGACAAGATAGCAATACCTAAAATAACAATAGGAAAAGAGACTTTGACGCGGATACTATTCAAATTCATTACTTACTCCAAAAAAAATCACATTTAATACCTACCTTTTTGATAATAAATCTAGTTTATAAAACCTAAAATCGCCATTGAGCGTTTAGCATTATTTGCTGCTGCGAGATTCGTTCATTAAATCCAATTGGCTCTCTATTTTTTGCAACACTTTTAAGTGCAGAACCTTCAACCCCTATTTGTAGTTTATTAGTGAGCTGGTAGCGCCATGTTGCGGTTAAGCCTTCCCCATTACTTGCATTAGGGTCAAACGCGGTTGTGTCGTTATCTGTCACTTTAAAGTAATCGTAGCGTACAGAAACTCGATGCTTGCCTTCTTTATGGCTTAACATTAAATAATGGCTGTAAAAGGCATTATCTATTAAAGCATTAGCGCCCATTTCGGTTTTACCATTAAGTACCTGTGCTATTAAACGTGTTTTATTATTAAACTTATAAAGCCAAGCGGCGCTTGTAAAGCGAGTATCCCAAGCATATTGCCCTGTACTAATATTAAGCGTGGTTGGGTCACCGTTATTGTTGTAATAATAAATTCGAAATTGTGATTTTTTTAAGTAATCCCAATGTACGCCAGCGTAATAGCCAAAACGCCCGTCTACTTCTTCAAACGGTAAAACCTGATTAGCTTGCCAGCGTAATTCATACGCATTTAATGCCGCTACAGGCGCAAATTTAACACTTTCGTTAAATGTAGTTTGCCTATCGTGTAATGCAAAACCACGCCAAGCAAGTAAAGTACCGGCAGGGTCATTGCCTTTAAATGTAGCACCTACAAAACTAAAGCTATGAGCGCTGTTAAAACGTTTTGCTGGGCGCTTAATAGTTATCTCTGCGCCAACAGTGCGTACTTCCTCGCCAATCCAGCTATTAATAGCTGAGTTTGTATAGTTATAAGGAGAAGTCCATCCTATATCAGGGTTTTCAAGCGACATAAGTGGATAAAAACCCCCTACACGCACATGCCATTTATAGTTGCTGTTAGATAGCGGCTGATACTTTATATAAGCCTGTGTAAAACCAAGGCCAACATCAGGATCTTGATTCGCATTTAACACCCCATGAGCCGACCAACTAGATGCTAAATCAACATTAAAATCTAAAATACCTTGGGATAAAATAAGTTCGTCGCTTTTAGTATCGTGCCGATATAGCCCAAGGCCGCCCTCTTGGAAGCTACGTATATCGTCCCCCTGCACGGCTCTAATTTGTATCAAGCCTTTTACTTGTGCATACAATGCATTACTAAAACATAAAGCACCGGCTAAAAATGCCAGCCTCATTAAGCGATTAATAGTCATCAAATTCATCCGTAGCAAAGTCAATTTGCTCCGCAATTTCCTGCTTTACTTTATAAGTGATCGGGTTAGTAGCCACAGTAATAGTTTGAGATTCAACCTTACTAATATCACTAAACCCAGAATGCCAAACACTTAACGTGTATTCGCCTACATTGGCATTTAGATCAACATGACCATTTTCATCAGTGATTGCAAAAATAGTACTATCGACCACCACAATATAACCTAACATCCAATCATGAATGTTACAGCCAAGCTCAACAACACCTGTTTGATCAAAAGTAATGGGCGCTTTTGGGTGCTCCTTATATAGCTTTAATTCAAATGTTTTAGCTTTAGAAAATGAATAAACGTGATGCATGATTGAGTCCGCATTCGGAAACTCTACCTTTGCATTTTGTGGGACAACTAAAATACGCGGCTTAAATTCTCGATTTTGCTGGGTCATCGCATAAGGTGCTTCTGGCGGAATAACGCTAGAGGAATCACCTGCAGTTAACCACACAACAGCATTAGGTAATGGGTCATTATTAGCATTTTTAATTGTAATATTTGCTGCAAAAACTCCAGTACTAACACTTAGTAAAAATACACAAAGTAAGCTTTTTATCATTTTCTTGTCGCTATTATCAATTTGTTTACATTATAGACCGATTAAGCCACCAAATTCTTTCTATTTTTTAAAACATTGAATACGTATGTAGGCAGTCGTATTAATCATCAACAGTCATTATCCTTAAATGTCACCACCGACTCATCTAAGGACACACCATGAGAATCCCTGCACTTGTGCTTTTAGCCTTTGCTAGTAATAGCTACGGACAAACCGTAGAGCTAAAATCGCCAGACACACAAATAACAGTAAGCATCTCTGACGAAAACAACACGCCAAGCTACGCAATAAAATTTAAAAACAAAGCGGTTATAAACAAATCTTTACTGGGGTTTGAATTTAAAACACAAGCGGCCTTTAGCGACGGTTTTAAAATTAAAAACATTGAACAACAAAGCGTTAACTCGCAGTGGCAACAACCTTGGGGCGAACGCCAAAACGTTGTTGACGAATATAACGAAGTAGCCGTTACCTTTACAAAAAACGAGCCAAATAAAGGCGCCTACACTATTCGATTTAAAGCATTTGATAGTGGTGTAGGTTTTCGATACGAAGTACCACAACAAGCCGGGTTCGAACATACAGAAATAACCAAAGAGCTGACTGAATTTGCAATAAACAATAGCCATAATGCAACAGCATGGTGGATACCTGCTCGTGGCTGGAACCGCTACGAATATGTTTACAACACCACCGCGCTTAACGAAGCTCCACTAGCTCACACACCATTTACGTTTAAAACAAGTGACGGTACTCATATTAGTATTCATGAAGCCGCTCTTGTTGATTACGCGGGTATGGTGCTTAATCAGCGCCGTCCAGGCACATTTACAGCCGACTTAACCCCTTGGTCAGATGGTATTGCCGTTAAAAAGCAAGGCGCTTTTAAAACACCATGGCGCACCATTCAAATAGCCGACAGCGCTGTTGGCTTAGTTAATTCAGATATAATACTAAACCTAAACGAGCCTAATAAACTCGGTGACGTGTCGTGGGTTAAACCTGGCAAATACGTCGGTATTTGGTGGGGTATGCATATAAACACGCAAACTTGGGGTAGCGGTAAAAAACACGGCGCCACTACGCAAACCACAAAATACTATATGGATTTTGCAGCGCAGTATGGTTTTGATGGCGTACTCGTTGAAGGCTGGAATATTGGCTGGGATGGCGATTGGTACTTTAATGGCGATGTATTTAACTTTACCAAACCGTACGATGATTTTGATATAGCAGCGCTGACTCAATACGGCAAAGAAAAAGGCGTACAGCTCATTGGCCACCATGAAACATCAGGCAATGTAAGCAACTACCGTGACCAAATGGAAGATGCTTTTGCCCTTTACGAAAAATCAAACATCAGCCAAGTAAAAACAGGTTATGTAGCCGATGGCGGAAATATAAAACGTATAGACAAAAACGGTATTGCGCGCCATGAATGGCATGACGGCCAATTTATGGTTAACGAATACCTTTATAACGTAAAGCTTGCGGCTAAGCATAAAATTAGCATTAATACTCACGAGCCAATTAAAGATACAGGCCTGCGCCGTACTTACCCAAACTGGATCGCGCGCGAAGGTGCACGCGGACAAGAATATAATGCATGGGGTTCGCCTCCTAACCCACCAGAACACGTACCAATGCTTGCCTTTACCCGCATGCTCTCTGGCCCTATGGACTTTACGCCAGGTATTTTTGATATGAGCTTTAATGGTTTAGGAGGCGATACAAACCGCCCACAAACTACACTTGCCAAACAACTTGCACTTTATGTTGTGTTGTATAGCCCAATTCAAATGGCTGCCGACTTACCTAAAAACTATTTGGCTAAGCCCGACGCATTTCAATTTATTCAAGACGTACCAACAGATTGGCAGCAAAGTATTGCCCTTGATGGCGAAGTAGGCGACTTTATTGTATTTGCCCGTAAAGAACGTAAAAGCACTAAATACTCAGGAAATGATTGGTACCTAGGTGCTGTTACTGACGAGAAAGCCAGAACTATTGAGGTGAAACTCGACTTTTTAGAGCAAGGCAAAAAGTTTGAAGTACAAATTTATAAAGATGGTAAAAACGCAGAGTGGAAAAACAATCCGTACGATCTAGCTATCGAAAAACGTATTGTAACTGCAAGCGATAAACTAACGCTTAAATTAGCCACTAGTGGCGGTACAGCTATTCGTTTTAAAGCACTTTAATACAATAAAACCCCTGCATTTATTGTGCAGGGGTTGATACCTTGATTGGCAAATATACTTGTGCACTTAAACCGCCTTCTGGGCGGTTTTCTAGTTTTACTTTACCGTCGTGCATATCAACAATGCGTTTAATAATGGCAAGGCCTAAGCCACTACCTTCACTGCCACGTGCAGCATCGCCTTGCTTAAAGGGCTCAAACACAGACTCTAATTCGTTTTCAGGGATCCCAGGACCACTATCGTTTACAGCGATAACTACATATTTTTTGTTTGAATTAAAGTAACTAAGTACTTCAACATCGCCCTCAGAATAACGCAGCGCATTACCAATCATGTTGGTAATTACACGTTTAATAGCCACAGAGCTTAAGGGTATATTGCCTATATTTGGATTACTTTTAAACGTAATAGTACGTTGATGCTGAAGCTCAGAATTAACAACCTCGGCAACTAAAGCATTTATATCTTCGCAGCTTAGTTCTTCACGTTTATGGTGGCGTAAATACTCAATAAACTGATCGATAATCCCGTTCATATCTTCTATATCGTAAATAATACCTTCACGAAGATAGTCGTCTTCATCAACCATCATTTCGGTGGCTAAACGAATACGCGTAAGCGGCGTACGTAAATCATGCGATACACCAGCCATTAGTAAACGGCGGTCGTTTTCAAGTGCGGCAATTCCGCGCGACATTTGATTAAACGCACGCGTTACTTCTATTACTTCTGTTGAGCCTTCTTCTTCTAATTTGGTAGAAAAATCGCCTTTACCTACTTTCACTGCAGCTTGTTGCAGTGCTTTTAATGGCCTATTAAGGTGCCTTGCAAACAACCACCCACCCAGCACACTTAAAAAGCCAATACTTGATAAGTAAAAAGTTAAAAACTCTAAGTTGTTCTCTTTAAAGCCTTTAAGCGGTACTTTTACCCAATAACCTGGCGCTTGCGGTGCTTCAACCCAATAAATCAACGGATCAGTTTGGCTAATACGTACACGAGAATAACCACCAAGTTGCTCAGTCATGCTACGCGATAGCATAGAATATTCGCGGCTTTGCCCAAGCCCTTGGCGCATTGCTTCGCGCTGCGTCATGACTTCAATGCCGGTAATTTCAAAAAACTTCGCAGATACTTCGTCGTTTATTTCAACGCCATCTTCCCAGTCAATAAATACTGTTTTAATTTGCTTAGCAAGCATCAAGTTAACTTGCTCAATGGTTGGTTTTACAACATAAAAACTAACCGTAACATAAGACACTATTTGATTTATGAGCAGCAGAGCCGCCACTAAAAAAACAGTTTGTCCAAAAGCACTGCGCGGAAACATGCCCATAAATATTACTTTTCACCATCGGGAACAAACACATACCCCAAACCCCAAACGGTTTGAATATATCGCGGATTAGCGGCATCTACTTCAATCATGCGGCGAAGTCGCGATACTTGCACATCAATACTTCGCTCAAGCGCACTGTAATCACGTCCACGCGCCAAGTTCATTAGCTTATCGCGGCTAAGTGGCTCACGCGGATGCGAAACAAGCGCTTTAAGCACTGCAAACTCACCACTGGTAAGCGATATTGTTTTATCCCCTTCACTCATTTCGCGCGTTGCTAAATTAAGCGTAAATTTACCAAAAGCGATTAAGTTTTCTTCAGCAGCTGGAGCTCCTGGCACTTCTTTTGCGCGGCGGCGTAAAATTGCTTTTATGCGAGCAAGTAGCTCACGTGGATTAAATGGTTTTGGAATGTAATCGTCAGCGCCAAGTTCAAGACCAATAATACGGTCTACTTCGTCGCCCTTTGCAGTAAGCATAACAATAGGAATTTCATTTTCTTTTTGGCGTAGTCGGCGGCAAATAGATAAACCATCCTCGCCTGGGAGCATTAAATCGAGAACCATTAAGTGAAAGTTTTCTCGCTCTAGGAGTCTATCCATTTGCTCCGAGTTTCCTGCGGTTCTAACAATAAAGCCTTGCTCTACTAAATAACGTTCAAGCAAACTGCGTAAGCGCATATCGTCATCAACAACTAATACTTTTGTGGTCTCGTGTCCCATAATCTCTTTCTTATTTTTATATCCAATTACTAGTTAATATAAATGAAAAACTTAATAATCAAAAACTAATTACTTGCTTAGATTGTTACTGAACATTTCAAAGCTTCCTTACTCGTACTTTATTACATTTTACGCTCGACAAGTTTTGGCAAATTTAATAACGTGCACACCATTAGAGTTAATAAAGAATTGGCCATGAAAACAAATTTAGTTACCCGCGAAGGTTACTTGCAATTACAACAAGAACACGATCAACTATGGAACGTAAAACGCCCAGAAGTAACAAAAATAGTTAGCTGGGCAGCCAGCCTCGGAGATCGCTCTGAGAACGCAGACTATCAGTATAACAAGCGATTGCTGCGTCAAATTGACCGCCGGGTACGCTACTTACGCAAGCGCATACCTGATTTAAAAATTATTGACTACTCTCCCGTGCAAGATGGAAAAGTATTTTTTGGTGCATGGGTTGAAATTGAAAACGAAGAAGGTGAAGTTAAAAAGTTCAGAATTGTAGGTCCTGATGAAATTTACGACCGTAAAGATTACATATCAATAGACTCACCTATGGCGCGTGCGTTGATTAAAAAACAAGTAGATGACGAATTTGAAGTGACCACTCCTCAGGGAAAAAAGCAGTGGTATGTAAACAGTATCGACTACCAAAAAAAGAAATAAAAAGTTTTGATTCAGATCATGTTAACTTTTGATTGTGTAAATTAAAGCAATAAGCTATAACTGAATTATTCAAGTTGATTTGTTTAATTTGAAAGCAGTTAATTAAGGTCGTGATTATGTCAAACATGGTACAGCGCATATTTAGTAATGCCGTATTGTTTGCACTTTTAATGAGTGTAAGTTTGACGCTGCATGCCAGCAACACTGACGTAAACCTTGATAACGCTAAACTATCTAATCACTTTATTACTTGTGATATTCCTGACCAAGCAAACCTCGATTTTGACGTGGACTCTCACGTTAACACTATTACCTTTAGGTCGCCTCAACCACTTCCTAATGTCGTAGATTCTTTTTATAAGAGCACTAATCTAAACAGACCTTTTAGCACTGCATACCAACGCGGACCACCTAGCTATTTAATTTAATTCATTATTTTACAACTTAATTAAATTTTATAACTACTAAGGTGACTACTATGTCTAACTTTAAAGAATTACGTACCCAAAATATTTCTCATGGCGTTATTGCTAGCACATTTGCAGATGATCAACCATTAATCGATTTATCTTCTCCAGCGCTAAAAATGGTGAATAACTTTACTCAAAAAACACCTATTCGTGCAGAGCATGGAACAACGATTACAGATGCACTTAAACAAGTAAGTGCACAACAATCTGACTTTGTTTTAGTAACAGACGAACACCAAAAATTAATTGGCCTAGTTTCTAGTGCCGATTTACAAAGCTCTAAAATTACTATCATTGCAGAGCGCTTAAATATGCAACGAAGCGAAGTAAGCTTACGTGACATTATGACACCAGTTAGCCGCCTTACAGGTGTAAGTATGCAAAGCTTAAGCTACGCATGCATTGGTGATGCGCTGCAAACGATGGAGCATCAGGGCACAATGTTTTTATTAGTTACAACAGCGAGTAACGAAATTTGTGGTTTAATTTCAGCTCGCCAAATAGCTAAAACATTACATATTCCTGTACATATCTCACCTATTGCTCACTCTTTCAGTGAAGTATTAGAAAACATTGAGCACCCTCACTAGGGCGCTCTTTTAGTTGAATTGATTTACTCCCGACCCAACCATCTTAAAGCAAGTAAAATAGCTTGCTTTAAGAGCTTTTCATTACTACCTCCTGTGATATTATTCAAGCAATTAACAGCGCCAGTAACACGCTTCTGGTCTTATTTTATTGTATAAAAAGGTTTTTGCATGAGCGATATCTCTGCACGTTTAGCCGGTGAGTTAAACGCACAGCAGCAACAGGTTGTTGCTGCAACAAAGTTACTTGATGAAGGCGCAACTGTTCCTTTTATTGCCCGCTACAGAAAAGAAGTTACAGGCGGCCTAGACGACACCCAATTACGCCTTTTAGAGCAGCGTTTATCGTATTTACGTGAACTAGAAGAGCGCCGTAGTTTTATTTTATCGACAATCGAATCGCAAAATAAATTAACGCCAGAGCTAAGTGCCGATATAACTAATGCACAAAGTAAAACAGAACTTGAAGATTTATACCTACCATATAAAGCTAAGCGCCGCACTAAAGGTCAAATAGCAATTGAAGCTGGTTTAGAGCCTCTTGCGGATGCACTATTTAAAGATGCTAACCTTGACCCAGAGCAACAAGCAGAGCAGTTTGTAAATGCTGAAAAAGGTTTTGCAGATACAAAAGCGGTACTTGAAGGCGCTAAATTCATCTTAATGGAACGCTTTGCTGAAGACGCAAAATTACTTGCTAAATTTAGAAGCCACATTAGCCAAAATGGCGCAATTGAAAGTACTGTGATTAAAGGCCAAGAGCAAGCCGGTGCAAAATACCGTGATTACTTTGAGCATCAAGAACTTCTTAAAAAAGTACCTTCTCACCGTGCGCTTGCAATGCTTAGAGCTCGAAATGAAGGTGTACTTCAGTTAAATATAAACCCAGAGCCTAGTGCTGAAAATTCAGCACAATTATGTACAAACATGATTGCTGAGCATTACCGTTTAGATATTAAATATAAAGCGGCAAGTCCTTGGTTATTAAACGTTGTTCAATGGGCGTGGAAAGTTAAGCTAGGGTTACACCTAGAGAATGAGTTTTTTGCAGCAATGCGCGAAAAAGCAGAAGCCGGTGCAATAGATGTATTTGCTAAAAACTTAAAAGATTTATTAATGGCTGCACCTGCAGGCCCTCGTACTACTTTAGGTCTTGATCCAGGCCTTCGTACTGGCTGTAAGATTGCCGTTGTTGATAGCACAGGTAAATTACTAGCTACACAAACTATTTTCCCTCATGCACCACAAAATCATTGGGATAAATCAGTGCGTACGTTAGAGCAACTTTGCCGTCAGCATAAAGTTGAGCTAATTGCGATTGGTAACGGTACTGCATCACGCGAATCAGATAAGTTGGTTGCTGAGCTTATCAAAGCAAACAGCGAACTTAAACTTAGTAAAATTATGGTTAGCGAAGCAGGTGCATCTGTTTACTCAGCTTCTGAATTTGCAGCTAACGAATTTCCAGATTTAGATGTTTCTATACGAGGGGCTGTCTCTATTGCACGCCGCCTTCAAGATCCTCTTGCTGAACTTGTTAAAATTGAGCCAAAATCAATTGGTGTTGGCCAATACCAACATGATGTATCGCAAAGCCAATTAGGCCAGAGCCTTATTTCAGTAGTTGAAGACTGTGTAAACTCAGTAGGCGTAGATTTAAACATGGCCTCGGTACCGTTACTTACACGCGTATCTGGTTTAAACAAAACATTAGCGCAAAATATCGTTAATTATCGCGATGCTAACGGCACATTTACTAAACGTAGTGAGCTTAAAAAGGTTGAACGTTTAGGGCCAAAAGCATTTGAACAAGCGGCTGGTTTTTTACGTATTAACAATGGTAGCGATCCACTAGATAACTCATCAGTTCACCCTGAAGCTTATCCTGTTGTTAAACGCATTTGTGAACGCAATAGCGTAGATGTCAGTAACCTAATTGGTAACAGCGACTTTTTAACTAAACTTGCTGCTAACGATTACACTGACGAAAAGTTTGGCTTACCAACCGTTACCGACATTATTACTGAGCTTGATAAACCTGGTCGAGATCCTCGACCTGAATTTAAAACAGCTGAGTTTAAAGCCGGTGTTGAAAAAATTAGTGATCTAAAACCAGGTATGATTTTAGAAGGCGTGGTTTCAAACGTTGCTAATTTTGGTGCGTTTGTTGATGTAGGTGTTCACCAAGATGGTTTAGTGCATATTTCAGCAATCACGAATAAATTTATATCAGATCCGCGTGAAGTTGTTAAAGCTGGTGATATTGTGAAGGTTAAAGTTGTTGAAGTAGACGCTGCACGTAAACGCATAAGCTTTACTATGCGCTTAGATGACGATATTGACACAAGTAATAAGTCAGCAGCTCCAGCTACGCAAAAGCCACAAGCACGTGCTAATAATTCGCAACCTCGCGCTGCAAAGCCTAAACGTGACAACGGTAATGCGTTAATGGGCAATGCATTTGCCGATGCGTTCGCTAATGCTAAAGTAAAAAAATAATACTTGTACAACTAAGCTAAAACGAAAAAAACCGCGTAAGCGGTTTTTTTGTGGTTATGTTTTGCTAAATTATTAACTTAACGCTGAAAAACTACTTTGGCTCGCTGGCGATGTAGCCATTTGGTAAAAATTAGCAATACGCCCCGCCCGTGCCTCAACATCGGCATCACGTGTTTGCTCATCACTTTTAGCTGTTTTTGTATCGCTGCTTTCATCGCTAGAGAATGACGCTTCAAGTTTACTTTTTGCGTCTTCGTCGTCTTCTTTTTCAGGTTGTGCAAGCTCAGCTTGAGCCGCTGCTAGCTTTTGCGTAGCATCTGCAGCAATAGAGCGATCAGCTCCCGAAGGCTCTGCAGGCGCTAATGCGGCAGCGCGTACCGTTTGCATTTTGTCTATAGTCGCTTGCGGGTCACCCGGAATTTCTGATACATCTATTTGTACTTCTCCGCCAACTGCGTAGTTAGTACCATCTGGGCCACGTTGATATTCATAGCTTGGCGAGCCAGCATATTGCCCGCCTACAGAAGCGTGTGCTTGTTCGTGTATTCGTACTTCAGTATCTCGTGCTTTTAGCTCTGTAATTTGTTGTTGTTCTTGTTCTAATTGCAGCTCTTCTTGCTCAGATTCTTTTTTCTCGATTGCTTCACTTTCTTGCTCAGTGCCCTCAGGATTTTCTGAGTTTCCATCGCGCTGCTGAACTGACTTTTCGTCTGCTATTTTTCCCGTTGCGTTATACGTCGCACCATCGCTACTACCTGGCAATTTTGCTTTTTCAGCATCACTTTGCGCTTTGGTTTCTGTATTACTTGCGCTACTAGATGCGGGAGCGGGAATAACTTCGCGTAGTTGGTTGTCACGCCGTGCGGTTTCCGTATAAACATTTGCGGTGTTTATATTGATAGACGGAAATGGCGTGACAATATTCATAATACTAAACTTTAATATCGATTAACGTGCCAAGTACATCATCGGCCGTTTGAATTGATTGCGTGTTTGCCTTGGCATTAAATTCTTCAACTTTTAAGTTAACAAGCGCTTCATCAACACGAGCTGGTTGTGCTACTGGTGCAGTAATCGCTTCTTCAGGGCGTGCTGCTGTAAGTTGACGTTGCTGCGCTAATTGCGCGTCATCTTGTTGTTCTATACTGGCACGGTTAATCTCAGCACTGGCTTTTTCAATACCTTGGCTAGCTCGGTTAAACCCTTCTATACCACTATTAAATACTGATCCGATTGGCATATTAAAACCTCCACCAAATAAACATTGTTTAATTATCGCTCAGGTTCTGCTCAAAATAAAGCTTTAAACAGCGCTATTCTTAGCTCTATTTTAAAGCATTGATTTAACGACAGATAAAAACTCACTTTTATGAGAAATAAATGGTGCATGGGACGCTTTATCTAGTACTTCATATTCAAACTCAGTATTTAGTGCTGACATTTTGCTAATCGCTTTATAAGGTACTAAAGCATCAAGCCGGCCAAATACTCCTCTAATAGGGACTGGGCAATGAGTAAATAAGTCACGTAAATCGTCGTTTTGTAAAATATCTAAACCAGCACTCAGGGCATCGCTTTGGGGTGCGCTGTACTGATTTAGTAATTGTTTAAGCTGCTTTATATCATCACGCGCCGACTCGCTACCCATTGCTTGAATAGCTAAAAAGCGCTCTATTGTTTTTTCTCGATGATTAACTAATTGCTCTTTAAACTGCGCCAATACATTCGCTTTTATTCCAGGCCAATTATCTGCCTCTGCAAAAAAAGGAGTCGATGCTATTAAAATAACTTTAGATACCTTTTCAGGCCAATGCTTCGCAATATAAAGTGCAAATAATCCACCTAACGACCATCCCATTAAAATGCTCTTTGGCTTTAATTGCTTACTTAAAATTTCTGCTGCATCATGCAAAGTATAAGGGCTTGGGCACACATCGCTATTACCAAACCCAGGTAGGTCAAGGCTACGTACATTTCCTGAATATAAAAACTCAAGTTCTGGCTGTACTAACTGCCATACGCCCTGATTCATTCCCCAACCATGTAATAACACTAACTCATTTTGCATATTTGCCTAACCTTTACCAAACTTAGGCTCATCATAACGTTTAGAAAGGCGATTGCAATGCAAGGAGCGAGTCTGTGAAACAAGCCGTTTTAAATTGGTTATTTCCCTCTTATTGCGTGCAGTGTCAAAACTCGATTACGACCTCTTTAGGACTATGTGATTATTGCCTTGAAGATTTACCATTGTTTGATTTTAGTAAGCATACGAGCTTATTGCATCGACCTGATATTATTGAGATGTTTCCTAATTGCGAGTTTGATAAATTATTTGCATGCGCTTTTTATCAACCTCCCTTTGAGCATTGGCTTAAAAGGCTAAAATTTAATAATCAAATTCATTATAAAAAGGCATTGCAGCAAATTATACAAAAACAGTTAACGCAGTTTTTTGAGCAAAGCCCTAACTTGCCAGATACCTTTATTATTTTACCTCTTCATAAAAGCCGCTTTATTACTCGCGGATTTAATCAGGTAAGCCAAGTTTGGCAACCCTGTTTAGCTAATTACGCCCCACTAAGTAATGTTCTTATTCGCGATAAAAAAACACAAGCTCAGTCGGAGCTATCCAAAGCAAAGCGTATAAGAAACTTAAAAAATGCCTTTATTTGTACACAGGATATGGGCGGTAAAACAGTCGCTATTGTTGATGATGTGATGACGACAGGGGCAACATTAAACGCAGCTACTAGTGCACTAAAACAAGCAGGCGCTAAACAAGTGTGGGCTTTTACAACTTGCTTAACGCCTATTTAATTATTAAAAAGTATTAAACCAATCCGCAATAATACTTAATCATTTTGCGGGGCTAAGCGTGTTGCTACCTGTGTTAAAAAATTCTCATTTACGACTGCATGGATGCAGAAGGTAGAGCAATGCAGGAGCAATTGCCGAGAGCAACTAAATAGCGAATTTTTTGCCTAGCTATCAACACGTTTTTCCATCCTTAAAATAGATCACTTAATTAAGCGAATTGGTATTATTCGCCATTTGCACGAAACGTATGACCAAAAAATAACGCATTGCTTAGTAGTCGACTAGTCCCATACCAGTAACCCCTAAATACAGGGTCGTCGGTCATGCCTATTACTGTACCTCGTCCATATGAGTGCGCAATTAAGCCAGCACCACCAGCAACTTGATCAACATTAACGGCATCAGTAAAACCTGCCAATAATGGGTTTTTAGTGTAGGTAAGTACATTTACGAATGGCGCATCGGAAGCTTCTAGCAACCAAGTACTGTTTTTGAATACGGGCAATGTATTGCGCTTAAGTGAAAATGTAAGCGGATGAGTTAAATCTACATTAGTATTAAAAATAGCACCTGCAATGCGTTGACGTCCTGCTAAATGGTCCTTATCGGCGTAGCTTAAACCTTTAGTTTTAAATGCACTTGCTACATCTTGGCGTGATAGATAGCTTGCTTTGAGTAATTGCTGATCAGCTAAAAATTTAGCACCGCCTTTATGGCCCCAGATAACGCCGCCTTTTCTTACCCAGCTTTTTATAGCCACTTTATCGGTATCAGATAAGCTATTGTAGTTACCATGAGTAAGTACTATATGGCTGTAATTACTGAGTTCAATAGAGTTTAAACGCTCCATTTCAACAATTGTTGGCGCAACACCTACAAAGCGATCGAGGTAATACCATACTTCCCCAGCTTCGTACTGGCTTACGCCTTTACCACCTACCAATAATACTTTCGGCTCGCTAACAACCGCCATTGTACGAGACCCTAAATCGGCTCCTTTACTTGTAAGACCTGAGTTAATAGGCTTGATTGCAATTCCAAACTCGTTTTGTGCTTTATTTAATATTCCAACCCAATCACTATTCGTTTGTAAGCCTGCTGGCACAATAATACTACCAGCATCAAAGCTTACTTCACTTGAGCTTGATTTGGCTGTTAATGGGCTTAGCGCTACACGCGCTTTAATACCTTGCTTTAACAGGCTGTTTAGCATTTTAGGTGCTAGGTAATCATCCCACGAAAAGCCAAACGCATAGCCTTGCTCAAGTGAAGCAAAAGAAGGTTTTACCGCTTTTTGCCACGGTGTTCTTGCAACCTCTAAACCCCAACTGCTTTTTACTTTTGCAAAAGGTAAGTTGAACGCATGCGGTAAAGTCCAGCCAGATACGTCATAAAAGGTATTATCAGCAAAGTTTTTTTGCTCGCTAAAAATAGCTTTTATTAGGCGGTACTGTGGCTGGGCTAAGGGCACAAAGTAGCTATTGGTTGTATAGTTGTTGCCATTTGCCTTGAGTGATTTAGTAAGCGAAAAAGCATCTATTTGATGCTGTTTCAACAACCCTAAAAAATCTTTAATACGAGTGTTGTCATCCGCGCCCTCAATAACATAACCTTCAAAGCTTTCATCACTGGCTAAATCAGTAGCTTGATTATAAAATTTAGCTTGGTAATCAAGTAATGCTTGGCGGTTATCAACAGCGGCTTTAAAGGTAGATAAACTCGTTAATAGTTGATTTTTAATAGTAAAGGGAAAGCTCAAAGGTCCATTTATAGTGTCTTGGATATGCCCGCGAGAACTTGCTTGCTCAAATAAAATACCTACACCGCCATTTACATCGGGATAAGTTGAGCCTTTACCGTAATAGAAGTCGTCAAAGCTTTCTTCAGTAAAGTACAGTGCGTTATTTTCATCTAAGGTTTTTGCGTGATAGTTAGCAATCGCTTTAGTTAACGTTACATTTTCATCCGGTGTTATTGGGTGTTTACGACTAGGGATACCTGGCTGAAAAAAGTAACTGCTGTTTGGTCCCATTTCATGAAAATCGGTTAAGACATTTGGTTTCCACTGATGAAATTTAGCAATACGCGCGCGCGATTCAGGGTGTTGTAGTAATAACCAGTCACGATTTAAATCAAACCAGTAATGATTGGTACGACTACTTGGCCAGTTTTCAACATGTTCACGGGTTTTAGGGTCGCTTGATAAGTTCATACCTCGGTTACTGTTGGCCCAATTAGCAAAACGAGCAAGTCCGTCAGGATTAAGCGAAGGATCGAGTAAAATAACCGTGTTATTTAATAACTCATCTATTTCAGCACCTTGTGCAGCAGCTAAGTAATACGCCACCAGCAAAGATGAGTTACTACCTGATGACTCATTACCATGCACACTATATCCCATCCATACAACGGCAGGCTGCTTTGTAGAATTAGCATCTGATCCATCGTTACTTAAGCGTGCTAAGTGAGCTTGGCGTGTCTGCTCTATGCTTGATAACTTGTCAGCTGCTGTAATTGTTAGCATTACTAACGGGCGTTGTTCATGTGTGCGGCCAATCACTTCAAAATTTATACGGTCGCTTTTATCAGCAAGTATTTCCATATAACGTACGAGCTGATCGTGTCTTACGTGCCACTCTCCTACTTCGTAACCGAGTACTTGCTCAGGAGTAGGAATTGAAGGGTCAAATTTTACATCTTGTTCAAAATAATACGAAAGTGGCTTAGCTACACTTGAAAAGCTAAGCAACACCACCATTAATGTTAATACCAAACGCATATAAATCACTCAAAAAATGTTCGTTGTTTGCACGCTACCATTGCTTAAAATAGATGCCAACTTTTTACGCTCAACACTAGCCGCAACACGATGAGCGGAGTATGATACGCAGTATCCGAGTAATTTAGTCAAGTATAGATGGTTTTATGATTTCTATTTCCGAAACAGCGCAAGCGCATTTTGCTAAACTATTAGCAGATCAATCACAACAAACCAATATTCGTGTGTTTGTTGTAAACCCTGGTTCATCACAAGCGGAATGTGGTGTGTCTTATTGTCCAGAAGATGCTGTAGAAGCGAGCGATATTCGCCTAAACTTTAACGGTTTTGATGCCGTTGTAGATGCAGAAAGTGCTCCATTTTTAGAAGAAGCTGAAATCGATTTTGTTACCGACAAAATGGGTACTCAGTTAACGCTAAAAGCACCAAATGCAAAGGCGCGTAAAATAGGTGACGATGCATCGTTAAACGAACGTGTACAGCACATGCTAGAAACCGAAGTAAATCCACAACTTGCTAACCACGGTGGTCAAGTAAGCCTTGTTGAGATTACAGCTGCAGGTATAGCTATACTTCAGTTTGGTGGTGGTTGTAACGGTTGTTCTATGATCGATGTAACACTAAAAGAAGGCATTGAAAAAGAAATGATAGCTAAGTTTGAAGAAATCACCGGTGTTGCTGATATAACAGAACACGAAGCGGGCGATCACTCTTACTATTAGGCCTTGTAAATGCTAAAGCAGCTTATCTATCGCTTAGGGAGCAATCCTAAGCTGAGCTTAAAGCGCTTTTTTCGCGGCTTAGCACTGTTTGTGCTAGCCGTGATATTCATATCTATTGGGTATTACACCCACTACAGCTTACAAATAATTGGCGTTATAATTTTACTCCCCGCATTATTTTTTGCCGGTTGGGGCTACTGCGGTATTTTTGCCAATCGTTTTTCACAAGTTTTAAAAGATATGGGCCCTAAACACCATGACCCCGATCTCTGGAAATAAACCATTTATTTAATCTAATAGCTGATTATTTATTTTTAAGTGGTGATATTTAATTATTAATGTAACCCCGCGCATTAACATAAAACAGCTCATAGCCAGCCATAACCCGTTATTTTGCAAGTCTATAAACACCCAAAACACACCAAAAAAGCCAACTCCAGCTGAAAGTATCATACTGTTACGCATGTTCTTTGCTCGCGTAAGCCCTACAAAAACACCATCAAACAAAAAGCAGCTCATGGCCAAAATTGGTAATACTACTATCCATGGTAAATAATGCGTTGCCTCTTGAATAACCTCTGGCACATTGGTTAAAAGCTTGATTATGGTGTTGCCAAATAATGCAAAAAATAGGCTATATAACACACCAAAAAGCATACCCCAAAATACACTTATTTTAACCCAAAGCCCTATGTTTTTAACACTTCCTTGGCCTT
The DNA here is from genome assembly GCF_015864815.1 of Pseudoalteromonas sp. NZS100. Lineage (NCBI taxonomy): Bacteria > Pseudomonadati > Pseudomonadota > Gammaproteobacteria > Alteromonadales > Pseudoalteromonadaceae > Pseudoalteromonas > Pseudoalteromonas sp. NZS100. The sequence goes on from NZ_JADYWM010000016.1 coordinate 64,789, forward strand.
TAGCTTGCCCTACTTTTGCCTCAGACGCGTAAGCAACGCCATCAAGAGCAAAGCTCACCAACATTAAAAAGTTAAGTAAAACAGCATTAGCAGCTAATGTGGTTTCGCCTATACGCGCCGCGTAAAATGTCATAAAACTAAAGCATAATTGCAGTATTAAAGAGCGAATAAATATATCTCTATTCAAACTCAATAATTCAGCCATTTTGCTAATACTCAACCAGTTCGGTACATTTAGATCAATGTCTTGTTTTTTAGCTAGTTTAGCCACTAAAAACAGTGCAAATACTAGTGCTGTATAGTCAGCAATAAGTGACGCCCATGCAGCGCCTGCAACTGCCCAATCTAAATAAACAACAAAATAAATATCGAGCACTATATTAACGATATTAGTAACGAGTAATAAATAAAATGGCCCTCGACCATAATGCACACCAAGCATCCAACCCAGTAACACTAAATTACATAATGCTGCTGGAGCACTAAAAATACGAATGCTAAAATACTGATAAGCTTGGTTAAGTACGTCGTTATTAGCTGCGGAGAGGTAAGCAATAGCGTGCTTTATTAATGGGGATAACACAATTAATAGCACGGCCACTGCGCTGGCAAGCAATAGGCTGCGTTTAAGTAAAGCGGCAAGTTGGGTTAAATCGTTTTTTCCGTATGCTTGTGCCACGAGTCCCGTGGTGCTCATTCTTAAAAAACCAGCAAGCCAAAATAAAATAGATATAACTGCAGAGCCAAGGGCAATTCCAGCTAAGTAATGAGCGCTTCCTAAGTGCCCAATTACAGCAGTATCAACAATTCCTAACAACGGCACTGTGATATTTGATAGTATCATCGGACCCGCTAACAACAGCAAGCTTTTATGGTGTGCCTTATTATGTATAAGAAATTGTTTCATTTAGTGTTATTTATCCTCATTAGTGTATCTGTGCGGGCTCAAGCAGCCGTTATTTTACAGTATCATCATGTTAGTGAAACCCTACCCGCTGTCACGAGCGTTAGCGCAAATACATTTACGGAGCATTTAAGCTATTTAAAAGAGCACAACTTTAACGTTATTCCTCTTAATGAGTTAATTAGCGCGCTTCAACAAGGTGAAACTTTACCTGATAAAACACTCGCCATCACCTTTGATGATGGTTATAACAATAACTATGAACAAGCCGCACCTATTTTAGAAAAGTTTGGCTACCCGTACACTATCTTTGTAAATCCTAAATTAATAGACGGAGGTATGAGTTACGTAATGGGGTGGGATAAGCTCAAAGAATTATCTAAAAAAGGGGCATTAATAGCCAATCATAGCGGACAACATGATTACTTACACCTTAAGCTTGAAAACGAAACCGATGCACAATGGCACTCACGTATTAAGCAAGATATTCTTAACTCTCAAAAGCGCATAAAAGAAGAAATAGGCCACAACTATAAATACTTAGCATACCCGTATGGTGAGTTTAATAACGAGCTGCAAGCACTCGTGACAGAGCTTGGCTTTGTGGGTATTGGCCAGCACTCAGGCGCTGTAAATAAAGATTCTAATTTTAGCCGCTTGCCGCGTTTTCCTGCATCAGGCTTTTACAGCAAGCTAGAAACCCTTATTACTAAGCTTAACTCACGCGCGTTTAATATCACCAATTTAACTTATCAAGATAGCGTTACACAGCAAAATCCACCCACGCTCACAATTGAATTTAAGATGGGTGATTTTCATAAGAGCCAATTTGCCTGTTATGTATCAAGCGTAGGCCAAGCAGATTTAAAATGGATAACTAAAAATACTGTCGAAATCACCTCACCAAAGGTGCTTAATAAAGGGCGTTCTCGTTTTAATTGTACGGCCCCTTCTATTTCAAGCCCTGGTGATTACTTTTGGTTTTCGCAGCCTTGGGTAATTGAAGCATCTAAACCTTAACAGCCTGATGTAAAAGCCGCTGGGTTATTTTATCCAGCGCAACTATCTCGTCAGCTGCATTTAGCTCAGCAGCTGCTTTAGGCATACCCCATACCACAGACGAATACTCATCTTGAGCCAAGGTATGTGCACCGTTTTGTTTTAGTGCAAGTAACCCTTTTGCGCCATCACTCCCCATTCCTGTTAGTATGGCTGCAACTACGTTTTTAGCCCCAGTTTCAACTAATGAGTTAAACAACACATCTACCGCAGGTTTATGTCTGTTCACCGGCTCGCCATCATCAAGCTGGCAATACAAGCTAACACCTCGTTTTTTAATACTTAAATGAAACCCACCCGGTGCTATATAAGCCCAGCCCGCGCTAAGCTTATCGCCATGTTCAGCTTCTTTCACATTTATCGTGCATGTACGGTTCATTCGCTCAGCAAATGAAGCGCTAAACACAGGAGGAATATGCTGAGTAATTACAATTGGCGGGCAATTTTGTGGCATTTTAATAAGCACTTCTTTTATAGCCTCAGTCCCCCCCGTTGAAGCACCTATCGCTATTACTTTATTAAGTAAAAACTGAGAATGAGTATTAATAGGCTCATTTGTGACGACCGTTTTTTTATAGCTTCTTACTCTTGCTCCAGCAGCTATTCGCACCTTTTGTTGGACAAGTGATGCATATTGGCTCAATTGCTCTCTTACGTTATTAGTAGGCTTAGCTATAAAATCAACAGCCCCTAATTCGAGTGCTTCTAGTGTGATAGGAGAGCCTTTTTGCGTCAGAGTTGAAATCATCACTACTGGCATTGGTCTTAATCGCATTAAGTTTTTTAAAAAACTAATACCATCCATTTTTGGCATTTCTACGTCGAGCGTTAATACATCAGGACTGAGTTTTTTTATCATTTCGCGAGCTTCATAGGGATCCTCTGCACTCCCCACTACTGTAATGTCTTTAGCTTGTTGTAATATTTCAGTGAGTAAACGCCTAATTAAAGGGGAGTCGTCAATTATTAATACTTTAATCATGCATACTCCTAAAACAGCTCTATATCGGTTACTACTTCTTGCTTTTTAAGATTTTGTAAGTAACGAACTTCGCGTTTTTCAATCGTATTATTATGTAGGTTTTTAAGTTTTTTCATGTGAACTTTACCGGTATTCGGGTGAAAAAATATTTTTCGCGGCCACGGCCCCCCCATATCATGGGCAACTAGATTTAATGCCTCTTCTTTAATATACGCTGCTGCAAAACTAATATTACCCAGCCCTATATCAGTCATCGCACTAATAATTTTCCCCCCGCCAAAAAGTTTTACTTTTAGGTTACACCGAGACGCGCCATTTTTTAAAACTTCGTTTATAAGATACTCCATAGCCCAATTACCGTAGCGACAACTTAAACTATGCGCATTTTTAAGTTTTACTCCCTTTTGAATTGGTAACATAAAGTGATTCATCCCGCCAATTCCTAGTACTTCATCGTATACACAAGCCGCAATACACGAACCCAGAACTGTAGAGATTAGTTCATTATTTTTAGAAACATAAAACTCACCCGGAAGTACTTTAGCAACAACGCTACCTCGGCCCGAATCCCAGTATCGTTTAATATGTTCAAAGTTAGGTAATACCGGCCTAAACTCAGCGTGCATTTTGTCCCTTTTGGTACATAGTTTTCCCTAAGTTTTTGAATTGTGAATGCTCTTTACCCATACTTTCTGAGTGACCTAAAAACAAATAACCTTGTTCATTTAATATATTAGCGTAGCGCTTAAAAAGCTGATCTTTTGTTTCTTTATCAAAGTAAATAACAACATTACGACATAAAATAAGATCAAATGATCCTTTCATTGGCCAGTCTTGCAATAAGTTTAAACGCTTAAAAGAAATAGACTCTTTTAGTTTATCTCTAACTTTATAATTTTCACCGTCTTTACTTTTTAAAAACCAACGCTTAAGTTGCACGTCATCTAAGCCATTAACATTCGCTGCGGTGTAAATACCTTTTTGTGCTTTTGCCAATACATTAGAATCTAAATCGGTTGCTAGTATTTTTACATCCCAATTGCTCGGAAATGCGTTATTTAAAGTCATCGCCAAACTGTAAGGCTCTTCCCCTGTGGAGCAACCTGCAGACCAGATTCTTACTCGCTTACTGTTTTTATTTGCCTTTAAAAGAGCAGGAACAAGCTCAGATTTTATAAATTCAAAGTGATGTATTTCACGAAAAAAAGACGTTAAGTTCGTTGTTATCGCATTAATAAAGGCATCAAACTCCTGATCTTTATGACTATTCAGATACTCTAAGTAAGCTTTAAAATCAGTTAATTTACGCTCCCTAATACGTCTTGCTAAGCGTGAATAAACCATCTCTCGCTTATGATCCCCTAATACAATTCCACATGCGCTGTAAACTAAACTGGCAATTTCCTTAAAGTCGCGGTCGGTACACAAAAACTCTTTCATTGTTCGCTCTCAATTAAACCTAACGCTAACAAGTAGTGCCTCGCTGTAACTATTTATTAGACGAGGCATAAAAAGGCTAAATATTAAAACTCTTCCCACTCATCAGCTGAGTCTACAAAGTTATCGCCCCTGGGCTTATTACTCACAAAACGACTTTGCGGCTTATGAGATAGTTCAGGGGTTCGCATAGTTGATGACATCATTGTCATCTCTTGCTGATCTACTGAGAAAAAGTTAAGTAATCGGCGCATCTCATTAGCTTGCTCAGCCATAGACTCACCAGCAGCAGAGGCTTGCTCTACTAGAGCGGCATTTTGTTGCGTCATTTCGTCCATTTGAGAAATAGCTTTATTAACTTGTTCAATACCTGCACTTTGTTCTTCAGATGCCTCCGTAATATCAGAAATCATTTGCGTCACTCTTTGCACCGACACAACAATCTCTTTAAGTGTAGCGCCCGACTCATTAACTAATTGAGAGCCATCAGCTACTTTGCCTACACTATCTCGTATTAACTCTTTAATTTCTTTCGCTGCGCCCGCAGAGCGCTGCGCTAAGTTACGAACCTCACCTGCAACAACCGCAAAGCCTCGACCTTGCTCACCCGCTCTTGCTGCCTCCACTGCGGCATTAAGCGCTAATAAGTTCGTTTGAAACGCTATTTCATCTATTACACCGATAATATCTGCAATTTTTTTGCTCGACTCATTAATTGCCGACATGCTCGTAACTGCTCTATTAACAACTTCACCACCTTGAATCGCTTTTTCACAGGTTTCTTCTGCTAAGTCGTTTGCTACTTTTGCGTTATCAGCATTTTGACGAACGGTACTGGTCATTTCCTCCATACTTGAAGCGGTTTCTTCAAGTGACGAGGCTTGCTCTTCTGTACGTTGGCTTAAATCAGCATTACCTTGAGAAATTTCTTCTGCACCACTGGCTACTAACGTTGCCGATGAATTTATGCGATTAATCACTTCTGTTAATTTATCTGCCGTAGCATTTGCGTCGCGTTTAAGTTTATCAAATGAACCTTTGTATTCTTGTTCAATACGTTTTGATAAATCACCACTTGCCATCGCATCGAGCATATTGCCCGTGTCAGCAACGGCATCATCAACTATTTTAACTAAGCTATTTAACCCTTGTGCCAAACGTAAAAAGAACCCTTCCTTCCCATCTTCCGCTACTCTTGTATCTAATTCGCCATTACCTGCAGCACCAATAAGCTCAGCGATTTCTTTTTCAAGCGCAACTTCATTGGTTCTATCTTCCCACTCAACAATGGTGCCTAAATGCTTTCCGTCTTGACTGATCCAAGGTGAAGCAATCAAGGTAAAAGTGACACCTGCTAACAGTAGCTCGGCTTTATAGGGCTTATCTAGGTTTTTTAATAAATCACGTTGATGATTAGGGTGCTTATGAAAATCATCAACACAGGTGCCAATTAAATTATCAACAGAAAAGCTTGGCAATACGGTTTGTAATTCTTTTTCGCGGACTTTTAGCATTTGCTGAACACGGTCGTTCACAAATACTATTTTAAGGTTTTCATCAGCAATCATTACGTTTGCTTGGCAAACTTTAAGCGCATTTGCTAAATCGGCTGCTTTGCGAGATGCTTTTTCAAGCTCTTTTTGTTCAGTAATATCAGATGCATATTTAATCACTTTAAACGGCTTGCCGTTCATATCATAAATTGGATTATAAGATGCTTGAATCCAAACCTCCTGACCCTGCTTTCCTATTCTTAAATATTCCCCTGAATCAAATTCACCGCGACCTAGTTTGGCCCAAAATTCTTTATATTCGATACTATTTGCATGTTCGGGATCAATAAAAAGCCTATGGTGCTGGCCTTTAATCTCGCTAAGTTGATAGCCAAGCGCATTTAAAAAGTTAGCATTGGCATCAATAATAGTGCCATCTAAATTAAATTCGATAACCGCTTGAGATTTACTTATAGCACTAATTTGCCCTGAAGCTTCTGCTGTTATTAACTTTTGCTCAGTCACGTCGGTGGCAAACTTAACTACTTTTAATACTTGCCCTTGCTCATCAACAATTGGGTTATAAGTTGCTTGGATCCATACCTCAGTTCCACCTTTAGCATTACGCTTAAACTCATCTGAGATAAACTCGCCATTACGCAGGCGTTGCCAAAAGTTTTTATAATCGTTGCCCTGAGCTTCATCTGGGTCAACAAACATCGAGTGATGCTGGCCTTGAACCTCCTCAAGACGATAGCCCATCGCGTTTAGAAAATTCATATTTGCAGTAATTATTTTTCCGTTAGGCTCAAATTCAATCACCGCTAATGATTTATTCAATGCGTCTACAATTAAATCATTACTTGATTTTGACTGCTTTGGATTACTAAACCATCCCATGCTCATCACCACCTTTAAGTTTATTATTCATTTAGTTTCTATTTGCTAAATATTCATTGTTTTTTGCAGGTCAATTAGCGCTACCATTTTTTCACCAACATTCACCAACCCAGCTACATATTCACAATTACTCGATTCAGACAAACTAGGAACAGCTTTCGCATCTTGCTCCGCAATACTGTAAACATCAGAGACGGCATCAACAGCAACACCTATAATTTTACTACCTAGTTCAAATTCTATTTTGACAACGATAACCACCGTTAATGGTCCATAGTCGACACTTGGTAATCCAAAGCGCAACCGTAAATCAATAATTGGCACTATTGTTCCGCGTAAGTTAATAACGCCTTTTACAAATTCTGGTGCATTGGGCAGTACTGTAATTTCTTCCCAACTGCGAATTTCTTGTACTGTTAAAATATCAACGCCATATTCTTCATCAGCCATAATAAAAGTTAAAAACTGTTTTACACCTTGCTGTTGCTGAAGATTTAATTGGTTACTTAACTGGCTTTGATCTGAGCTCATAACGCCTCCAAAGTGGCTTGCGTTTCAATAGTTAGTTCTTGGCTACCTGGCTTTTTTAAGCCTGAGAGCTTTATTAAGCCGCTAATGTCCACAATCAGCGATACACGCCCATCTCCTAAAATGGTAGCACCCGATACGCCATCCACTTTATGGTAGTTTGCCTCTAAACTTTTAATAACAACCTGCTGTTGAGACAGTAAATCATCAACTAATAAACCCACCTTTTGGTTATCTGTTTCTACAACAACAAGCAGCGTTTTATCGAGTGATTCAATAGCATTTTTATGATTAAAAATATCGTAGAGTCTTAATATAGGAATGTATTCGTCTCGAAGCCTCAATACATCAAGGCTTTTACCCACTCGACTCACTTTTGCAATATCAATTTGCAGTGACTCCACAATAGAAATGAGCGGAATAATATAAGTATGCTGAGCCACCTTAACTAATTGCCCATCTAAAATAGCGAGAGTAAGGGGTAATCTAATAGTAAACGTAGAACCAACACCGGGCGCTGAGGTTACTTCCACTGAGCCATTTAATGATTGGATATTTCGCTTAACAACATCCATCCCAACTCCACGTCCAGATAAGTCACTTACCTCATCCATTGTCGAAAAGCCCGGCATAAAAATAAGCTCATTTATTCCATCGTCACTGAGATGGTTATCAGCTGAGATTAATTCGTTAGCGATGGCTTTTTCTTTTATTTTTTTTGTATTTAACCCTTGCCCATCATCCATTATTTCAATAACGATGTTTCCACCCTGATGAAATGCATTTAAGGTTACTGTGCCAACGGGATCTTTACCTGCCGCCAGTCTTTGCTCAACAGTCTCTAACCCATGATCAAGTGAGTTCCTTACTAAATGCACCATAGGGTCAGATATTTTTTCCATTACTGTTTTATCAAGCTCGGTTTGCTCTCCGATCAGCTTTAGCTCAACCTGCTTATTTAGCTTTTGCGCTATATCTCGCACTAATCGAGGAAAACGACTAAATACAAAATTAATTGGGAGCATACGAATACGCATCACATTTTCTTGTAAATCACGCGTATTATGTGCAAGTTGTGCTAAGCCTTCTTGTAGTAAAGTGATTGTGGCTGGTGTGATTTCTTGTTCGCTGAGTTGATTTAGCATGGCTTGTGTAATAACAAGTTCACCTACCATATTTATTAACGAATCAACTTTATCAATGCCAACGCGAATGGAGGTAGACTCTGGTGTACTTGCAGGTTTTTTATCCTTATTAACAACGGGTTGCTGTGGCTTACTTGGTAACTCAGCTACTTTTATTGAATCGGGTTCTTCAAGCTCAACAGCTTTAGGTATCTCATCTTGATTAGGTGGAATTGGCTCATCATTGCCAAATAAGCCGCCACATAATTCAACTTTTATATCGGCATCGTCTTCAACCCATTCAAACACTTCTTTTATGGCTTTTTCATCATGGCTAGTGCTTAAAAAAAAGCGCCAATGTAAAAAACATTCATCACTACTTAAATCGGTGATTTCTGGAACTTCATCGTAAAATACTGTGGTTTCTAACTCACCTAGCTCTTCAAGCTCACTGATCATATACAGTGGCTCGTTTCCTGTTTTAAATAAATGATGATGAGGTTTAAAGTCTATTTGATAGGTATTACTACTTGTTTGCTCTTCACAGCTTTGAGGTTTATTCTCATGTGTTTCATTTTTCATTCCAAGTACATGTTCAAATTGTACTTTTAACAAATCTGCTTCGGTTAAATCTGGCTCTTGTTCACCTTGAAGTGCAGCAAGTAAAGCGCGTAAGCAATCCACAGCTTTGAGTAATAAATTAACATGCTCGGTACTAAGCTCTCGTTCACCTTGGCGAATTTGATCGAGTAATGTTTCAAGTACATGAGTAAAGTCAGCAACGGAGCTAAAACCAAATGTCCCACTGCCTCCTTTTATTGAGTGAGCAGCTCTAAAAATAGTGTTGATAGTTTCTAAATCTTCCTCACCTGGCACTAAGTTTAATAGCTCAGCCTCCATGGTATCTAGGCCTTCAAAACTCTCTTCAAAGAAAACTTCAAAAAATTGACTTAAATCTATACTCACACTGCGCTCCTTAGCGAATAACTTTTTTAATTACCGCTAGTAGCTGATCGGGATTAAATGGTTTAACAATCCAGCCTGTTGCCCCAGCAGCTTTACCTTCTACTTTTTTTTCTAAACCCGACTCAGTTGTAAGCATCAGTAATGGTGTAAATTTATAACTAGGCAAAGTACGCAGCTCTCGTATTAATGTAATTCCATCCATTATTGGCATGTTTACATCTGAGATCACGGCATCAAAGTCTTGCTGCTTGGCAATAGCGAGAGCCTCACTGCCATCTTTAGCTTCGGTTACATCAAACCCTGCGGTTTTTAATGTAAAGCTCACCATTTGACGCATCGATGCTGAGTCATCAACCGCTAAAATTCTTTTCATATATACCCCTAACTTTTACTTTCGGTTGTTAAGTATTGGCTTAAGCCAAGTTTATTGATTGTATGTGTTAAGGCCTCGCTACTGCCTACCCAAATGATTTTGTGCTGTATGGTAAGTAGGTGTTTTTGTAAGGCGCATAAAAGTTGAATTGAGGCAGTATCAGCAGAAATTACATCGTTAATATCAAGACAGATATCATCGTTGCTATTGAGTTCGTGCAGTAAATCTTGATGTAGTGTTTCAACTTGCGTAATAGCAAGTTCGCTCGGAAGTTTTAGCATTTTGTAGGTGCATTCCCTGTCAATTCAATTCATAACAAAAGCTTAGCCCTAGTTATTAAAATTGCCATAAAATGCTTAATTAAATTTAAATCGTCGTTAAAAAACAAAAAAAGGAGCCTAAAGCTCCTTTCAAATTGGTAAAAAGTAAAAACTAGTTTTTGTAGTAATCGGCTATTTTTTTAAACTCTTGCGTTAAAATCGTCGCGTTAATTAATGGCACACTACCTTGTTTAAATTCTGGTTTAAAAATAGCTCTAACGGCTCCATTTTGATCAACCATAGCGACCGAAGCACTATGATCAACTGCATATTCTGATTCACTACTATCGCTAATCGCGTAAATTAAACCAAGCTCTCTAACAACAGGAAAAAGGTGTTTATGTTCCCCTGATACAGCTAAAAAGTCAGGATTAAAGTAATCTATATATTGCTTTCGTTTAGCTGGTGTATCGCGTTTTGGATCAACCGATAAAAACCAAATTTGTAGCGGATAATCTGCCTGTAAGTTTTTATAAACAGCATTTAACTTAGCTAGTGTTAATGGACAAATATCTGGGCAGCTTGTGTAGCCTAAAAATACTAAATTCCACTGTCCTAAAAATTGTTGCTTAGTCACTAATTCGCCGCGCTGATCGTTTAACGTAAAATCAGACAGTGGCTTTGCATTTTCGTAAACTAATGCATCTACATCTGGCGGACTATTTTCGTTTGAACATGCCGATAAAAACAAAACTAAAATAACAATTAATCCAAGCCATAACTGCTTCATAAAGGGAGCCATTTATCTATAAATAAGATTACAAAGAGTACCATTAAATGAATAATCGAAAAACGAAATAAGTCCATTGCAGTCTCATCATTTCCAGCAATTTTTAATTTGACGGCTTTATATATAAACACTGCATTTAATACACACGCACCTATTAAATATATTAATCCAGACATACCGATTAAATAAGGTAATACGCAAACAACAGCGAGTAAAACAGAGTAGGCAACGACGCACGTTTTACAAAAGTCGATTCCATGGGTTACTGGTAACATAGGGATTTTAGCGCGTTCGTAATCACTTTTTCGTGCTATAGCCAGCGCCCAAAAGTGTGGCGGAGTCCAGGTAAATATTATCATTACAAGTAACCAAGGGGCTGCTGCCATTTGGTTTGTTTCTGACACCCAACCTAATAATGGAGGCATTGCGCCAGCCAACCCACCTATAACAATATTTTGCGGTGTAGCACGCTTTAAAAATGATGTATAAACAAATGCATAACCTACCAATGCAAATAACGTTAATATAGCGGTTAAGGTATTAGCCCACACCATCAACATAATAAAACCAGCAACCCCAATAACAGCTGCAAAGCTAAGCGCATGTGTTTTACTTAAGCGCCCTTTAGCCACAGGACGATGACGAGTCCTTGCCATTTTTGAGTCTATCTCACTATCAACCACATGATTAATAACCGCTGCAGCAGCAGAAAGTAGTCCTATACCTAACAAGCTAATAAACTGTACAGCCATACCTCGCCCTACATCAGGAGCCAGCGCTAAACCAACCCAAGCTGTTAGTACCAGCATGGCTACCACTTTAAATTTACTAATTGCTAAGTAGTCTTGCAGCAAATTATGAGTACGCGAAATTAGCGATTGAGTATTAACGGGTAGCAGTATTTTTTTATCAATTATAAGTGCCATTATATTTCCCCTTTATGTGCGTGATTTTAGGTAATAACACAACCTAACCATGCTTAATAATAGTATGGCAGCCATCAAGTTATGCGCCAGTGCAACTCCCAACGGAATATGCCAATGTACTAAAATAAGCCCTAAGCTAATTTGGCAAAGCAGGGTAAGTAATACGCTCACCACGCAATTTTTAATTTTTTTAGAGTACGCTTGGCTGTATATTTTCCACATAATTAGCGCCAGGACGATGCAAGTAACCAGTGCCCAAATACGGTGTAATAAATGAATAGACATACGCGCTTGCTGCGATAACACACCAAATTCATAATTACTGTGCTCAAGTGGTAATTGAAATACGCTACTCAATGAAAACGGTTGTGCGTAATTACACAATGGCAAACCACTACAATGAGGAGCGGCGTAATTTGCAGCCAACCAACCACCAAGTGCAATTTGGATAATCAATACACTGAGCGCTACTAAACTTAAACCAAAATAGCGTTTTGCGCCGCTATCACCACCCATAATAGGTTTTGCGGTTAGCCGTAAATATAAAAGCGTTATAAGTGACAAAATACTAAAGCCCCCTAATAAGTGGCCCATTACAATAAGCGGCTGAAGGTTCATGGTTACTGTCCACATACCAAGGGCTGCCTGAAACACCACTAGTAGAAGTAAAGCCAAAGGCAATTTAACTGGCGTAGTTGGATATTGGCGTTTTAAAAAAGCCAACACAAATAAACCTAAAATAAGTAAGCCTAAAGCACCTGCAAAATAGCGATGAATCATTTCTTTCCACGCTTTTGCGGTTTCGAACATCATATCGGGGTAGCTTTGAGTTGCTAAGGCTATGTCAGCCTCATGCTTAGGTACCGTTAAAAAGCCATAACAACCAGGCCAATCGGGGCACCCTAAACCTGCATCACTTAAGCGGGTGTACGCACCTAAAGCAACTACAATCAAAGCGAGTAATCCTGTTATTAATACTAATTTTTTATAATTTTTATACATCAGATACTCCAACTTAAGCTCAACTTAATTAGCTAGAACGAGAATAGTTAAGTAATTTTTTTAGATCTTTTAATAACCCTTTTTGTACTAAACGGTTTTCTTGTGGCTCGACCTTAAAGGGATATTCAAGTACCACTAACCCCATATGATCAATTAAATATAAACTTGCAGGGTTTAAACTCTGTTGTTCGGTAATAATTTTCCATGGTAGATTTTTATTGTCGGGGCTTCCCATTACAGCCATATCAACCTTGCCTTGGTTTTTACCAAGTGCCACATATAAGTTATTAAGTGCATTGAGCTGTTCGCTGCATGGGGTGTTACATTCGTTTGAATAATTAAGTGCGATAGTCCATTGTTTGGGATTATTTTGCGGCCAATTTTTAAGTTTTATTTCTTGGCTTAAAAACTCACCATTATTAGTAATTGCAGTAGGCAACCAATCAAACTTTAAAGCGCCATATGCCAAAACCAATGGGATTGCGCAGCAGCCCACAAACAACAAAAGGGGATTATTTCTCATTATGTGTCCTTTTTTTACTCGCAAAAATAGCCACAACAGCACATGCAACAGCAATTAAAAACCATTGCACAGCGTAGGCATTATGCTTTTGAGGGCTCATAACAACGGCCTCATAATGAGGTGTTGCAATCTCATCACCAGTACCTTGTCTGTAAGCCATAAAATTAATTAATGATTGCTGGCTTTGGGTGCTCAGCATATTCAAGTCGATAGATTGGATTCTTGTAGGTAAGTCGTTATTTGTAGTTTTATCTTCAAGCGTAAAGCTACTTAAGTTATTTTCTTTTATTTGCGCTTTAAGAATAAAAACACCTGTAGGCAGAGCAACCTTTGGCAGTGTATCTCTAGATATAGGCGCTTTTACCCATCCTAAATTAACTAAAATCACTTCTTCTTCGCTATCTGGCTTTAGTAAAGCAAGTAGGTCGTACCCTACTTGTCCGTTATAAACTTGATTATCTAAAAGCCAATATTGGTTTTGTACAAACCGCCCTTTTAACTCAACCAATACACCAGTTTTGTTCCAGCTATCAGGCAAGTTAAGTAATTGAGACCAGCTCATCACACCACGAGTCTGTTGCTTAGCTATGGCGGTTAGTTGTTGCTGCTTTTGCTCACCTCGCTCCAACTGCCAAAACCCTAATCGCACACACACAAGTACAACAACCACAACCATACAAAGTGTGATTAGTGAGCTAAGCTTTTGTTTGTGCCATAAAACTAACTGCATAAAGGGTCAACTCAGTGATTATTAAAATTATTATCGTACTGTTGTTAATATTTATACTTTTTAACTTATTTAGAGCATTGTTTATTATGGTGTCAGGGAAAACAGGGGGACGACCTATGTCTCACTTTTTAGGTCGTCGCGTATTGTTTTCGGTCGTTGTTTTAGTTGTTGTTATTGCAGCGCTTAAACTTGGTTTTATTAAAGCAAATAATTCGCCAATAAACGCTACAGCACATATACAAATACAAACAAACACAGCCACACCACATCAACAAAGTGCCAATACCAAGCAGCTGCTTGAAAAGCAAAGTGCTTATCTTTAGTAAAGTGCCCTTTTAATATCCGTAAAAATATTACAAATAAAAGTACGGTTCCTAGCGTTACATGCATGCCATGAAAACCAGTCAATAAAAAGAACGTATTACCGTAAATACCCGCATCTAGCGTTAGATTAAGGTCATTATATGCATGCATGTACTCCTCAACTTGCAGCCCTAAAAAGCAAACACCCAATAAAATAGTAGCGCCTAAAAAAACCTTAAGTGGAGTACGTTTATTGTTTTCCATCGCTACGTGGGCAAAATGTAAAGTAACTGAGGAGGTAAGCAGTATTAAGGTATTTATAAGTGGTAAGCCTTGCCAGCCCATAGCCTGAGTAGTTTCGCCAGCAGGTGTTGAAACTAGCGGCCAAACAGCTTCAAAAGTTGGCCATAAAACCTCGTTAGTCATTGCATTATTGCCTGCACCTCCAAGCCAAGGTACCGACAATACCCGTGCATAAAAAAGCGCACCAAAAAAGGCCATAAAAAACATAACTTCAGAAAAAATAAACCAGCTCATACCTTGTCTAAAAGAGCGATCCATTTGTGCTGAGTACAAACCTTGGTCCGATTCACTAATTACATTTTTAAACCAGCTAAACAACATATACACAAGCACAGCAATACCGGCATAAAGCAGATAAACCCCGCTACCACCTTCTTTACCTACACTCATAACAGTCAAGCCTGCCCCTACTGCAATAAAAAACAATGCAACAGCACCTACAATAGGCCACGGGCTTTGCTCTGGTACGTAATAATGCTCATATTCTTGATTCATTTTATTTACTCCTAGTTTCACACTAGTTTAAAAAGCTAGTTATTACTTGCCACCAGCTGTTCACTAATATCAAATACGGTATAAGATAAAGTTAATTCTTCAATGTCGCTTGGCAATGCGGTATCAACATAAAAAAGTAATTTAAATTCAAGCTCTTCCCCTGCTTTTAGAGGTTGCTGATCAAAGCAAAAACAAGCTATTTTATGTAAATACTTTGCCGCTTTACCTGGCGAGACTGATGGTACAGCCTGCATTACTTTATCCAGATTGCTATTATTTTTAGCACTAAACATTACTTCACGCATTGCACCGGGTTTTACCACTACACTGTATTCTTTTGATTTAACTTCAAACGGTGCACCACTTTGTGCGTGAGTAGTAAAGCTAACGCCAACTTCTCGGTTTTGTACTATTTGTGTACTTTGCTCTGCTTGCTCAAGCGAAGGCTTCCCATTAAGCCCTGTTACATCACAAAACACGTCATACAAAGGTACTAAAGCAAAGGCAAAGGCAAACATGCCTATGCAAATAAGTACCAAACGTTTGAGTAGCGGTGCGTGTGTCATTACTTAATAACCGGCGGCGTAGAAAAAGTATGATATGGCGCTGGAGAGTCAACTTCCCACTCAAGGCCTTCTGCCCCTTCCCATACTTTTGCAGGCACTTTATCACCGCCACGCGCGCATTTAATTACCACAGCTACAAACAACAATTGCGATAAACCAAAGGCAAACCCACCAATACTTATGATTGCATTAAAGTCGGCAAATTGAAGAGCGTAATCGGGAATCCGACGCGGCATACCGGCAAGCCCTACAAAATGCATAGGAAAAAACAGTACGTTCACGCTCACCAGTGATAGCCAAAAATGCCATTTAGCCAATGTGATATTAAACATATTGCCCGTCCACTTGGGCAGCCAGTAATAGGCCCCCGCCATTATCGAAAATACAGCCCCTGTTACTAATACATAATGAAAGTGCGCCACTACAAAATAAGTATCGTGATATTGAAAGTCAGCAGGTGTAATTGCCAGCATCAATCCCGAAAAACCACCTAAGGTAAACAGCACAATAAACGCAATACTAAAAAGCATTGGCACTTCAAAAGTTATTGAGCCTTTCCACATTGTGGCAACCCAATTAAATACTTTTACTCCTGTAGGTACCGATATAAGCATGGTCGCGTACATAAAAAACAACTCGCCAGCGACCGGCATCCCAGTGGTAAACATATGATGCGCCCAAACAATAAAGCTAAGTAGCGCAATTGAGGATGTGGCGTAGACCATTGATGCATAACCAAAAAGTTTTTTACGAGAAAAGGTAGGCACTATGGTCGATATAATGCCAAAGGCAGGAAGAATCATTATGTATACTTCAGGGTGACCAAAAAACCAAAAAATGTGTTGGAACATCACCGGGTCGCCACCGCCTGCGGCATCAAAAAAGCTGGTCGCAAAATACTTATCGGTAAGTACCATAGTGACAGCCCCTGCAAGCACTGGCATTACCGCTATTAATAAAAAGGCAGTAATTAACCACGTCCATACAAATAAGGGCAACTTCATCCATGTCATGCCGGGGGCACGTAAGTTCACTATGGTTACAATCACATTGATTGCGCCCATTATCGAGCTAATTCCCATAATATGTACGGCAAATACAAACAATGCAGTATTATCATTACTGTATGTTGTGGACAGTGGTGCATAAAAAGTCCAACCAAATGCAGGACCCCCACCAGGCATAAATAACGATGCCAATAGGATTAAAAACGCAAACGGTAAAATCCAAAAGCTCCAGTTATTCATTCTTGGCAATGCCATATCTGGCGCGCCAATCATGAGTGGTATCATCCAGTTAGCAAGGCCTGTAAAGGCGGGCATAACCGCACCAAACACCATAATTAAACCATGCACTGTGGTCATTTGATTAAAAAAGTGAGGATCGACCAACTGTAAACCTGGTTGAAATAATTCAGCCCTGATCACCATGGCCATTGCGCCACCAATTAAGAACATGGTCAGCGAAAAAATTAAATATAAACTACCTATATCTTTATGATTAGTTGTGTAAAGCCAGCGTTTAAAACCTTTAGCTGGGTGATGAGCATGATGAGCTTCATTGGCGTTAGGTTGTTCTACTATGCTACTCATTAGTTCGCCTCCACTTTGGCATCAAGTGCTGTCTGTATTTGACTCGGTTGAATAACATCACCCGTATCATTACCCCACGCATTACGTTTATAAGTAATAACCGCAGCTAATTGCTTTATAGATAACTGCTTGGCAAAAGCTTGCATTGCCGTACCGGGTCGTCCATGGATAACTACATCAATGTGATCTTTTATATCGCCAAGCACTATCGGGCTGCCTTTAAGTGCAGGAAATACGCCCGGTAACCCCATGCCAGTAGGTTGATGACATGCAGCACAATTAGCCATATATACTTGTTCGCCTAAAGTCATTAATTCTTCTTTTGGGAGGGTTTTATCAAGTAATGCGGCATCTGCTAATGCTGCTTTTTGTTTAGCCTGCTTTGCATCTGCAAGCCATGTTTTAAAATCAGCTTCAGATTTAGCGACCACCACAACGGGCATAAAGCCATGGTCTTTACCACACAACTCAGCACATTGGCCTCGGTAAGTACCTTCTTCGTTTATGTTCGTCCATGTTTCATTTATAAAGCCGGGGTTCGCATCTTTTTTAACTGCAAAATCAGGTACCCACCAAGAGTGAATAACATCATCAGAAGTCATTAAAAATCTTACTTTTTGATTTATTGGCAGTACAAGAGGCTTATCAACCTCAAGTAAGTAGTTAGGGTTTTTATCTGCAAGATTCGCTATTTCATCTTGCGGGGTAGATAAAATAGAGTAGAACTCTACATCTTCGCCCATATATTCATAATGCCATTTCCATTGCGAACCCGTAATTTTAATAGTGAGATCAGCTTTGCTGGCATCTTCCATTGCAATAAGGGTTTTAGTGGCTGGTACTGCCATAGCAATTAAAATAACAAACGGAATTGCAGTCCAAAGTATTTCTACTTTAGTGCTTTCGTGAAATTGGGCAGGTACAGCCCCTTTAGATTTACGGTGATGAATAAGTGCCCAAAACATAATTGCGAACACTATCACCCCAATCACACAACATATTATAAATATGGTCATGTGCAGCTGATATACATTATTGCTTATATCGGTTACGCCTTTGCGCATATTGTATTGGCTGTTAGCCAAAACTGGGTGCGAAAAAACACATAATATAAGCCACAAGGTAGAGGTCAGTTTACCCATGTGACGGCTCCTTTGATGCTATTGCGAATGCAAAGCGAAGAGGCATACGGCTTAAACGCCAATTCGTTATTTTTATTTTTTTAGCCAATCTCATTTAATATTGATTGGTTTTGCTGCGCCAACAACGGGTTTGTGTATATTGTGTGTTCTCAAAACTAAAAAGCTGTGAGTTATTATTAGCTCAGCACATTAACAATTAGCTAAAAAACGAACAACAAGCAAGTTTTAGTATAAAAAACAATCAGGTGATATTGAATAATTAATAAAAAATCGGTAATCAACTGGGCGACAGGAAGTTCAAAATATGAGCAAAACAAAGGGGTTTAACGCATTCAGAGGGGGAAAATATAAGTGCAAAAAAGTTTACAGCTTAAATAGTCAGTGGGCTGTTTACGCCCTATTTTTAGTACAAATTTTAAAACAAAAATGCGTACTAATTAGTACGCATTTATAAAACTGCTTGTTTAAAAGCTATTTTTAAAGTCACATCCAATCAGCGTTTCTTATAACGCCAACGGCTAAGCCTTCAATATTAAAAGACTCATTCTCAAGATCTACTTCAATAGAGTCAAAATCGTCGTTTTCAGCATGAAGTAATACTTTACGACCCGCTTTCTCAAGACGTTTTACAGTTACGTCTTCGTCTAGGCGGGCAACAACAACTTGTCCGTTTTCAGCGGTTTGAGTACGATGTACAGCAAGTAAATCACCATCCATAATACCAATATCTTTCATGCTCATACCGTTAACGCGTAGTAAAAAATCTGCAGCCGGTTTAAACATTAATGGATCGATTTTGCAGTGACTTTCAACGTGCTCTTGCGCCAAAATAGGTGAACCAGCAGCAACACGCCCTATAAGCGGTAAACCTAATTGTTCTGGCTCATCTTCTTCAATTAATTGAATACCACGGCTTGCACCTGGTTTCATTTTAATTGCGCCTTTTTTAGCAAGTGCTTTTAAATGTTCTTCAGCAGCATTGGCACTTTTAAAACCTAATGTTTGCGCTATTTCAGCACGTGTAGGAGGCATACCAGTGTCTTTAATAAAAACTTTAATTAGTTCGAGTATTTGAGCTTGGCGGTTCGTTAATGGTCGCATACAACTGGTTTTCCATACAGTACATTTAACTGTGAGTATATACAGTTAAATAAAAATCGCAAATTTAAATTAAGCCTTAAAATAGCTAAAGTAATTTCACTTGTGTACATTTCAAGGATATAACTAAAGCTAAGTTTATAAATGATTAAAAATGCAAAGGAGACATTATGAGTATTTGGTACCAGCCCATCACCTTAGAGCTGTGCAAGCAGTTAGAGCAAGGCGTTAATGGCCAAGGAACATTAATGAAAACTATGGGGATAGAAGTCACAGAAATTGGCGATGATTATTTGGTTGCCACAATGCCGGCAATTCCTGAGCATCATAACCCAATGGGCATGGTTCACGGCGGTGCTAACGTTGTACTTGCCGAAACAGTTGCCAGCTATGCCGCTAACTTTGTTGTCGATTTTACTAAATTTTACTGTGTAGGGCAGGAAATTAGCGCAAGTCATTTAAAAGCATCTCGCAACGGCACTTTAACAGCAACGGCAAGAGCGTTTCATATTGGCAAACGTAGTTCAGTATGGGAAATAAAAATTACAAATAGCCGCAATGAGCTGTGCTGCGTATCAAAAATGACCGCAGCAGTCGTAGAGCGAAGATAGTTACTTTTCGATTGGGTAAATGGTAATTTCCATACCCGCACCAATCGCAGATATACGCAATAATGTATCTGCATCTAAGGCTTGATTAAAGCACTTAGGAGAAGTTCCTGATTCAAAACCAATATCAAACGTTCTACGTGAACAGCTTAACCATTGCTTTAGTGCGTTACGCGAACACGATTCAATAAGCTCACATATATGGTTTATGGCTTTATCAGGTGTGCTCACCTCACCTGTAGCTTCAATACGCGCTAGTTGACGGTATTCGTCTTTGTCATAATGTAAAATCGTCGCGACTTTTTTCAAGTCCGCCACTAGCAAACTAATATCTTGCTTTGATTCAAGCTCAAGATCTACATTTAAAAATTGAATTTCCGACATCGTTTCGTATTTACCCTCTAATAATTTCATTGCAAACTTTAACGCAGTTTTACCGTTATACCAAATCAACTATGCTCTATTAACCACTTTATATGGATATTTCGCAGCTTTTAAGTATTTTTTAGCATTTAAAGCTAGCTGGATATCAAACATCCAGCTCAATTAAACAGATAAGTCATGTTAGGAATTTAAGTGTAATCTTTTTTATTTTTAAATGATTACAGTAAGCTATAGTACAAACTGCGACAAAATGTCGCAGTAACTTATCCCATTAATGTAATAAACTAGCCTCTAAAAATAATAAGACTAAAACATGAATAAAAAAATATTTAAACATGCTCGCAAGTTACATAAATGGTTAGGTTATTTATTAGCACTACAAATTTTAGCATGGTTACTAGGTGGTTTAATTATGAGTGCAATCCCTCTTGATAAAGTTCATGGGGAGCATCTTGCAACACGTACTCTTAATAACCCATTTACGCAGGCTGATTATGTTGCCTCCCTTGACGATATTGCCTCTCAGGTGGTTAATCCAACACAAATAATTTTTGAGAACTTCTTAACTACACCACTTATTACTGTCTTTAGTAATAACGAGCAGCAAAGCTTCAATGGCATAACAGGCCGACCATTTGAACCGCCAACTAAAATACAAATTACCGCAAATGCTAAAGCACACTTACTTATTGACGCTCAAGTAACAAGCGTTGTACTACTAAAGCAAGGTACGCGGGAAGTCGGATATAAAACCAATGTTTGGCAGGTCCAATTTGACGACACTTTTAACACAACACTGTACTTGTCAGAAAATAACGGCAAAGTTGTCACCGTTCGCAGCACGCTATGGCGAATATTCGACTTTTTTTGGATGTTACATATTATGGATTACGATGAGCGAGAGAATTTTAATAATCCACTGCTTATTAGCTTTTCAGCAACCAGTGTACTTTTTTGTTTAAGTGGAATATTACTACTTATACAAAATATACGACTAAAACGATTTATCCGAATTAAAAATAAGAATAAATCAAAGTAGTCATATTGGTTTTTGAGAGCTAGCGCCCACTTATCAAAGAGTAAATAAGCCTAGGGCTTATTTTATTCCAAGTGCTTAAATCGACTCAAATGTCGCTTTAACATTTCGTTTTCGAAAATCAACTCATCACGCTCATCCAGCAATTGTAAAACTAAAGCTATTGCCGACCAATCTAACGAAAAGTCATGTTGGATACGGGCCGCTTTTTTAACTAAGGTCACTGCAGATACCGTAAATTGCCACTGCGTAACATGCTCCCCCTCAATTGGAACCGCAATATTATGCTCAACTAGCTCATATAAAATTGCTTCGCTAATATCACTACTCAAACATAGCTCTTTACTAGTAAGTAAATCGTCCTTTTGTGTCACGATAATTTGCATTATGGCTTGCTCCAGTTATTACGGGGATTAAAGTGAGCTTTTTCGGCTAATTCTTCCCAAAGTTTTTTACTGGTATCATCAACAGATGTTGGATTAACAATTTTAAGCACAGCAAATAAGTCACCTTTAGCTTTTTTACTCATTAATCCCTTACCTTTAATACGCAAGCGTTGACCAGACTGACTATTAGAAGGAATAGTTAATTGGATATTACCTGTCAACGTAGGTAAATTTAGCTTTGTACCAAGAGCCGCTTCCCATGGTGCAAGAGGGACAACTATATTTAGGTTATGACCCTCAACATCAAATAATGGGTGAGGCACTAAACTAATTTGTAAATACAAGTCGCCATTTTGCCCATTCGCTGACCCTAATCCGCCTTGCCCTTTTAGTCGAATTCGTTCGCCATTTACTGAGCCTGCAGGAATTTTCACTTTAAGTGATTTTTTAATTTCAGTGACACGGCCACTGCTGTCTCGCTGCGGTAACATAAACTCAACAGGCTTCACGGTATCAACTAAAGTCTCTTCAAGAAAAATTGGGAACTCTATTTCCACATCTTGTCCTTTTTGCGCGCGAGCGGCGTTACTTCTGCTCTGCCCGGAACGATCGAATCCACCAGCTCCGCCAAACATTGAATTAATAAAGTCAGAAAACTCTTGGTCGGTTTGAGGATCGCTTTGCTGATAATTACTTTGCGAAGAGGCATTGTTACCACCATAATGGCCTTGCTGTTGACGAGCACGATTTTGTTGGTGACGACGTAACTCGTCGTATTTAGTGCGTTCTTCTTTGTTATGGATGACTTCGTAAGCTTCTGCTATTTCTTTAAACTTATCTTCTGCTTGAGGCTCTTTGCTTACATCTGGGTGATATTTTCTGGCTAACTTTTTATAAGCTACTTTAACCGCTTTATCATCTGCATCAGGCGATATTCCAAGCACTGCATAATAATCAACAAATTTCATTTGCAATCCAAATCCTCATATTGAGTAAGCTTTAAGCATACTCCTTAACGGGTAACCTAGTGTGGTTAAAATACGATAAATAGTGAGAAATAAATGAATAGTGAAAATAACTTTGAGTAAAAAATTAATCAGGCACTTTTTATTAATATAAGCGTAGGCCTTAAGTTAACTTTATCTTTTATCTTCAAGGCTTTAAACTGCCTATTCCTGTAGTTCACATTTGTGATGGATATGACTCGATTTATTCTGGCCTTATTGGCTTGTTGTGTGTGCGTTTCGGTATCAGCCGAACAATTTACCCGTTTTTCAACGGCTAAAAGACATTTAATTAAAACCCTACCTGACAACGCCAAAAGCATTTACTGCGGCTGTGATATTAAAAAAGAAGGCAAAAAACTCGTTCCTGATCCGTCTAACTGTGGTTACATTCCTCGAAATACACTTACCCGCTCAGGCAAAGTAAATGTGCGAGCACTACGCATTGAGTGGGAACATATTGTTCCGGCGTGGGAATTTGGTCATCAGCTACAATGTTGGCAAGATGGCGGACGTAAAAACTGCCGTAAAGTAAGTGCTAAATTTAGAAAAATGGAAGCTGATATAAATAACTTAGCGCCAGCTATTGGCGAAATTAATGCCGATCGCTCTAATTATCGTTTTGGCATGCTTAGCGAAAACGCCACACAGTATGGTCGCTGCGAAGTAAAAGTAAACTTTAAGCAACGTGTAGTTGAACCGCCTGTCTATGCACGTAAACGTATAGCCGACACTTACGCTTACATGCAGAAAACATACGGTTTAAAAATCTCTGATAAACAGCAAAAGTTATTTAATGCGTGGAAAAAGCAAGCATTCGCAGATACAAGTAGTGCGAGCAAGCTCTAAGCTTTAACACTCATTTACATAAATCAAAGTTATAAATGTTGAATAAACGAGCGAGTGTTGTAATATTTTAAACAACTTATTTACAAAAAAAGCCCTTACCTATGTTTAAAAATAATAAAACCTCGCTTGCCATTTTCACTGCATTTGCGGGCTTTGCTTTGACCGGTTGTGGCGGCGGCGGTAGCGGTATCGACTCAGCCCCTGTAGTTACAACACCTGTTAGTAGCAGTCCAACATGGACTGCGGGTGTATTTGAACCCTCTAACGATTTAAAAAACTTTTGCGAAACCCCGCGTACGGGTAATGATCCCTTTAATAACAACGAGCCTTACCCAGATCAAGCCGGTTCTGCCCTTTACGAAAAACTCTGGCTTCGCTCTTGGAGCGACGAAACCTACCTTTGGTATGATGAGATTGCCGATAACGATCCTGAAAGCTTTGCCACAGTAGCCGATTATTTTGCCCAATTAAAAACAGAGCAGCTTACCGACTCAGGTGCAAAAAAAGATAACTTTCATTTTTCAGAACCTACTGAAGATTACTTCCAAGAAGCGCAATCGGGCGTTACTTCTGGTTACGGTATAAATTGGGCGTTTATTGGCGATACAGCCGACCGTATTTTACGCGTCGCTTATCTTGAAGATGATTCACCTGCAAGCCAAATAGGCTTTCAACGTGGTGATACTGTACTTTCAGTTGACGGTGTTAGCATTAATACCAATACACTGTCGGGTGTAGATACGCTTAACGAAGGTTTATTTAGTCCTACTAACGGCGACTCACATACTATTGTTGTACGCAGTAACGATGGTGCCGAAAAAACATTTAATGTAACCGCTGGCAATATTGAACAAACACCAGTTCAAAATGTTAAAACGATTACAACCGCAAATGGTTCAAGCGTGGGTTACATGCAATTTAATAGCCATATAAGCATTGCCCAAGAAGGGCTTATTGATGCAGTAAATAAGTTTAAAACCGATGGTATTGATGAGCTTGTAATCGACTTTAGATATAACGGTGGTGGTTTATTAGCACTGTCGGCACAATTGGCTTATATGGTTGCCGGTAATGCCAACGTTAACAACCGCTTTTATTATCAAACTCAACAAAACGATAAACAACCCGTTGATTCACCTTTTCCATTTATTGATGAAGAAATAGATTACTCTACTTTTTTTAGCACAGGTGAAAACCTACCTGATTTAAACCTATCAAAGGTTTATGTATTAAGCACATCAGGCACCTGTTCGGCATCAGAAGCTTTTATTAATGGTTTAAAAGGTATAGACGCAGAAGTTATTTTAATTGGCGACACAACCTGCGGTAAGCCCTATGGCTTTACCCCAACTCATAACTGCGCAACAACCTATTACACTATTCAGTTTAGTGGCGTAAATAGCAAAGGATTTGGCGAATACGCTGCGGGTTTTACACCAACCCCTACTCCACAATTTGATGCTGATGTTCAAGGTTGTGAAATTGAGGACGACTTTGATCATCAGTTAGGCGACAGTGACGAGGCCGTTTTAGCCACCGCATTATTTCATGTTGAAAATGGCAGCTGTCCAGTTAGAACGGCTGCTGCAAAAGCAGAACCAGCTAATTTTTCAAGCTCTCGTGAATCTCTCATTCCTTTAAATATGCAGGTACAATTTACCAAGCGTAATATGGACTTAACTTGGCCAACGCTGGGTGAGGAAAGGTAATGGCTAAATTATTACTCCCATTAGCCACCTTGCTCGCTTTAGGCGGATGCCAAAGTGTAGATAGTGAGCCTGCTAAACCCGCTATATTAACGAGCGTTAATCCCAGCGTTATTACAACACTACAACAGGCAATTCAACAAGCTAAGGGAGGCACATTAGTAACACTTGCCGATTCGGTATTTACTAAACGTAGCGAACTGCTAATTGATCATGCAATGAGTAAAGGGTCTGATGGCAGAGTAATTATGGGCGCGCATAATATAAAATCTGAGAAGTTTATTTTGCAACTACGTAATAACCAATGCGAGCTTTACTATCCTAAAAAAGAGCTTACTACAGTACTTGAAGGTGTTACCTGTAAAGAGTTATAAGGCACTTTATTAATGTTTATAAATTAATAAAAAAGGCGCGCAGCATATCGCTGCGCGCCTTTTTCTATTTTAAAGCGTTATTACAAGTCTTGATGCGGACCAAACACTTCATAATGAATCTGCTCGTTTTTAACACCTAACTCAAGTAACTGGTTTTTTATAAATGCCATAAAACCGGCAGGACCACATAAGTAAAAGTCACCATTACTCAATGGTAGCTGTGCTTGTACTGCGTTTAGGTTCATTAACCCAGTAAAGTCAGCGCCCTCTGTCGCTTGGTTAAACCACGTCATTGTTTGTAAGCGGTTATAAACTGCATTTAACTCATTTAAATATTTTGAAAACGAATGCTGCTGAGTATTTTCGCAGGCATGTAAATACATAATCTCTTGATTAGAGTTGTCACTTAATAACGTTTCAAGCATAGCCAGCATTGGCGTTTGCCCAACACCTGCTGAAATGAGAACCACTGGACTTGTGATATTGCGTAAAAAGAAGTCTCCTGCTGGCGGGTACAACTCAACAATAGTGCCTTGCTCTAATGAGTGTAAATAATTAGACACCATGCCAGGCTTTGGCTGTAGCTCTTTTTTAACACTAATACGGTAGTTTTTAGCGTTACTTTTTTGTGAAATAGAATACTGGCGAATTTCTTCATATTCAGCGCCCTCTGGCTTAACTTTAATACCTAAATACTGCCCTGGTTTATGTGTAATAACAGCTTCGCCATCAACTGGCGTAAGTGTAAAACTCGTTACTAGTTCTGATTCGGCCTGTTTGTTGGTTATTTCAAATTGGCGAGTTCCCGCCCAACCACCGTGTTTATTTTTACTGTGCTCATACAAAGCAGCTTCTTCGGTTATACAAATATCAGCAAGTACGCCGTAAGCTTCGCGCCAAGCGTATTCAACATCGGGAGTAAATTGCTCAGGAAGAAGCTCTTTAAGCGTACCAATTAAGTGTGCACCTACAATAGGGTAATGCTCAGGTAAAATATTCAAGCTGGTATGCTTATGATTAATACGTGTTAGCGCTTCTTTTAATACGGCTAAATTATCAATATTTTGTGCATACGCAGCCAATGCATTAAAAAGTGCAAATTGCTGACGACCTGTATCTTGATTCGCCATATTAAAAATATTTTTAAGCTCAGGATTATGGCTAAATAAACGCTTATAAAAATGATCGGTAACAACCGTACCCGCCTGCGCTAATAACGGAACTGTGCTTTTTACAATCTCAATGGTTTTATCAGATAACATATGTATTTCCTATGGATGAACTAACCACGACGCCCATCAACGCGACGCCGCGTTAATATAGGTGTGCAGTGAATTAAAAATAATGAAAAAGCTACTAACCACAGCAAAGCACTTATTTGCCAAGCAAGGTGAGGCCTAATAATAAAAGGGAGTAATGAACGAGTAATAGCGGCTACTAACACAAGTGCAAAAGCAACAGCCATGTAATGAGGAATAGCGAGTGTACGCCCTGTATGACCATGCGATACACGCGTCATCATTGCTAAAATCATCATACCTATTGTGCCAATAGTGATTAAGTGCAGCGCATCTTTAAATTGTATTGCACTGCTATAAAAGCTAAATGCAACCATCATTAACCCTACGCCTAACGCTAAGTAGGAAAAATGTAAAGACCATAACAACGGCACTCTCAATACCTTGCTATCCCACCAAAAA
This sequence comes from Pseudoalteromonas sp. NZS100, assembly GCF_015864815.1. Taxonomy (NCBI): domain Bacteria; kingdom Pseudomonadati; phylum Pseudomonadota; class Gammaproteobacteria; order Alteromonadales; family Pseudoalteromonadaceae; genus Pseudoalteromonas; species Pseudoalteromonas sp. NZS100. Next base: position 92,332 of record NZ_JADYWM010000016.1, read on the forward strand.
CCAGCCCTGACCAGGTGAAGCGCAGCAACAGTTGCAACAACTAACGCAGGATTAATCGTGTTCAAAAACAACTTGTTGATGAAAAATAAAGTGATAGCCAAAATAGATAAATACATAACAGCTTTATCTATTTTAGGAGTGCGAACTTGTGCGGTTAAACCTAGACCTTTAGCGGTAAAAAATGGTAGAACGCGACCCGCAACAATGCCAACTAGTAAAGTAATTACCAGTACTGCGGTATCAACCACACCAAGTGCAAGCTGCATGTTTTGTTTTAAAACAAGTATTAAATACAATACATTGAGCCCACAAAGCACAGCTAAAATAGCTAAAAACGGATAGTTACTTTTGCTATTGGCTTTTAATAACATATTAGCCAGTACTGCTATGGCGCCTAGCCACCAAATAACTTGTAATGTAAGTGCAGCATATAAATTAAAATGAGCAATATCAGGCAATATCACAAAAAAGGCTAAGCGCGCTGCAAGCCATATAAACGTGAGCCACATAAGGGCTTTGCCACTTATGCTCGGCACGCCTGTCCACGTTTGTGCTGCGGTAAGTAAAAAGCCAACAGCTACAACTCCTGCAAAGCCAAACAGCATTTCGTGCGCGTGCCATAATGTCGCAGGTATCGATAAGTGCCAACTTGCATGGCCTGTTAAAATAAGTAGCCAATACCCCACTGACAAAAATGCCAATAAGCCACCGCCTAAAAAGAAAGGCCTAAAAGCTAGCATCCATAACGGCCATTGAGATACTTGATGAATAGCAACGCGTGCTGGCATTGGCTCTGTTAAGTTTATAGGGCGCATTATTTTATTTCCTGCCCTACACCATACTGAGCAAAAAAGTATTCAGCGCACGCTAGTGCCTCATGCAGTGAACTAAACTGTGTTTGATTATTTAAATTATTCAGCATTAGTGTGTTCATGGCGATCTCTGTAACTAACTACGTTACTTAGCTATTACACATACTGTGCCAACAAGTTTAATTAGTTAAATTCAACAAGTTAAATTAAATCACTTTACAGTGTGAGTCTTTATGACCTACTATAAATTAACTCATAAAAACACAAATAGGTCATTTTGACGTGAACCAGCAATTCAACCTTACACAAGTTGCTCTAGAGCTTGCTCAAAGTACACTACACGAGCATAGCTTTGATCAATTACTAGCAACGGTTAAACGGGTTATTCCTAGTGATGCAAGTGCGTTATTAGTGCTTCAGGGCGAACAATTAAAACCCCTGGCAATTAAAGGATTAATGCCCGACAGTTTAGGCAGACGATTTAAAATAGTAGAACACCCTCGCCTAGAAGCTATTTGCAAAAGCACACTCGCGCTTCAATTTGCGCACGACTGCCCACTACCCGATCCATACGACGGATTGCTATTAGCTAAAACCGGCGACATACCGGTACATGCATGTTTAGGTTTACCTCTTTATGATAAAAACGCGCTACTTGGCGTACTTACGTTTGATAGCCTTAACGCCAATGCATTTAACAGCATAAGCGCTGATATACTCAATACCTTACAAACGCTGTGTAGCGCGCACTTTAAAACGGCCTTAGAACTTGCCCATTACAAACAGCATGCACAGCACTCAAGTGCATTAGTACAAGAACTAAATCGTGAAGCATTAACACGGGACGGCGGTGAAATTATTGGCCAAAGTCCGCTAATGCAAACACTTAAAAACGACATTAAACTCGTTGCAGCATCTAACTTTAGCGTGCTTATATTAGGTGAAACAGGGGTAGGGAAAGAGCTTGTTGCGCGTAATATTCACTTAAATTCAGCTCGCAAAGATCAACCGCTTATTCACTTAAATTGCGCCTCACTTCCCGAAAGCCTTGCTGAAAGTGAATTTTTTGGTCATGCGAAAGGGGCTTTTACAGGCGCACAAAATTCGCGCCAAGGTAAATTTCAATTAGCTGATGGCGGCACGTTATTTTTAGATGAAATTGGCGAACTGCCCCTGGCCATGCAAAGTAAACTATTACGAGTGCTACAAAGTGGCGAAATACAAACGGTAGGAGAAGACACGCCAAAGTACGTAGATGTACGCGTCGTTGCTGCAACCAACAGAAATTTAAAAGAAGAAGTAGCTCAAGGTCGCTTTAGAGCCGATTTATACCATCGCCTCAGTGTCTACCCTATTACTGTGCCACCACTTAGTAAACGCGAGCACGACATAACACTCTTAGCTGGTTATTTTATTGAGCAAACAGCCCGTAAATTAGGGATAAAACAATTAAAACTAAGCCCCGAAGCGCAAGCATTGCTTAATCAGTACAACTGGCCAGGTAACGTTCGCGAGCTTGAACATGTCATTAGCCGAAGTGCGCTAAAAGCGAAACAAAGCCAATGGAAAAATCCAATAATAACCATTACAAGCGAGCACTGTGATTTAACACCTAGTGCACAGCCAAACTCTATTGTTGCAACTCAAAGCACAACCAATACCCTAATCAACCAACCTCTAAAGCAAGCTGTAGAATCTTTGCAATACAATGTAATTACCGAGCAATTAAAGCAGCATAATTACAATTGGTCAGCAGCAGCAAGAGTGCTCGAATTAGATAGAGCTAACTTGGTACGCTTGGCTAAACGCCTAGGGATAGAAGTAAAAAAAACACTATAAACATTTAAAACACGGCTAAAATGCTGCTAAAACTATTGGTTAGCAGTTAACTTACTAAAATGTGTTTTTAATAACTCGGCAAAAGCTTGCACTTTAGCAGTACGATGCACTAAGTGATGCGTGACTAACCATACATCGGTAGGCCAGTGTAGCTCATTGTGTAATATCGGTACTAAATCAGCATACTGCGCCGCCACATCATGTTGTAATCCGCCTATGCCTAAACCTTTAATGATTGCACGAGTCGCTTCTGCGGTTTCAGATACTCGCAGCTTAATTTGCGATGCAGGAATATGTTCATCAGCCCATGCAAAATAAGGCACGCGGGCATTAAAACCTGCCACGCCCGATACAAAGTTATGTTGTTGTAAATCAATTAATAATTTAGGCATACCGTATTTATTAATGTAACGTTTATTAGCGTATAAACCCGATGAAAGCTGCGCCAAATGCTGAGCAATATAATCGCCTTCATCAGGTCTTGGGCCTGCACGCACTGCAATATGTGCTTGTCCGTGATCGAGCCTTAGCCTTTTTTGTTCTAAAATAACCTCAAGCTGCACTTGTGGATGTAGCGCCTGAAATTGCTCACATACATCACCAAGGACATCCATGAAGCCACTTACCGTCGTTAGCAACAAACTACCTCTAAGGGTGCTATCGGCCGCTACTATATCGTTATGTAACTGCTCTAAGGAGCTATGGATTGTTTGTGCTGTTGCAAATAACTTGGTGCCAATTTCAGTAACCTTGTAGCCACGAGCATGGCGATGAAAAAGCCGTGCATTTAAGTTTTTTTCAAGATTATTAATTCGCCTAAGCACTGTGCTGTGGTGCACATTAAGCTCCTCGGCCGCTGCTGTTAGCGTGCCTAACCGTGCTACTTCGAACGCAACTTTAACGTCTTGCCAATCTTCAAATTTTATCGCCATGCTGCCTACCTTTTACTTATGTGCATATACGCACACAAGTGTTGCGTTTATTAGGGTTTTCTACAAGTGAAATTTTGCTACATTAGTCATGTAACTTAAAACATTAAAAGGCCACTACCATGTCAGCACCAAAAATTATCGCCCTAGCTGGAAGCCTTCGCCAAGAAAGCTTTAATCAAAAAATTATTAATGAGGCAGCACGTTTTGCTCTACAAACAGGTGCTGAAGTAGAAGTAATAAAACTAAACGAATTAAACATCCCACTATTTAACGAAGATATTGAAGCGCAAGGTACACCAAGCGATGTACAGCTTTTAAAAGATAAGCTACGTACAGCCGACGGTATTTTACTAGCAAGCCCAGAGTACAACGGCTCTATTACCGCAGCACTAAAAAATGCGATTGATTGGGCATCGCGTACAGAGCAAGGTGCTGTTCCTGCTTTTCGTAATAAAGTGGTTGCTTTGTTTGCAGCATCGCCTGGTGGGCTTGGCGGCTTACGCGGTTTAAATCATGTGCGTGATATATTAAGCGGCATTGGATCGTTAGTACTTGCCGATCAACTTGCAGTACCCGCTGTGCACACATTGTTTAATGAAAATGGGCAAATAAATGAACCTGTAACGGCTGAAAAAGTATCAGCCCTCGCTCATCAGTTAGTAAGCGTTGCAAGTAAGTTAAAATAACTTGCACGCACGCCTACTTACTTTGTCGCTGCTATTTTGGCGGCGATAAAGTCGGTATGCGTTACATATAAAAGCCCTGCTACTTTACGTATAACGTAGTCTTCTTGGGGATCTATTTCTCCATCGGCATACGCTAAGCGCCATAATAACTCTATTATTTCTATTCGCTGTGCCGCGCTGCAATGCTCATTAATCTGTTTTGAAAACTGAAAGTAATCTATCGAATCATCTAAGCTACTTGCCGCGTTATTAGTAAGCTCATTAACCTCAATATCTGTTAAATTAAAATACTTTTTTAAGGTTACAGTCAGGGTTCGTTGTTCATCATGTTCAAGCTTGGTATCTGCACGCATAACTTCAATTAATAATGCAGCAACAGCTGTTTTTAAATCGTGCTCTTGCATACTTGGCTGCTGTTCATCGAATACAGCAAAAAGTTGTTTTATTTGTTTGAACATCACACTTTCCCTTTTTGGGTGTTAGACTAATACGTAAAGAAATCGACCTTATTACTCTTATTAATGGGTATAAAGTTCGCAAATTAAAGGATACATTTTATGAAAGGAATAAACACACCACGCTTATTTATAGGCGCTACGCTGGTGGCCCTTTCGAGTGCAAATACTGCACTTGCTGAAAAAGCCGAAACCGAGAAGCTCTACGACTTTGATAACAAAGTACATTACTACCAAACACAAATTGGCGAAGACAATTATAAAATAGAAATCCAGTCAGACGATTACAAACACTTTACCAATCAAAGTGTATTTTTATTGCGCCATGCTGACCGTCTATGCCGCGGCAATACCTTTATGTTGAAAGTACTTGAAGGCGTGCAAGAGTACGAGCGCTTTCCAACAAAACCACGCGCTTACCAACCAGATTTAAGTGTTTTACTCCAATGCGAAACTAAAAAAGATACAAGTAAGGGTAAGTAACCTTAGTCTTTATAACCCCAAGGTGCTGATGGTGGAGTAATCGGTTTAGTTAAATCAAAATCCACCTTAAACTCACGTCCTTGGCGAATTAATCGATAAGTAAATACTTCTGGGTAAATATACATTTGCCATGTATTACCTACAGACTGCGCAAGACCTTGTTTTACAAATAACTCTTTAGAGTATTGGTCTGCTGGAAACGACTGTATCTGCGCAGACCCTGCATCAAGCGTATGGCCACCATACATAGTTGATGCGTCGTCTGTTCCATCTTTATGACGATGATCGTGCTTTAAACTCAAGCCGCTACCCGTTTTAGTTATGATCCACGTACGTGATGCATCGTCTCCCACATGAAACGGTACTTGTAACTCAGTCTCACTACATTTACGTACATGCATAACCAGTTTTTTATCTGTAAATGAGCTTGGGCCTTTCGCGTTATCTACTGCTACTTCACCTTCAAAAGCTTTACCGCAATGCGCTGCAATACTATTAAAAAAGGCATCATGAGTAGGAATAGACACTAGCGGTGCAGGGCGTGCAAAAGCTGTCGATGAAGCAAGTAATAAAGTTGCTGCAGTTAATAATTTCATTTGTTTCTCGTTATAGTTATTTTAAAACACCTGTAATAGTACAGTTTTCTTAAGTACTTTATTAGAAGTATCTATATAAAACTGAGAACAGGACAACTAGATAAAATTTTAAGTAATGCTTAACGACTAAATATCTCTGCTCTCATTAACAATCCTACTTTTATAAATATTAATTGCACACTCCTAGATGTGATTTTAACGTCGGGAGTCGCTACGCTCGCCCGACCTACGTAATGGGTGTTGCTGTGAGTGGATATTAATTGCGCACATTTTACTTTTCTGCAGACGTAAAAAAGCCCGACTATTTCTAGTCGGGCTTTCTACAATGTGAAGTCTGGTAGTGTTGTAGTGCCCACAGCGGTGGAGAGTCACATAGCAAATGCTACTGGATTGGCCCACTGAGATATTGAGGGATTTTGCTGTGATTTTAACGTCGGGAGTCGCTGTGCTCGCCCGACCTACGTGATGGGTGTTGCTGTGAGTGTGTATTAATTGCGCACATTTCACTTTTCTGCAGACGTAAAAAAGCCCGACTCTTTCGAATCGGGCTCTCTACAATTTGAAGCCTGGTAATGTCCTACTTTCACATAGCAAATGCTACACTATCATCGGCGCTGTTTCGTTTCACTACTGAGTTCGGCATGGAATCAGGTGGGTCCAAAACGCTATTGTCACCAAGCAAATTTGGGCGTTAATTCGTATTTCTACGCACTAACTGAATTTGGAAAATATCTGATAATATTTTTTAAGTCTTTCTAAGTAATTTCTACTTTAGTTATATTAACTTCTGTCTAAACTGTCGCATAAAACGCGTTTGGCGTTGTATGGTTAAGCCTCACGGGTAATTAGTACAAGTTAGCTTAATGGCTC